>JAISKH010000053.1 GCA_031261325.1 Oscillospiraceae bacterium
TTTGTGCTACGCTTATCATGACAGGTCGCTCCCTTCGGTTCGGTTATGGTTTGCTCTTCACTCACCATTTTACCAAACTCGGCGCGGCTTGTCTTTCACTTATCTATTGTACCTCTACAAATGAAATTTATCCCGCGCATAATTAAAAGCGGCGCGGCAACTATAAATAAGCACCGTACTAAAACGGTGCAAGGAGGAAATCCACATGCTCATGGACAGAATCGCGCTGATACTCGCGATAATCGGCGGACTAAACTGGGGCAGCGTCGGAATATTTCGGTATGACTTCATTGCCGGGCTGTTTAACGGAGCGGCAACGACCGCCGCGCGCGTGGCATATACGCTCGTCGGACTTGCCGCCGTCTGGTGCATATCAATGCTCTTCCGCGAACGCGACATCGACGTTGTAGAACGCGCATAAACAAGTAGGTGCCGCGTTTGCGGCACTTACTTATTTGTGCACATTATTCCCCCGTCCCGCCGCGCGGCACCTCTTGCGCGTAACGCCGCGCTTGCTTCATTAGTCGTTTGAATTTTTTTCAATCTCAAAGGAGATTCGCTTGCCCTGCGCGGGCGGCGCCCCCTTTCCAACGCGGGAAAGGGGGGAAAGCGCGCTTAAGAGGGGCTGCCGCCCCTCTTAAGAATCACCCTGCTTCTCAAAGCACTCCAGTCTCCAGTCGCTATCGCAAATCAGGTCACTCATTACGCGGAACAAGACTAAACTTCAAGTGCAAGCTCGCTCGCGCGAAGTTGTCAATGTTGCAACAATGTATCCTTGCCAAGTGGCAGCTTGCAACCCAAGCGTTAACTTGTTGCCCGTACCACCGCACTCGGTTTGCGCCTAGCTCGCGGGGTGATTCTTAAGAGGGGTTTCCCCTCTTAAGTGCGCTTTCCCCCCTTTCTCGCATAAGAAAGGGGGCCCCGCGCGGGGAGCGCAAGGAGCAAGTAACAGTTAACTGATAATAGATAACAGATATGGAACGGAAAGACGCGTCGCAGGACGATAGACGAGAGCGTTGCTGCGGCGGGACGCAGAGAATAAGGAAAATCCCCGCCAACGGCGAGGATTTTTCTTATTTACCGGCAGTCGCCGATGTGTCGCCCAGATAGTTCGCAACAAGCTCGCTAAGCAGCTCGTCGCGGTCGATGCGGCAAATGTCGCTTCGCGCGTTGCCGTAGTTCGTGATATACGTCGGGTCCTCGGTCAGAATGTACCCCACAATCTGATTGATTGGGTTGTAGCCCTTAACGCGCAGAGCCTCATAAACAGAGGAGAGAATCTCCCGAATCTCCGTCTTGCCCGTGCCAAGGTTGAATTTTCTCGTAAAGCTTAAATCGTCCAATGTCGTTTCCTCCTCCGTACCTGTGTAAATTTACTTCCGTCACTATATTATAACAAAATCGGCGCGCAGTAAAGATTGATTGTGTTACAAATACGTGACAAATAAAAGAATCTAACCCAATTGTCCCTTGCCGAAAGACTCCGCAAGCAAACGCGTCAGCGGATAACTGACGTAACGCCCGTCGCCCCGCACACACAGAACCTCAATCTCCGGCGAAAACTCCGACAGCAACTGCCGACAGTTGCCGCAGGGGTAACAATACGTCTTGCCGTCCGACACAATCGCGATACGCAGAAACTCGCGCGCACCCACGCTGACCGCCGACGCGAGAGCCACAGCCTCCGCGCACATCGTCGCGCCGAAAGCCACGTTTTCAATGTTGCACCCCGTGAACACCCGCCCGTCCGCGCACTCGATAGCCGCCCCGACGGGGAAGCGCGAGTAAGGACTGTAAGAGTGCCGCATGGCGGCGCGAGCCAGCTCGATTAAACTTCTGTCTGTCATACCGCAATCCCCCTGTTATGAGTCGTTTATTTATAGTACGCGACGCCGCTCTCGAATATCAACTGGTGCTTCTCGCCGTGAATATTTTTCGCGACGAAGGCTCCGCGCCGCTCCGTGTGCCCCATCTTGCCAAACACGCGCCCGTCGGGGCTGAACAACCCCTCAATCGCAAGCGCGCTCCCGTTCGGGTTAAACGCAATGTCCATCGACGGCGCGCCGTCCGCGTCGCAATACTGCGTCGCAATCTGCCCCGCGTCAGCCAGCGCGAGCAGCGCGGACTCGGGCGCGACAAGCCTGCCCTCGCCGTGTGAAATCGGTATCGAGTGCACGTCCCCGACGTTCAGCTTTGCCGCCCACGGCGACGCGACGGACGCGACGCGCGTTGACACATACTTCGCCTGATGCCGCCCGATTACGTTGTAAGTAAGCGTCGGCGCGTCCTCGCTCTGCGGGGAAATACGCCCATAAGGAACAAGCCCGAGCTTGATAAGTGCCTGAAAACCGTTGCAAATGCCGAGCATAAGTCCGTCGCGCGTATATAGCAGCTCGTGCACCGCGTCGGCAATGGCGGGGTTGCGGAAGAACGCCGTGATAAACTTCGCGCTGCCGTCCGGCTCGTCCCCGCCGGAGAAGCCGCCGGGAATTATCAACATTTGGCTATTTTCTATCGCGCGCAGCGCGTCCTCCACCGACTGCGCGAGCAACTCCGGCGTGAGGTTGCGCACGACGAGCACGTCGGCGTTGCCGCCCGCACGGACGACGGCGCGCGCCGTGTCAATCTCGCTGTTCGTGCCGGGGAAGCTGAAAACCGTGGCGCGCGGCGCGGCGAACGCGGCGGCTTTGCGGCTCGCCGTGAACGTCGGGCGCGTCGCGAACTCGAACCTCGGCGCGGCGCCCTCCTGCGTCGCGCGCGTCGGGAACACGCCCTCAAGCGGAGCCTCGCGCCGCGCGAGCAGCTCCGAAAGCGGCGTTGACTTCAATGGCATCTCGGGCGTGACCACAGGCTTTGCAATCGTCTGTCCGAGCAACAGCGCGCCCGTATCAGTGCGTGTGACCTCCGCGATAATCCCGCTGACCCGCATGTTCACAGAACACTCAACGTGCGCCTCAAACCCAATCTCGTTGCCGAGACACATATTCACAATCTCGCTCAAGCCGTCCGCGCTCTCAACGGACGACGCGGCGAGAATTACCCCGTCCCGAATGAGCGTATGCACCTTGCGCCACAGCTCTTTTATGTCGCCCTCCGGCGGGAAATACACGACGTTGTGCCCCGCCGCCTTGAACTCGGGCGAGATGATAACACGCGCGTCGGCGGGCGCAATCGCGAACGACACAAGCGTCGGCGGCACGTCAAGCTCGTTAAACGAACCGCTCATGCTGTCCTTACCGCCGATAGCCGCCGCGCCCAGCTCAAGCTGCGCGTCAAGCGCGCCGAGCAGCGCGGCAAACGGCTTGCCCCAACGCAGCGGCTCATGCCGCAAACGCTCGAAATATTCCTGAAACGTCAAATAAACCGCGTCGGGGTCGCAGCCCGCCGCGACGAGCTTTGAAACAGAGCTGAAAACCGCCCGCTTCGCGCCGAGATACGGGTCAGCCGCCGACACATATGGGTCGAACCCGTAAGCCATAACGCTGCATGTTGAAGTCTCCGCGTCCTGCACGGGAATAAGTGCCGCCATGACCTGCGGCGCGGTCTTTTGAGTCCTGCCGCCGAACGGCGCGAGCACCGTCCCCGCGCCGACGGAGCTGTCAAACAGCTCGATAAGCCCCGCCTGCGAAGCGCCGATTAGCTCGTCATAACGCGCCCGCGCGTCCGCATCCACAGCCTTGGGCGGCGCGACTTCGACATGCACGGTCTTTGGCATACCGTTTGAGGACAGGAAACTGCGCGATAAATCCGCGACGACCGCGCCGTTGTGGCGCAATACAAGCCGCGCGTTGTCCGTAACCGTCGCGACGACGTAAGCCTCAAGGTTCTCGCCCGCCGCTTTCGCGATAAAAGCCTCCGCGTCTCGCGCCGCGACGACGACAGCCATGCGCTCCTGCGACTCCGAGATTGCAAGCTCCGTCGCGCCCAGTCCCTCATATTTGCGCCGCACAAGCGACAGGTCAATGTCCAGCCCGTCGGCAAGCTCGCCTATCGCGACGCTCACGCCGCCCGCACCGAAGTCGTTGCACCGCTTAATCATGCGCGTAACCTCGCCGTCACGGAACAGCCGCTGAATTTTGCGCTCCTCGGGCGCGTTACCCTTTTGCACCTCGCTCGCCATCGTGACGAGCGACTGCGCGTTGTGCGACTTGCTCGAACCCGTCGCGCCGCCGATTCCGTCACGTCCCGTGCGCCCGCCGAGCAGGATAACAACGTCACCCGCCGCGGGCGTTTCGCGCCGCACGTCGGAGTACTTAACCGCGCCGACGACCGCGCCGATTTCCATGCGCTTTGCCGCGTAACCCGGGTGATAAAACTCGTGCACCAATCCCGTCGCAAGCCCAATCTGATTGCCGTAGGACGAATAGCCGCGCGCGGCTGTCGTCGTCAGCTTTCGTTGCGGCAGCTTGCCGGGAATCGTCTCGCCAATCGGCGCGCGCGGGTCAGCCGCGCCCGTGACGCGCATAGCCTGATACACGTAAGAACGCCCGGACAGCGGGTCGCGAATCGCGCCGCCGATGCAGGTTGCCGCGCCGCCGAACGGCTCAATCTCCGTCGGGTGGTTATGCGTCTCGTTCTTGAACATCAGCAGCCAGTCCTGCGTCTCGCCGTCAACCTCAACGGGAATATGTATCGAGCAAGCGTTAATCTCCTCCGACTCGTCGAGGTTCTTCAAAACGCCGCGCTTTTTCAGAGCCTTTGCCCCGATAGTCGCAATATCCATCAGCGTTATAGGACGCTCAAGGTAACTGACGTCTCCGTAAACCTCACGCCGCAGCGCGAGGTAGCGGTCAAAAGCGACGGAAACCCGCTCATTGTCGGGTATAATCACGCGGTTCAGCCGCGTCAAAAACGTCGTGTGCCGACAATGGTCGCTCCAATACGTGTCAATCAGCTTCAGCTCCGTAACCGTCGGGTCGCGCTGCTCCGAGTCACGGAAATACCCCTGCATGAACCGCAAATCGTCAAGGTCCATCGCGAGAGAGTGAGCCGTGAGCAACCCCTCCAATTCGGCGACTTCCATTTCCGCAAAGCCGTCAATTACGGCGACGGGTTCAGGCTCGGGATATACGGCGGCAAGCGTTTCGGGCTTGCTCGGACTCGCCTCCCGCGATTCGACGGGGTTAATCAGGTAGGCGGCGGCGCGCTCGCGCTCCGACGGCGAAAGCTCGCCGTAAAACGCGTACACCTTAGCCGTCGCGACGGCGGGACGCGCCCCGCGTGTCATCATCTGGATACATTGCGCGCAGGAATCCGCCCGCTGGTCGTACTGCCCGGGCAGAGCCTCAACCGCGAGACGACCCGCCGCGCCCGACAAATCTGGCGGTAACTCGTCATAACAGTCGTCAATCGGCGGCTCCGACAATATTGCCGTCTTAGCCGCGACATAGTCCTCCGCCGAAATTCCCTCTATGTCGTACCGATTCAATATGCGCACGCGCGTAAGCCCGCGTAGACCGAGGTTAACGCGCAAATCCGCGAGCGCGCCGCGCGCCTCAACGTCAAACCCCGCCTTTTTTTCCGTGTAACAGCGAAAAACCATATCCGTTCTCCGTTCTAAAATTGTTAGTTGTCAATAATCAACTGCCATTGCGTAATATTTGTGAATATGCCTGACTGCGTGGGACGCAGCCCGCGCGCGACGTTGCGCCCCGTGTGCACGGCGAACTGCTTGTAAAGCAGCGGAATAAACGGCGCGTCGTCCTCAACGGCGTAGCACAGCGCGCGCGCCGCGTCCGTCTGCGCTTTTTCGGATTCCGCCGCCGAAAAGTCCGCAAGCAGCGCGCGGTACTTCTCACCGCCCATGCCGCCGTAGTCCAGCGAGCCGCCCGGCAACAACAGCGGTGAAAGGTTGAAGTCGGCGGACAGGCGAACCTCCCCGTAATACATGTCGAAGCCGCCCGATTTCAGTACAGCCTCAAACTCGTCCCATGGGAGCACCTTAAGCTCAATATCCAGTCCGACGCGGCTGATAACGTCCGCAATGCGCTCCGCCGCCGCAACCTTGAACTCGTTGTCGTCGTTCACGATAAACGTCAGCGTGAAAGGGGAGTGCGAGCCGTCCTCACGCATGTATTCGAGGTACCTGTCGCTGTCCGTATCCTCAAAGCCCATCTCGGCGAGAATACCGCTCAACTCCGCGAACGCGCTGCCCGTGCGCTTGGGTTCCCATGCCGCGTTATACAGCGCGTGCCTTGGCGACAGCGCGAGCGGCGCGGCGACGGCGTGCCCGCCCATAATCTCCGCCGCAAGCCCGCGCACATCAGCCGCCGCCGCAATCGCCCGCCGAAACGCGGGGTCGCGCATAGCTTCAACGCGGTCGTTCAGCCCGAGAAATTGCAGCGTCGTCGTGTCGTAATACCGCGTCTCATGGTCGCGCGGAACGATAACGCGATAGCCGCCCATCGGGTCGTCCTCATACAGGTCAATCCGCTGCGAGGTGAATCGCTCGCCAAGCTCCGCGTCCGTGCAGCTCTCGAGATAGATAACGTCAACGGGCAGTAGTGATGAGTTGCGGTACTCGATACTCTTGACGAGCATCGGTTCCTCACCCGTCGCGTCATAGCGGTAAGGACCCGAGCCGGGCGGCACCGTACCCGTCGAGCCGTACTTAATAATCGGTACGTCCAGCAGGGTCGGCAGCCTGTAATTCACATGCCCGAGCGTAACCTCAACGGTCAGCCGCTCGAACACGGTAACGCTCGTAATATCACTCAACCGAGCCGATAAACGAGAGCTTTCGCGCGCGCGGTTCAGCGAATAAGCCACGTCGTATGCGTCCATCGTCGTCCCGTCCGACATGGCGATGTCCTCGTAAATCGTAAACCGAAACGTCTTGCCGTTGTCGGTGTGATAGCTCTCGCACAGCACCGGCACGGCGGTGAACCGCTCGTCCAGCGCGAACAGCGACTCGTACAGCAGACTGCCGAGACGCAAATTGTCGGGGTCCGTACCCGTAATCGGGTTCAGCGACACGTCAGGGTTGTGCCGCAGGGAAAACCTGTTGTCGCCAAGCACCGCCGGCGCGCGCGTCGGACCCGGGGAGGGCGACGGCGGCGTTATCGAAGCCGCAGGCTCTTCCGTCTCAAGCGGCGGAGAAGCCGCCGCGCCCGTGTCCTCGCCAAACGTCAAAAGCCCCGTGCCGAATACGACGGCGGCGGCGACCGCGATAACGGCAAGCACGATAAATAAAATGAGGAACGCCTTTTTCATACCTTACGATTCAAGCCTTCCGTGGCAGTCCTTGTACTTCTTGCGCAAGCCCGTACCGTTCTCACGCAGCGCGCCGCAGGGGCACGGGTCGTTCGGCTTCGGCTTTTTCGCGACGCGCACGGGTTGCGACTTGGGTTTCTCGCCGCCGCCTTCACCCGCGAAGCCCGCGACGACGTTGCGCGGAGCCGCCTTGCTCTTAAGCTCCGTCTCCGCCGTAACCTTAGTGGTGTACAGGCGGCGCACAACCTCGCTCTTTATGCCGTCAATCATCGCCTCGAACATCTCAAAGCCCTCGCGCTTATACTCGTCCACGGGGTTAACCTGCCCGTAAGCGCGCAGCCGCACACCGTCGCGCAGCTCGTCCATAGCGTCGATGTGGTCCATCCAATATTCGTCCACGACGGTGCGCATGATAAACCGCTCAAACTCGCGCATAAACGGCTTGCCCGTATCGGGAATGTTGCCGAGCTGCTTCTCGCGCGCGTCATACACGCGGAAAGCCTGCTCAAGAATCTTGTCCGTCAGCGTCTTTTTGTCCAGCTTACCGTTCGCCGGCAGTTCAATAGAGCCGCGCGCGATAAACATCGTCGAAAATTGCGATAGAATTTCGTCCAAATCCGACTGCGAGGTGATGTTGCCGTGCTCGTCCGCGCCGAGGTCAACGGCAGAGGTCACGAGGTCGGTAATCATGCCGCGAATGTTGTCGCGAACATCTTCCCCCGCGAGGACCTTTGCGCGTTGGTCGTATATCAGCGCGCGCTGCGTGTTCATAACGTCGTCAAACTCCAGCACGCTCTTGCGCGACTGGAAGTTGCGCGACTCAACCTTTTTCTGCGCCGTCTCAATCGCGTTTGACAGCAGCTTTTGGTCAATCGGCGTGTTGTCGTCAATCTTCAGCGTGTCCATCGCGCCGCTGAACCTGTCGGAGCCGAACAGCCGCATAATGTCGTCCGTCGCGGCGATGAAAAACCGCGTTTCACCCGGGTCGCCCTGTCGTGCCGAGCGTCCGCGCAGCTGATTGTCGATACGCCGCGCTTCATGCCGCTCTGTGCCGATGATGAACAGTCCGCCCGCTTTCTTAACGGCTTCCGCTTCCGCCGAAGTGGAAATCTCGTGCGCCTGCAACCGCTCCGCGTACTTCTCGCGCGCGGCGAGCACTTCCGCGTCGTCGGTGTCCGCGTGACCCGTCGCCGCGTCAATCAGTTCGTCGGACATGCCTTCTTTTCGCAGGTCGTTCTTCGCCATAAATTCGGCGTTACCGCCGAGCACAATGTCGGTGCCGCGCCCCGCCATGTTCGTCGCGATTGTAACCGCGCCGAGCTTGCCCGCCTGCGCGACTATCTCCGCTTCTTTCTCGTGGTTCTTCGCGTTCAACACGTTGAACTGCTTCAACCCGCGCTCCCGCAGAAGCTTCGCCAAATGCTCCGACTTCTCAATCGACACCGTACCGACGAGAACGGGCTGCCCCTTGTCGTGGCACTTGATAATCTGGTCGATAATCGCGTTGTACTTACCGACCTCCGTGCGATACACGATGTCGGGGTTGTCTATACGCGCGAGCGGCTTGTTCGTCGGAATCTCGATAATATCCAGCTTGTAAATCGCGCCGAACTCCTCCGCTTCCGTCAGCGCGGTACCCGTCATGCCCGAAAGCTTGTCGTACAGACGGAAATAGTTCTGGAACGTGATAGTCGCGAGCGTCCGCGACTCGCCCTCAACCTTAACCTGCTCCTTTGCTTCAATCGCCTGATGCAATCCCTCGTTATACCGCCGCCCTATCATGAGACGACCGGTAAATTCATCGACGATAATAACCTCGTCGTCCTTAACGATGTAGTCAATGTCGCGCTTCATAATCCCGTGCGCGCGGATTGACTGGTTGATGTGGTGAGACAGCGTGTTGTTGTCGAGGTCGGCAAGATTGTCAAGGTGGAAGTAGCTCTCCGCCTTGGCGATACCGCGCGCGGTCAAGGTCGCGCTGCGCCCTTTTTCATCGACGATGTAGTCCGCGTCAAGGTTTTCGTCGTCCTCTTTCTTGTCGTCCACCGTCGCGAAAACGGCGACCTTAAGCCGTTTGACGAAATCGTCCACCTGCGCGTAAAGCTCCGTCGCTTCGTCCGCCCTGCCGGAAATAATCAGCGGAGTTCTCGCTTCGTCAATCAATATCGAGTCAACCTCATCGACGATAGCGAAGCTCTGCCCGCGCTGAACCATGTCGCCGCGGCTGCGCGCCATGTTGTCGCGCAGATAGTCAAAGCCCATCTCGTTGTTCGTGCCGTAGGTAATGTCCGCCGCGTAAGCCGCGCGCCGCGCGTCGCTGTCATGACCGAGGTCGCTGACGATACAGCCGACCGTCAGTCCCAAGGCGCGGTGCACCTTACCCATCCAAGCGCTGTCGCGCTTTGCCAGGTAGTCGTTGACCGTAACGATGTGCACGCCCTTGCCCGCGAGCGCGTTCAGATACGCGGGCATAACGGCGACGAGCGTCTTGCCCTCACCGGTTTTCATCTCCGCGATGCGCCCCTGATGCAGCACAACGCCGCCGATTAGCTGCACGCGGTACGGTCTCATGCGCAGCTCACGGTAAGCCGCCTCTCGCGCGGCGGCAAAAGCCTCCGGCAGCAGGTCGTCAAGCGTCTCGCCGCGCGCCAAACGCTCACGGAACCACGGGGTTTTCGCCTTCAGCTCCGCGTCCGTCAGCGCGCCGTATTCGTCCGCGAGTGCTTCAATTTTTACAATCAGCGGCTCAATATCGCGCAGCTCGCGGTCGCTGTGAGAGCCGAAAATTTTGGAAAATACTTTAAGCATGGTAAATCGCCTTTCTTTGTCCGTCCTTTTAGCATTATTATACTGATAGATTGTACCACATAATTGTGAACAATAAAAGGTATTTTCAGACGAAAAGAGAAATCCCGCGCGCGCCCGAGCGCACTTTTTCAACAAAGAAGTGCACGCCGAAAGCGTGCACCCCTCAAATCAACCTAAAATATAATCGTTATCGTGTTAACGCTGTCGTCAATCGAGTATGAGAACGACTTGACGTAACTGAACACAGCCTCGCGGTCAAGCTCCGCCGCGTTCACCCCGACGCACAGCAGCGTAACCTCCGGTAACCCCTTTTCGTGCGCCGCTGCGACAGCCGCGTCAAACTCCGCCTGACTGCCGATTACGAGCTTGTTGTAGTAGAAGTAGTTAAATTCCGTCGCGAAAGCGGAGGGCGAATACGGCTTGTCGGGCGTGTGGTCGCGCGCCATAACCTCGTCCGTGACGTTAAAGTACGTGTGCGAAACGGCTCGCCCGTCGTTGTTCGTCCCAACGGGGTCGTCCCAAGTAACGTCCACAAGGTAGTAGTCGTCGCCCAGCTTAACGCGGTTCCAAGCGTGGTCGCCGCCGTACTCCGCGCCGTTGCCTATGCCCGAAATAATGTCGCACTCGATGCCGAGCATGTCCATAAACATCTTGAACGTCGTGCTGTATCCCGAGCAAATCGCGACCTTGCGCACGAGTACGCCGTAAGGCTCCCGCATGTCGTCGGACACGGTGCCCGCCGCGAGATTGTCAAGGTCGTACACGCAGTTGTCAACTATGTAGTCATGAATCGCAAGCTCTTTTTCATAGTCCGTCATGTCGGGCAAAATCACCTCGCCCAGCACGCTGACAGCCTGTCCGTAGGTCTGAAGCTCACGGTCGGAAAGCTTCAAAATCAGCGGCTCATTGAGGTACGCCGCCGCGAGCTTGTAGCCGGGCGCGTAAGTCACCGTGAACTCCGCCGTAACCGCGCCGTCCGCCTCCGTCGCGCTGTACTCGCAGGACGTAAGGCTCGGCAGCAGCCCGAGGTAGTCAATCTCCAGCCCCGAAAGCTCCATGCCCGCAACGGTCAGCGTAAACGTCTCGTCAAACGCCTGCGTGTGCTCCCAAAGTCCCGCGAAGAAAATCTCAGCGGGGAAAGGCTCCGTCGTCGGCGTTTCGCCGCTTGGCGACTGCGTATCGTCGGGATTCACAGGCGGATTGTCATCGTCGGGGAACTCGCCCACAGGCTCGCCGCTCTCCGACGGTGCGCCACTCTCCGACGGCGCGGAGCTTGGACTCGCGCTCGCCGCGCCGTCCGAGGGTTGCGCGGGCTGCGTCGCGCATGACGCAAGGAACAGAACGGAAATCAAAATCAATACTAATACAAGCTTTTTCAAAAATACATCACCCAAAGCTATACTACAGCAAAACGCGCTGATTGTCAATTCTCCCATTGACTACCGTCGCCATGTGGCGTATGATTGTGATAAAATAAACAAAAAGGAGAAATGAAATGTGTCAGACTTGGAATATTTGCTAGATGAAGATGACGACAATGACGAAGAAGAAATAGGACTAGTTCCGACCATTGCCTTGGCGGAGACGGAAATTAGATGGACTGTGGGTCAGTTTCCGTTTTCAAAACTGGAAATAACGCATAACGGAACTGTAGTGGCGACATTTACAAGCAACGCTGTCGGCAGGTGCAGCAGATTGCCGTATCCGGAGCGAAGCGGGTACGGCGCGCACCTGTGGCAAGGCATGACGCAGGAAAGCTATACAGACACCAACATCAAGCTGACTTGGTGACATTAAAACAAACCGCCTGTCTTTTGACCGGCGGTTCGCTGTTTGATTATATTATCGCCGCGAGTTATACAATCGCCGCGAGCACGTCGCTCATGGTGTACAGCCGCGTCTCGCTCACCCCCGCGAGGAACTTCGCCGCGCGCACCGCGCCGACCGCGAACACATCGCGCGAGAACGCCGAGTGCTTAATCTCAATAACCTCGTCCGTGCCCGCGAAAATCACATCATGCTCGCCGACAATCGTGCCGCCGCGCACCGCCGAAATGCCAATCTCACGCTCGCCGCGCGGTTCACGGCGGCTCTGCCGCTCAAACACATAGTCGGGCGCGTATGGCAGGGATTCGCTCACCGCGTCGGCAAGCATAATCGCCGTGCCGCTCGGCGCGTCAACCTTGCGCCGATGGTGCTTTTCAACAATTTCAACGTCAAACCCCGCGCCCAGCACAGCCGCCGCGCGCCGCAGCAAGTCCGCGACGAGGTTGATACCCAGCGACATGTTGCCGCTGCGGAAAATCGGCAGCTCGTCCGCCGCGAGACTGATTTTCTCAATCTGCTTGGGCGAATACCCCGTCGTGCACAGCACGAGCGGAATCCGCCGCTCAAGCCCGAAGCCCAGCAAATCGTCAAGCGCGTCGGGCGACGAGAAGTCCACAAGCACGTCCGCCGCGCCCGCAAACTCCGACGGGGAAGCGAACACGGGATACTTGTCCAGCACAGCCGTGTGCGCGTCAAACCCCGCGACGATGTTGAACCCGCCGTCCTCGCCCATCAGCCGCGTAACAGTCCGTCCCATGTGCCCGTTGCACCCGCAAATGATAGTGTTTATCACCACAAAAACCTCTCTTTCGTAAACGCGGCGGATTCCGAACGAACCCGCCGCGCGTGTTTTGAACTAATTCTGAATAATCGCCAGCGACTTCCGCAGCTTTTCCAAATTAGCAGGCTCCATGTCGCAAAGCGGCAAGCGCGGCTCGCCGACGTTGCGCCCCAACAAATTCAGCGCAGCCTTGACGGGTATCGGGTTAACCTCCAAAAACAGCGCGTCCATCAGGTCGAGGTACTTCGACTGCAACGCAAGCCCCGTCGCAAAGTCGCCCTTGAGACACGCGGCGGTGATGTCCGCCATGACGCGCGGAACAACGTTGGCGGCGACGGAGATAACGCCCTTTGCGCCGAGAGCCATCATCGCGACAGTCTCATTGTCGTTGCCGCTCCAAATATTCATGTCGTCTCCGCACAGCGCGCGCGTCTGCGCAATCAGCGGGAAGTTGCCGGAAGCTTCCTTGATGCCGTTGACGTTCGGGTGCTTGGAAAGCTCCTTGTAGGTCGCCGCCGTGAACGCAACGCCCGTGCGCGAGGGCACGTTGTACAAAATAATCGGCGTGTTAACGCGGTCGGCTATGTAGTTGTAGTGCTTGATAAGTCCACGCTGCGTCGCCTTATTGTAGTAAGGCGTGACGAGCAGCAACCCGTCCGCGCCGGACTTCTCCGCCTCTGTCGAGAGCAGGACGGCCGCCTCCGTGTCGTTGCTCCCGCTGCCGGCGACGACCTTGACGCGCCCCGCGACGTGCTTCACGCAGAAATCCACGGTCTGAATGTGCTCGTCTAGCGACTGCGTGGAGGATTCGCCCGTCGTGCCGCACACGGTAATCGCGGCGGTACCACCCTCAATCTGCGCGTCAATCAGCTCCGCGAATTTTGCGAAGTCAACCCCGCTCTCGTTAAACGGCGTAACAATCGCAACCGACGACCCGGTAAATATAGGTTCTTTCATAGCATATATTCCTTTCATTTCATATAGTCAATTCCGCGTCCATAGCTGTTATCTGTTCTCAATCAACCGCTCCGCGCACAGCAGCTCCGCCAGCTCAACGGCTCCGCCAGCCGCGCCGCGCAGCGTGTTGTGCGACAGGCACACGAATTTGTAGTCATACTGCGTGTCCTCGCGCAGCCGCCCGATTGAAACCGCCATGCCGCGCTCCAACATTCTGTCCAGCTTTGCCTGCGGGCGATTTTCTTCCTCAAAGTAGTGCAAAAACCGCTCCGGCGCGGAGGGCAGCTTCAGCTCCTGCGGGCGAGATGTAAATTCAGCCCAACGCCGCTTTATCTCGTCGATTGTCGGCTTGCGCTCAAACGACACGAACACCGCCGCGAGGTGTCCGTCCGACACGGGCACGCGTATGCATTGCGTCGTAATCGCGGGGCTTTTCGCGGGGACGATAACGCCGCCCTCAACCTTGCCCCAGACGCGCAGCGGTTCCTGCTCCGACTTCTCCTCCTCGCCGCCGATAAGCGGAATAACATTGTCAACCATTTCGGGCCACAACTCGAACGTCTTACCCGCGCCCGAAATCGCCTGATACGTACAGGCAAGAACGCGTGTGACCCCAAAGTCAAGCAGGGGGTGCAGCGCGGGGACGTAACTCTGAATCGAGCAATTGGACTTGACGGCGATGAACCCCCGCGCCGTCCCCAATCGCTTTCGCTGATGCTCCAGAACCGCGAGATGCTCGGGGTTCAGCTCCGGTATGACCATAGGCACGTCGGGCGTCCAACGGTGAGCCGAATTGTTGGAGATTACGGGGCACTCCGCCTTGGCGTAAGCTTCCTCAAGCGCCTGAATCTCGTCCTTCTTCATGTCAACGGCGGAGAAAACGAAGTCAACCTCGCGGGCAATCTCCGCAACGTCAGTCTCGGCTGATTTAATTACCAAGCCCTTGGCGCACTCGGGCACAGGCTCCGTCATTAACCACCGACCCGCGACGGCTTCCTCATAAGTCTTGCCCGCGCTGCGCGACGACGCCGCGACGACCGTAAGGTTAAACCACGGGTGCCCCGCAATCAGCGTGACGAATCGCTGCCCGACCATTCCCGTCGCGCCGATTACCCCGACCTTGTAACTTAAATTCTCCTTCGCCATTCCCTTTTCCTCCACATAACCACATATTTAGTATATTCTGCGCAACTCACGCGCGTGCAAACTAATTAAACTTGTACAGTTTGTATAAAAAAATCAGCCGGGACTGGTAAACCGGCTGATTTTGTAATATAATGTCGTTGGCAATCGGCAAACCGCGAAAAATCCCATTTTATCCCGCAGATTTTGTTGTCCCGATTATGCCCGCCGGCACCCGTATTCCAAAAGCAGACAGCTCTCCACCCAATGAAAACGCAATTCGCGCGGCAGGTATCACAAAATTCTTTGCGAAATTCTTTGCAATATTTTACGCAATATCTCGCAATTTGCCGCAGTTTTCGCGCGGGTGACAGTTCGCGGGCTGTTAACCCGCAAACCAGAGCGCGAGCCTCCGAAAGCCCGAACCCTTCGGCGGTTCTGCCTTTCGCCGCGGGTCGCGGGGGTTCGGACCCCTAAACCGCCGCTACTTATCGTCACCGCGCCTCTGTACTCTTTATAGTGTCAACAATATTACCACCTTCTAATCCGCCTGTCAACACAAAAAACGCGAGTTTCAAAGAGATTGCGGGCAATGTTTATGAGATGAAAGGGCTTAAATTATGACGCGAATACATACTATCAGCGCGAAAGGCGCGAAAACCGTCCTCCGCACAGCGGTGTGCATGTTGCTGCTGACGGCGATGCTCGTCGCGCTCGGCACAACGGCGCGCGGGTTCACGCCGACGGTTACGACGCTGCGAATCGGATTGTTCTACGGTTCCTCCGCGCTCCCGTCCGCGAATTTGCAGAACGTCGATAACTACGGCAACGGCTACGAGTTCGGTTACTTCGACGATGACCGCAACTTCGTCTCACTCGGCGCGACGACGAGCGAGACGAAAATCTCAGTCATGCGCGACCGCAACATGACGTACACAAGCGGCGGTTACGTCCCGGGTTCGACGGGCGACGCGGTTGTCGGCTGTTACCACGTGCAAATCTCGGGCGAATACCCCGACTATTACGGCGCGCGCGTCGCGGCTGACCAATATGACGGCGCGTTCATCAAGTACGACAACGGCGTTTTCCGCGTCATGGTCGGCGACTACATCTCCGCGACGGACGCGCAGAACGCGCTCTCCTCACGCGGATTAAACGGCACAA
The DNA here is from genome assembly GCA_031261325.1 of Oscillospiraceae bacterium. Classification (GTDB taxonomy): domain Bacteria; phylum Bacillota; class Clostridia; order Oscillospirales; family Oscillospiraceae; genus JAIRRO01. The sequence continues at coordinate 15,872 of JAISKH010000053.1, forward strand.
TCACGTCGGGCACGACGAGCACGATAGCCGTCGCCGCGACGGGAACGGGGCGCGTAATCTTCGAGTTCGACGGCGGCGCGGCGCGCGGACTGGGCGTAATGCCCGTATCCTCAACGGGCGCGAAGTGCCAGACGTGGTGCAAGGGCTACCGCTATTACGGCGGCTTCCAGTACACGCGGCGGGACGGCGGCGACTTAACCGTTCTCAGCATGGTGAATATCGAGGATTACGTCAAGGGCTTGCTCCCGTATGAAATGGCGCCCAATTGGCCGCTCGAGGCGCTAAAGGCGCAGGCGCTATGCGCCAGAACCTACGCCGCTTCCAAGCTCGGCGCGCACAAGGGAGACGGCTTTGACCTCTGCACGACGGAGCATTGTCAAGTCTATCACGGCACGGGCAACGCGAACGAGACGACGAACCGCGCCGTGGACGAAACGACGGGGCTGTACATTACATATAACGGAGAGCTGTGCGAGACGTACTATTCCTCCAGCGACGGCGGCGCGACCGAGAGCAGCGAAAACGTCTGGGCGCTCGCCCGCCCGTACCTGCGCGGCGTAATCGACCCCTACGAAGTCGCGGCGGCGGGCGATATTCCCCGCTATTACTGGACTGTTAAGTATACGCCGGACGAGCTTGCAGCCCGTCTGCGCTCGCGCGGATATAATTGCTCCGCCATATCGTCCCTGTCCGTCGAGTACACGGCGATAGGCAACGTCTACCGCGTGACGCTCCGCGACACGAACGGCAGTAAGTTTACCTTCACGAAAGGCGACAGCATACGCTCCGTACTCGGCGTGAGGTCGATTCGGTTCGCCGTCGGCGGCGCGTCAATCCCCGGCGCGACGGACGAGGTGTATATCAACGGCGAGAGCGGTATACTCGCGGGCGGCACGTCGTCGTCCTACGCCATAGGCGCGGACGGCACGCCGCAGCTCATTCAGGGCGGCAGCGTTTACGCCGTGACGGGCGACGGCGACATTGAAGCGATAGGCAAGCGCGACACCACGGGCAGCTCCGACGGTAAGGTGAACGGCGTGTTCGTAATCAGCGGCGCGGGCAACGGGCACAACGTCGGCATGAGCCAATGGGGAGCTTTCGCAATGGACAAATACCACAACAAAACCTACGACGAAATAATTCGATTCTACTTTACGGGCGTGGAAATTACGGGATAGGGAAGTGAGCCGCGAATGAAAACATCGGATTTTCACTTCGACCTCCCGTCGGAACTAATCGCGCAGACCCCGCTTGAGCGTCGCGACGCGTCGCGCCTGATGTGCCTTGACAAGTCAAGCGGCGCAGTACGGCACGGCGTGTTCCGCGACCTGCCCGACCTGCTCCGCGCGGGCGACTGCATGGTGCTGAACGATTCGCGCGTCCTGCCCGCGCGCCTGTTCGGGAATCTCGATACGGGCGGCGCGGTCGAGCTTGTGCTGCTGAACGACAGGGGAAACAACGAGTGGGAATGTCTCGCGCGTCCGGGGCGCAAGGTTCGCGTCGGGCGGCAAATCACATTCGGCGGCGGAGAGCTGACGGCGGAGGTCACGCAAATCGTCGAGGGCGGCAACCGCCTGATTCGGTTCGCGTATGACGGTATATTTCTCGAAGCTTTGGAGCGTCTCGGGCAAATGCCGCTCCCGCCGTACATCACGGAGACGCTCGCGGACTCCGAGCGGTACCAAACCGTGTACTCGCGCGAGACGGGCAGCGCAGCCGCGCCGACAGCGGGGTTGCACTTCACGCCCGAGCTGCTGCAACGCCTGACGGAGCGCGGCGTGGAGCTTAATTGCGTGACGCTGCACGTCGGACTCGGCACGTTCCGCCCCGTCAAGGTCGAGCGGCTTGAGGAGCACGAGATGCACGCCGAATACTGCGAAATACCGGCCGCGACAGCCGAAGCCGTCACCCGCGCCAAGCGCGAGGGCAGGCGCGTCATCGCCGTCGGCACAACCTCCTGCCGCACAATCGAATCCCGCGCGAATGAGGACGGCACGCTCGAGCCATACGCGGGCTTTACGAATTGCTTCATCTACCCGGGCTACAAATTCCGCGCGATAGACGGACTAGTGACGAACTTCCACCTCCCCGAATCGACGCTCATAATGCTCGTCTCCGCGCTCGCGGGGCGCGAGCACGTTTTGGCGGCGTACAACGAAGCCGTGCGCGAGCGTTACCGATTCTTCAGCTTTGGGGACGCGATGCTGATAACGTAACTTTAATCAAATCCAAATAATCCTTTCACCCGCGTTAAATTGACGGCGCGGGTTTTTTAGTATATGATGGTTACATCAAATAAAGGGGGGTAAACATATGAAAATCACAAAACGTCTCATCATAATCCTTGTCGCGGTCGTCGTGGTTCTCGTCCTCGGGCTCTCGTCAATCGTAACCATCAACAGCGGCAACGTCGGAGTCGTATCAACCATGGGGCTTGTGCGCGACACGCCGATGACGGCGGGACTGCACTTCAAAATGCCGTTCATCACCGCCGTTACAAAGGTCAACACGCAAACGCAGAAGATTGAAGTCTCGGGCAGCGCGGCAAGCAAGGACTTGCAAACCGTCTCCGTCCTCGCCGCAATCAACTACCACATAGACCCAGCTTACGCGCCGGAGCTTTACCGCAACGTCGGCATGGCATACGAGTCGAAAATCATCTCCCCCGCAATTCAGGAGTCAATAAAATCCGTCGTCGCGCGCTTCTCCGCGGAGCAGCTCATTACGCAGCGGCAGGTCGTCTCCGCCGAAATCAAAGAGGAGCTGCGCCAAAAGGTCGGCACTTACCAGATAGTCACAGACGAGTTCAACATCACAAACTTTGACTTCTCGGACGAGTTCAACCGCGCCGTCGAAGCAAAGCAGACCGCGCAGCAGGACGCGCTGAAAGCGGAGCAGGAGCTAGCGAAGATAACGATTGAAGCGCAGCAGCAGGTCGAAAAAGCAAAGGCGGAAGCCGAAGCGACAAAGACCCGCGCCGACGCGGAGGCATACGCCACAAAGGCGCGCGCCGAAGCCGAAGCGTACTCAATCGAAGCAATCCAAAAGCAGCTCGCAGAAAGCTCGGAAGCGTATCTCGAATATCAGCGCACGGAGAAGTGGGACGGGAAGCTCCCAGTCGTCTCCGGCAACTCGAACCCGATAATCGACCTCGGTTCCGCGGCGGAGGTCGGATAACGGCGAAACCATAATTGCAACAAACGTCTCGCATTAGCGGGGCGTTTGTGCTATACTGTATCTGAAGGTGATTGATTCATATGCGAAAAACTGCGATTATTCTGACCATATTGCTGACGCTCTCCGTCCTGCTGACATCGTGCGCGCCGTCGGAGCCGAGCGGGGGCGACGAGTCGTACCGCGTCATAGTCACGACGGACGCGCTCTATGAGCTTGTCGGCGCAATCGGCGGCGGTCACGTCACGGTTACAAACCTACTGCCGACAGGCGCGGAGCCGCACGACTTCGAGCCGAAACCGCGCGACGTTGCGGACGCGCTCGCGGCGGAGCTTTTCATTTACAACGGGCTTGGGCTGGACGCATGGGCGGCGCAGCTTGCCGCGACGAAAACGGAGGGCATGTCGCTCGCGGCGGCGGAAGCCGTTCCGAACGTGATAGACGGCGACCCGCACGTCTGGCTGTCACCCACGGGCGCGACGGAGCTTGCGCGCATATTGCGCGACGCGCTGACAGTCGCAGACCCCGCAAACGCCGAAGCTTACGCCGAAAACTGCGACCTGCTGACGGATAAACTCGCCGTACTGCGCGACGATTACGCCGAGAAATTCGCGCAAGTTAAGCAGCGCACATTCGTGACGGGGCATGAAGCGTTCGCCTATCTCGCCCGCGACTTCGACCTGACGCAGCGCAGCGTCGAGGGGTTGTACGCCGAGGGAGAGCCGACGGCAAAACAGCTCGCGGAGCTTGTGGATTTCTGCCGCGACAACGGCGTTACAACGATATTCGCGGAGTCGGGCGCGACGCAAGCCGTCGCGGATACGCTCGCCCGTGAGTGCGGCGCAACCGTCGTCACGCTGTACACGATAGAGTTCGCACAAGACAGTCTCACATTCACCGAGCGCATGGAGACGAACCTGTCGCGCCTGTACGAAGCCCTGCGATAGCGCGCAACCAACGCTTGACCAATGGCAGCATTTGTGGTATTATAAAGTGTAAGCCAAATTTATATTATACTAAAGGGAAGTGAACAAAAGCAATGGACAGCAATCCTCGAAGTCCGCGGCGCGGCGCAGAGACACAATATGATTACACAACAGGCGCGGAGTATCATCTGCGGGATTCTGTTCGTCCGCTTTTCGGCTGACGCACACATTCCTTTGATTTTCGTCGCCTGTAGGGGCGGCTTTTTTATTGCTCCGTGTCATTCATTTTGGCGTTTCCGCCGCGAAACCTAAAATGAAAGGAATGGTCAACATGAAACTCTTTCGCAATGATTCGGAAAGCAAGCAAATCCGCAAAAACAAAAACGAGAGCGAGGCAAAGCTCCGCGCTTCAGCGTTTGACGACCTGAACGCGCTGTTCGCGACGCTTGAGGCAACGCCGCAGGGATTAACCGCCGAGCAGGTTGAGGAGCGGCAGGACGAATACGGCAAGAACATCATAACCAGCGACGACGGCAACGGCGTTCTGCACAGACTGCGCGAAGCGGTTATAAACCCGTTCAATGTGGTGCTGCTGATAATCGCCATCATATCCATATTCACCGACGTAGTGTCGTCGGCAAGACCCGATTGGCTGACTGTCAGCATAATACTGTCGCTCGTGCTGCTGTCCAGCGTTATCGCGTTCGTTCAAAGTCAACGCTCCAACGCCGCCGCCGAGAGCCTGTCAAAGATGATTTCCAACAAAGCCGATGTGCGGCGCGACGGGCAAATGACCGAAATTTCGATGGACGAAGTTGTCCCGGGCGACATCGTGCGCCTTTCGGCGGGGGACATGATACCCGCGGACGTGCGGTTCCTTACGACAAAGGACACCTTTGTTGCGCAGGCGGCGTTAACGGGGGAGTCGAACCCCGTCGAGAAGTTCAGCGACATTAAGAATAATCGCGACGACGCGCTGACCGACCTGCAAAACATCGGCTTCATGGGCTCCAACATCGTCAGCGGGAGCGCGACCGCCGTCGCGCTGTCAATCGGCAACGAAACATATTTCGGCGCGATGGCGAAGTCGCTCTCGGGCGACAGGGCGAAGAACAGCTTTGAGCGCGGAGTGGATTCCGTCAGCGCGCTGCTCATTCGGCTGATGCTCGTCATGGTTCCGATTATGCTGCTAATCAACGGCTTGACCAAGCACGACTGGATAGCCGCGCTGATGTTCGCCATATCAATCGCCGTTGGGCTTACGCCGGAAATGCTGCCCGTAATCATGACCTCGACGCTCGCAAAAGGCGCGCTTTCAATGTCGAAGCACAACGTAATCGTGAAAACGCTCGGCGCGATTCAAACGTTCGGCGAGATGGACGTGCTCTGCACCGACAAGACGGGAACGCTGACCGAGGACAAGATTGTGCTCGAAAAATACATGAATCTGCACGGCGAGGACGACAGCCGCATTTTGCGCCACGCATATCGCAACAGCTACTTCCAAACGGGGCTGAAAAACCTAATCGACCTTGCGATTATTAACCGCGCCGTCGCAAACGGGCTTGAGTCAACGCTCGCGGATTTTACGCGCGTTGATGAGATTCCGTTCGACTTCACCCGCCGCAGAATGAGCGTCGTGCTTGAGGATAAGAACGGCAAACGCCAGCTTATCACAAAGGGCGCGGTTGAGGAACTGATTGCAATTTCGGCATACGTCGAAATCGGCGGCAAAATCCTGCCGCTCGACGAGGAAAACAGGCGCATATCCATGCAAACCTACGAAAAGTTCAACGCGGACGGTCTGCGCATGATAGCCGTCGCGCAGAAAAACGAAGTCCCCGGCAGCGGCGCGTTCAGCGTTGCGGACGAGCGCGACATGGTGCTAATCGGCTTTGTCGGCTTCCTCGACCCGCCGAAAGAGAGCGCGAAAACCGCAATCGCCGCCCTGAAAGAGCACGGCGTGCGCACGGTCGTGCTGACGGGCGACAGCGAGGGCGTCGCAATCAAGGTCTGCGGCAAGGTCGGCGTTAAAACCGCGCGCGTCATAACTGGCAAGGACGTTGAGGCGATGGACGACGCGGCGCTGCTCGAAGCCGTCGAAAACTGCGACCTGTTCGCCAAGCTCTCGCCCGCTCAAAAGGAACGCGTCGTCAAGATGTTCCAAACCGCGGGGCACACCGTCGGTTACATGGGTGACGGAATCAACGACGCGCCGCCGCTGCATCAGGCGGACGTCGGCATTTCGGTGGACAGCGCGGTTGACATCGCGAAAGAAACCGCCGACATTATCCTGCTGAAAAAGGACCTGATGGTGCTTGAAGAGGGCGTTATCGAGGGTCGGCGCACGTTCGGCAACATTGTAAAGTATATCAAAATGGCGGCGAGCGGCAACTTCGGCAACATGATTTCTGTCATGGCGGCGAGCCTTTTCCTGCCGTTCCTGCCGATGCTGCCCGTGCAAATACTGACGCAAAACCTGCTGTGCGACTTCTCGCAAATGGGCATTCCGTTTGATAGTGTGGATAAGGAATACCTCAAAAAACCGCGCAAATGGGAAACAGGCTCTATAAAGTCGTTCATGGCGTTCATGGGACCGCTGAGTTCGATATTCGACATTCTGTGCTTTGCGGTAATGTGGTGGGCGATGAAAGCGAACGGCGCGGAGTTTGCGCCGCTGTTCCAATGCGGCTGGTTCGTGTTCGGAACCGTCTCGCAGGTGCTCGTTATTCATATGATTCGCACGGCGAAAATCCCGTTTTTGCAGAGTAAACCGAGCGCGGCTCTGCTGATTCCGACGCTTATTGTCGCGGCAATAACGCTTATCGTCGGTTTCAGCACACTTTCCGTAGGACTCGATATGTCAAAACTCCCGCTGACGTTCATTCCGTGGCTCGCGGTAATTCTCGCGGGGTATTGCATAGCGTCGCAGATTGTCAAGAAAATATACATCAAAAAGTACGGCGAGTGGCTGTAAGTCCGCAAAAGCGAAGCGTGTGTGATTGTTACATGAGTTCCAAATTAGAATAAATATACGCCGCCGAAATGACAGCTTCGGCGGCGTATTGCATTGTTGCGGCGCATGAAATCGGTCGAATTTTCTGTTGACAGGGGTACTGATATGTGATAGATTATTCAAAGTATAAAGCAAATTGTCATACTGGGTTAATGTAACTTTCTGTCAGATTTTGAATAATTACGACTACGCCTGTCACTCGAAATTGACGGAAATGCGATTGCGGCGGCAGCAAACTCCTTGCCGCGCCTGTGTTGACGACTTAAGAATAAAAACATAAAGGAGAAATGGAAATGCTTGTATTTAAGAAAGCTGTTGCAATTGCGCTTGCCGCGGTCATGCTGTTTGCGCTTGCGGCGTGCAACCCGAAAACGAGTAAATTGAGCAACTGGAACGACACGCTGCCGCTGCTTGACACCGCGGCGGTTTCGGGGAAAATCGCGGAGCTGCATGACGGACAGTATTCGGCGCAGGTCGGCGCGGGAGGGACGTACAACGTCCATTTCGCCGTGGATTCAAGCCTGTCCATGCGCAACTTTATGGAAAAAGGCTGCGGAACCTACAACACCATACTTGACGCGGTTTACAGCGAGCTGTCGGGCGACCGCTTCAAAATCTACTTTGTCGGGGAAAAGACAAAAGAAAAAAATACAAAAGCGGAAATCGTTGAGGGTTACAAGCTGCTACGTCTCGACGGGCAGTATTTCGCGGATTTGAAGAGCGCGATGTTCTATAACCAAAACCCCAAGGACGACTCGGATTTATACGAGCCTTTCAAGTATTTTGCGGAAATGATTGGCTCCGCGCCGAATGACGTTTATGTGTACGTCGGCGACATGATTGCGCCGAAAGAGGCGCAGGTGCAAAAGATTGTCGAATACCTTTCCGTATTCACGCAGAACAAAAACATGTGCGTCGGCATTATCGGCGTGCTCGCGGATTACAACGGCGATATTTATGACATGCCGGGCTTGAGCGCGAAAGAAAGCGCCGTCCGAACAGTTCAGAAATCGGCTGTCGCGACTTCGCTCCTGAACGAAAACGGCGTGTTTCAGCAGCCGGTTTACATGATGTTTATGGGCAACGCGGAGAACGTTTACCGCGAGCTTACCGAGGTGAAGGACGCGATAAACGCGAAAATCAGCGACCGCCAGCTCGTGCAATCCTATATAATCAGCGGGCTGCGCGTCGAATCAAATATCACTACGGAAACGCAGCTAAAAAACGCGAGTGTCTCGATTGAAGAGGAAAAATTTGACTACCCGATTCACGACAAGACAAACTCAAAGTCGGTATTCTCGGAGGGCGATTTTTCGACATATTTGAGCGCGGACAGTATACCGCTGTTCCGCGTATATGAAGAGCCGTTCGACGCGGCGGCGGAGGGCGGCGGAAACAACCTGACGGTGCAGTTCAGCGCGCCGTATAAGGTTATTAAATATCCCGGCGGCTCAGAGGTAACGTTTGATAAGACAGCGTATGGCGCGCCGAAGTTGAGCTTTAACCTGTACGGTACAGGTGAATACGCGCCGGAGCAGGTGCCCGAGGACGAGGAGTTTGACGGCTCATATAAAGTCGCCGCGCCGATAATGCTAGACATTTCGGCACAAAAGGAAAAGTTCGTCGGCGCGTCAATCCCGTTTGATTCGGGCAGCTCCGCGCCGAAGTCCGTGCGGTTCACGCTACCCGTCAAGCCGGAGTACCTGATTCTCGACGAACCCATATTGGTTACGGCGCAAATGACGATGGCGGTCAGCCCGACGGCGAAAGCGGTTAAGGACACGCTGAAAGCCGACATGCAATGGCTGCTCGACTGGGAGCTGGACATTGACGCATATCGCGCGGAGATGAACAACGGCGCGAAGGACGGAAAAGCGAACTCATACACGCAGACGGGGCACACGCCGTATATTGGCGCGTTGTTCGAGAGACTGACCAACGAGAAAGCGGAAGCCGTCACAGCGGAGCTTCCCGCGCAGAGCGGCGACTTCGGCAGCATCGCGGTATTCGGATTCGTCAAGCGCGGCTTTGCCAAGAATTACTACTCTTCCGGAAAAGATTCAGACCCTGACCGCGTGGCGTTCACGCAGAGCGAAACAAGAGACAGACCGACAACAGCGGAAACCGAAAATTAAGTAAACAAAAATTTTTAAGGGGGAAATTAGTTATGGAAAGAAAAGAATACATCAGTAAAAACCGGAACGGCTTCATCATTTCAACGGTCATTGCGCTTGCGCTTCTGGTCGCGTTGATTGTGGTGTCGCAGTCTCTCGGGCTTGCGTCGTCACCCAAGCTTCACGACGATGAGCTTCAACTCTACGCGCGCAACTCGGTCGGTGTGCCGATTCTCGTTGCGATTGTCGCGCTGATTGCGCAGTTCATCGTGAAATGGAGCTTTTTCAACAAGGGAAATAGCGCACCCGGACCCAAAGGACTGGAGAAAGAGGGCCTCTTGTATATCGTCATCGGCATAATCGCGGGAGTGCTTATGGCGGGTGCGTGGGTGTATTTTCAGTTTTTTTATCTCGCGGCGATACTGACCGCGAACGGCGCGGCGGCTCCCGTGTCGTTTCCGCTGCTGCCGGTAATCGTGCTTATAGCTCTGGTGATACTCATCGTGAACATGGTGCTCTGCCGCAGAACTTTCAGGGCGTATATCTTTAGGAGCGGACTTAAATAACAGCAAACAAGCGTTAATAATATTAGAGTAAGGAGTATGCTATGAAATATTTACTTATAGGCGTCGGCGGGACGGGCGCGAAGATACTGGAATCGGTGGTTTACCTCGCGGCGGCGGGAATTAACGGCGGCTTCCGCGGCAATGTTGACGAGATTGAAATGCGCTTCATCGACATGGACGCTGAAGGCGGCAACTTCAAAAGACTGGAAGACCTTCTGAAGCTGTACAAAGAAATGTACGAGCACATGCAGGATTACGAAAAAGCAAAAATCGCGAATAGCGAAGACAAGATGTTCAATACAGATGGGAAAACGTGGAAACCAATCAAAATAACATACGAGAGGTTTGTTCCGGGAGGTCAGAATCCGCAGAATTCAAAGTTTCGCGGGAACATCGACTTTAACACGGTTAACAAGCTGAAAGACCTAATCACGGGCAGCGACGACAACATAAAGCTCGCGGAGTTTTTCTACACCGAGGATTTATTGACCAAATTGGACCTGCGCAAGGGCAGCCGCGGCGACCCGAGCATCGGCTCAATCGTGTGGGGCAAGTGGTTTGACGACGAAGCCGAAGACACAAACGCCGACGGGTTCTGGAAAAACCTGATTACCGGCAAATACGCCGTTCCGAGTCAAGACGCTGACGGTATTCGCGTGATATTCGTCGGCTCCGTATTCGGCGGAACGGGCGCAAGCGGCTTGCCTACCATAACTAGCAAGTTCCATGAGAAATACATCAAAGGCAAAGATTCTAATGGCAACACTAAGCTCGGCGCGGTGTTTATGCTTCCTTACTTCACGTTTGCAAAGGGCAACCCGAAGGACGGACAACAGGCGAATCCCGATAACTTCAGCGCAAGCACGAAGCTCGCTCTGAAATACTACTACGATTCCGACGTGGTTAATATTTTGGACGGATTGTACTTAATCGGCGGAAATCAACGAATAATGCGGGACGAGGCAGGGGAGACGATAAAATTCGAGTTTGGCGGTCCGAGCCAGATTAACCCCGCCATGCCGGAAGAGCTTGTCGCGGCGCTTGCGGTGTTCGACTTCTTTAATGAGAAAACAGGACAGTTCACAGACGAACGCAAGATTCGGTTGGCGCATACCGTGGCGGCGACGGCAAGCAAAGACGAAAACGTATATGTTCCGCCCGACAGTAAAATTACGTGGAACAGCTTCCCACAGAACGAAACGCTCAGTCTCGCGCTCAATCGTTTGCTCAGGCTGTCGCTGTTCTGGAACGGCTTCCTGGACAACCACATAATGGAGGGCTTGCCGCTTCTACCCCTTAACAATCTCGCTTTTGTGAAACACGGTTTATTCGGGAACAGACCAGACACGAAACATCTGAAGCGAGACAAGTGGCGCGTTGACGACGCGTCGCGCCCCGATGGTACTATTGACACTTTGAATTACTACGAGTTTTTTAACCGAACCCTCAATTACCTCGCGCAGCTTGAGCAGAACGGGCTGATGTTTGCCGACACGGAGCAGGACAAAATTCCCAAGAAGCTGGTTGACATAAAGAAAATCAAGTTCAATGATATAAAGGCGGAGAAGCCGAACACCTATCGGCTTGACGGCGCGGATATAGGTGAGTATACGAATAAGCTGATAAATCTTGCCGACGTGCGTGTTGACAAAGACGACGCGAAGGAACAGTATGAGCGCGTTTTGTCGGCAATTATGTCCATCATCGGGCTGTAGAAAGTGAGGATAGTATAATATGAGTAATAAATGGTTGTCGCTATACAACACGGAAAACTTTGTTTTCGGAAATACTCCTGACGGTTCCGCCTTTGTCGCGGACAAATTGTCCTCAATGAACAGCATCGCGGACAAACTGATTCCCTCGGCGGACGACGCAGACACTCTGCGAGAGCTATCCTCAATCCCCGACATTTGGGAGGACCCGAGAATTGCGCAAATGCTTCTGACGTCCGTGCAGAATGAGAAATTTTTCTTAAAACTCCGCGACGAGGTTGTGGAGGAGCAATGGCGGGCGATAATCGCCGCGCTTGTGCTGAGCAAGTCAACCCTGCAAAACGGGTATTTTGCGTTAGAGGATTCACCTTACGACGCACTTCCGAACGCGCCATACTCTAAGGTTGTTCTTGACTTGAAGCCGAAAAGCTCAATCTGGGAGACGACCGTTATTGAAGGCGACGCGCCGGTCAATAAACCGTATAACTGGAATTATACAAAGTGGATATATGTGCGCAACAAGAGTGACTATGCGGACAAAAATAAAGCGCGCCCGTTTGCGGTGTTTTCGCCGACGACGATTGTCGCGCCCGCCGCGCAGTTCTATAAAAACCTGGAGCAAGTCCTGGGCGAAGAAATCAAAGCATATCCGTGGTTCACCGCCGCGGGAGTTAAAGACCCGACGGATTCCCTGCCGCTGCGAAAAGCCGTAACGCTGTATTCGTGGCTGGTGTGCTATCGCGAATACTTGGAGCAGCAGACACTTGGGGCAAACAAGCAGTCGGCGAAAGACAACATCATTGCCCTCGTAAGTAGATTTGAGGATAATCTCAAAGCCCGATTCGGGCAGGACGGTAACGGAAATCCCAAGCTGCAAACAAACGGCGCGCAATATAACTTCGCGTCGCCGAGCGACTTGCTGTGCCAGCCAGAGTGGAATACACCGCAGATTAAGGTGTATATTCGCAGACCGACGGCGGGCGACAATGACATTATCTTCGTGGACGACTTGCAGCTCAAGGACAAAAAAGAAATGAACGGCGTTTCAATTGACTCCATTCAGGCGTTCAACGAATACACGCTCGACCGCTTCATCAGGGACGAAAGTCTCGATAGTGACCCGAACATCACCGCGCAGCATGACGTTATGCGCACGTCGAAGTTCTTCCTTGACGAGCTGCACTATGTGAGCTACAGCGGCGTTAAAAACATCTTGAGGGATACGAGCACAGCGTCCGCCGCCGACGGTGTGATTTACACAAGCACGCAAACGGACAAGATTTACTTAATATTCTGGCCGTTCGCGAACGCGTCGTTTAACATGCTGCGCAAGATTCCCGGATTCTCCTGCTCCGTTAGCGTGGACGACGCGGAAGCGACAAACCCGAAGTTTGACATAAAGGTCAGTATCCCGATAAACTTCAACGGCAACGGGCTAACATACGAAATAAAGAAGCGTTACGAGCTTGGTGAATTAACCGAACTGACCGCGGAAACAATGTGTGTTGCGGGCGTCTGGCCGCGGCTGAACCTTGACAATGCGGGCTGGAAGCAATACCACTTCTTCTCGCAGTCAGGCGTGGTAAACAACGAGTTCTCAATCAGACCGTCGGGCGCGCAGGCTCCCAAGCGGTACGACGACATGTCGGGCAGCGTCGTTGAATACTATACGCTCGCGAAATTCCCGGAATATGCCGAGCTTGTCAAGAAAGACGGCGCGGGAACATCAGTAGTAGGGTATGTAAGTATACGTTCGTTTACGCCCAACCCGCTCGCGCAAACTGTCGGAGCAACATATCAGGTCGGCGTTGACTTCGGAACATCATCAACCACGGTTTACTGCGACGCGGGCGGCGGCGTACTCGCGCCGCTCGGCGGAGAGCACCTCAGCATGGGCGCAATCTGCAACTATGACGTTGAGGGCGATACCGACAACGAAAGCGAGACGCGTTTCTACGCCGCATGGAACTTTGTCACGGCGAGAGAGTTTGACTCGCCGTTCCAGACCCTGCTGCGTCTGCATCATGCTCAAAATGCGGTTGCCGCAAATAATTTCTACAGCGATTTCCATATATATTTCAAAAAGCTCATACTGCCGACGCAAGAGGAAAAAGGTCACGAACGCGTGGAGTCCGGCTTTAAGTGGGCGATAGGTCAAAACGCGGTGCATGTGCAAAAGTTCCTGCAGCACCTGTCGGCAATTGTCCTGCTTGACGCGTCCGCACGCAAGTGTGGTTCTGTGGTAGCCACATTTACATACCCCGCGTCGCTTTCCAGCGTGGACGATTACAAGAATACCGCAAGTAACAGCTTCATCGCGGCGGAGTCGCTGTATATTGACGACGCCGTGACTACCAGAGCACAGGTTAATCGGCAACCGAATTACATGACGGAGAGCGAGGCGGCGGCGCGGTTTTTCAAAAACCTCTACGGCGGCATAAACCGCATGTGCGTCATTGACATCGGCGGCGGCAGCTCGGACTTGTTCTATTGGGAGCTTGCGAACGCGCCCGCGGACGGGTTGCCGTATTATCGCGCGATAGACAGCTCGCTGAAGCTCGGCGCGCAGGATATTGTTGTCGGCGCTCTTTATCGCAACGCTAAAAACATAATTAACAGTAATAAAAATCATAAGGATACGCAGATTTACAGATTGCTTAGCGAAGCGAAGCTACTTAGAGACGACGGGATAGCCAACCCCGACGCGATTATAACAGGCGACCAGGTACGGAAGATTGTAGACCAAGCAAGGAAAGTGTCACGGAACGACTTTAACGCGGACTGGGAAAGCCAACTGCTCCGCAAAACCCAAAACGGCGACACAGTAGGAAACCAACTGTTGAAGACAATAACCGGTCCGACGTTTGTTATTGGAAAATCGGACGCCATGATGCTCACGGCTATAGCGTTTAACATCGCCGCGATTATGTACGCGGCGGGAATGTTGATGCGCAACGGTAAAGGCGCGGCAAAAGCGCAGCTCGACGTCCAATTCTCCGGTAACGGTTCCAATATGGTTAAGTGGCTCGGCAGCAGTATGGCAATAACGGCATTTGTGCGCGAAATACTTGTGAGGTCGAGCGGCACGGCTTTGAGCGGAAATATTAACGTTGGGTTTTCACCCAAGCTCAAGCATGAGGCGGCGGAGGGAATGCTGTGCGGTCCGATACAGTTCGGTGGCGCAGTCTTGAACCCCGTGCAGTTTACGGCGGCGGGAGAAAGCTATGTCGGACCGAAAGCAAGGGATATTGACGAGCATGAATTGTGGTACAAGACCGTTATCGTACCCGGACATACGCTGGTTGTGCAGCAATCACTTGATAATTACCCCGCGTCGGCGACAAACTCATCAATGTCAGCCTTTGACAGGAGCACGCTGTTTGCGCTGGGAGACGTACAAACAGGCATTTCACCTAACACAATCGGGAGAACGGAGTTCGACGGGTTGCTGAACGCGTATAATGCGGCGGTCATGAACCTGAACGCAACCAAGAATACAGCTAACCGAATAGTGTTAACGAACGCCGTAGCCAATCCGCTCGCCGGAGAGGTAAGATTAAGCGAGACGAAATGGGAAAGCAATCGAACGGCACTCATTTCAAACGCGCTTCAAAGTCCCAACGATAACCCGGGGTCGAAATCATTTTTCCTGTTAGAAGTGGAAGCTCTGCGCGAACTGCTGTACGCAGAACTATAGGGTAAGGGGGATATGATGCATACATTCAAAAAGATGAAGCTGCTGCGCACCCTGACGGTTGCCGTGCTGCTTTGCATGGCGCTCGTGCTTGCGCTGCCCGGCGAGTTCTACGCAAACGCGGCATTGTCCGACGAAGCGAAAGCGGCGGAGCTGGAGAGCATAATCGAGACAGACATTAGGGACTATATGCTGACGCTCGACACGGCGAAATTTACAAGCAACAAATTATCACTTGATAACGGCGAAAACAAATATACGATTATGCGAAATGTAAAGGCTGATTTCAAGATGTATACGACTGAAGCGTCTTTTGAGAAAGGCAAAGAAAAACCGGAAGAGCCATGTGATGAGATAGTAGTTGTTTTGCCATGGACAAATGACAATGGTGTGTTCACAACTGATGACGGCTCGTATTTTGTGCGTGTTTATTCGTATTCTGTAAACATATTCTATGAAGATGACCTGAAAACGCTGAAAAATACAGCGGTTCTGCTTCAAGATGGAAAACTGGAATATGATGGCACCATAAATAAAGAGTTTGTCGAATATGTAAAATCTGGCGATGTGATTAGTTTGTGGGAACAAGTATTGCATGACCTTGCAGCCGACGCGGTTGTACCGCAGGAACCATCTGCTGTTGCGCAACCGTCGGAAACGCCTACTCCTTCTGAGGCAGTTAAAACGGAAACAAACGCTCCCCCTGCGGACAACACCGCGAGCAATACCCCCGCTCCAAAGAGCGTCGCAATCAAAGGCGGGCAGTTTGTCGTTCTCATAATTCTCATAGTGCTTACAATAGCCTGCGGTGTCTTTGTTTTAGTGCAGATTGACAAAGTGTATAAGCACGTATCCACCACCAGTAAAAAAGTACTGGAAGCGATAGACAGGCTCGAGAAGAAAATAGATAAAGAGATTGAGGAGAACGAGATACACGTAATATCGGAAAATTTAGAGGAAATACTGAACAATCAGTCCAAGGGCGGCAAATCGACGCAGACAAAAGCAAGTAATGATTCATATTATACCGACTGGTATCCCGAAGAACGCAGTAAATCAGAGTTCGACTATAAAGCGTATTATGACGATTCCGCAAAACAAACACCCATCACCCCGCAATACAAAGACCCGCTGGCTGATTTACCGTTTCTGCTCGACGAATTGTCGGCGGTCACAGAGAACAACGGCGCGGGTTGGACGGAACGACCGGCGGTCGGGAAGCTCGAAAACAAGTACACAATCGGCAGGGACAGCACAGGAGTCGGCTATTCTGTTTCAAACACCGAAGTGTCGGAAAAGTCGTACATCGTCGGGTTCTCGCTCGGAAACAAACAGTATGCCATTCCAACGCTGAAAAGCGGCGAATTGACTTCGCAACCGTGGCTGAAGGAATGGTTCGACATTCGAGGAGACATCAGAACGAAGCTAGGATTTACCATCATAAACCCTGCGGAGGTTGAGGGAAGCGCCGGTCAGGTGAACGGCACGGTCAGGTGCGCCAAAAAGGGCACAATAGAGGCGAAGAAATCTTGACAAACGAAATGATTGTGATATTAAGCTGTGCATCGCCGATAGTCCTGTTTGCGGTGTTTGCGATTGTTGTCTATCACAAGCTGCGGAAGCTGAAGCAAGCGGCGGTTGCGGCGGAGCTGAATATTGATTCAAACACGCCGTTTGAGGTCGCCGAAGCGGAAGCGCACACAGCGACGATAAGCAACCTGCACAGCGCGTCGGACAACGCCTCGGACGCGTATGGCGCGATTGTCGCGCTTCAAATCGCGCTGGTGTCCATTAAGAAGTACTTACTGGACGCGTCAGGCGGTCTGTCGGAGAGCGTGAACGCGTTTGAGCGCGGCACCGATAAGCTCACCGTTCTTTCCCAAACGACGGGAGACGCGATAAAAAGCTTCTCGTCGGACGTCGCCGCGGCAATTGCGAACGGCGTTTCGGAGAGCGTCGGCACCGCAAACGAAAACGAGCAAGCTCTGCGCGAGAAATATTCTGACGCGGTAAACGGTTACATCGCCGCGTCGCAGAGCATGTTGACGGGGTTCGACCGCACGTCGGGCGGGTTCCGCACGGAGCACGACGTGTTCATTCAAACGTCGCAAGCGTTGCATAAGTCGATTAACGCTTCGGCGCAGTCGGCAAACGAACTGAAAAACATCGCGGTTGCGCTGAACTCGGACGGCGTGAAGTACCTCGACAAGTTGCAAACCACAACGGATAATCTTGAGAATAAGCGGCGAGAGTACGAAGCGCAGTTTGCCGCGCGCACAAATCCCGACATTGAGGGCGCGTTCAGGAAGCTTGAGGACGAGAAACGCCGCGCGAAGTCGCCCGAAGCGAACGCCATGGCACCGCGGCAATCGACCGACGAATTTTGGAAACGACTTGTGCGGGCAGTTCAAAACGGAGCGGAAAAAGCCGCGCAGACGGACGTGACCGCGTTGCTCCGCGACTTGTCCGAGAGCACCAAGCTTAACGGCGTAGGTCTGACGAACTCGGAAACTGTCAAGAATCTCGAAAACAAGTTTGAAATCGGCAAAACCGCAAGCGGAACGGGCTATACGATTGCAAATACTGAAGTGTTGTACGAATCGTATCTCGTCGGCTTCAGTCTCGGGGGCAAAATTTACGCCATACCGACGCTGAAAGGCAGCGCCTTAAGCTCGCAGAAGTGGCTGTCGGACTGGTTCGACATCAGCGGGGCAATCGACCCGCTGCGCGGCTTCACGATTAAGAAGCTGGCGGAGGTTAACATCTCGGAATCGGGCGCGGTCAAGTGCACCGCGAAAGGCGTGATTCAAGCGAATTGGGCGCAACCCGCGAATCAAAGCAATCCAAATCAAACAGTAAAGGGGAGAGCAAAGGGTGACGTTAGGAAAAAGTGACATCGGGTACCTGCATTTCATCGCGCTTGCTGTGCTGTACATAGTGTCATTCGCGGTCACGGTGCTGTACGGCGTTCTGTGGTTCGCCCCTGCGGCGACATTTGCGGCGGCTTTCGCGCTGTTTGTCGCGGTTCAGATTCGCACCGCGCTCGGCACCGCGACGCTTGCCGAAATCAGAACCTTCACGCTCGCGGTCGGCGAAATATCAATACTCGGCGTTGTGTCATGGCTCGTGCTTCCGCTGATTGCGCGAACGCTGACGCAGACGGTGCAAATTGTCGCGGTTGCCGAATTTGTCCTCGGCGCGGGAATGCTGTGCGTGCTGTACGCGAGCTTTAACGCGTACCAAAAGCGTATGCAGACCGATAAGGCGGTGACGGAGAACACAGGCAGACTCGGGCTGCTCACGCTTGACGTCGCGAACGTCCTGCAAGACATTCAACTGGACGCGAGTGAGAACGAGCTGATTGTCACGAACTGCGTTGATAACATCGAACGAGCAATCGACAACATGGACGGATACCTGACGTGGCAGGAAGTTGTGTCCGGCGAAATGCGTCAAATATTTGACAGCACATTAAAAAGCATATACAAAAACGCGGCGAAAGAGTTTGAAAAGCTCTCGGAATCGGGGCTTGCCATTATTGATTCTTACGCGCGCGATATAACCGAAAAAATGACCGAGAACGCGCGACTTTCCGAATCGGCCGCGGAAAGGTTCCTGCAAGAAGTCGCAAAATACAAGGCGTTTAGCGCCGACTCCGCAAAGGCGGCGGACAGCCTGAATTACGCGACCGAAAACCTGACGAAAATGCTCACTCCGCACGTCAAGCTGTTTCAACAGGCGGACGCGCTTATCGCGCGCGCTTCAAATGAATTTCAGATATTCACGTCGCAATGCGCGCACTCGTTTAATGACGAGATGAAAAAGCAGATGGAAATAGCTCTGGCGCAAATCAAAAAAGTGTAGTTATTATGAAAAAAGCTGTACTTACAATAGCAATTATTTTGTCGGCGGTTATCGCGCTTTTCGGTTGCGGCTCACCCCGCAATAAGAGCGTGCCAATCGACGCGTATTTGCTGCGCGAATTGTCCAATCTTGCGACGACAATCGACGTTTCGGACTACAACATCTCGGCGGAAGAGTTCGACAAGGTGATAAACGACTTTCTCGAGAACAACACAGACATTTTCTATATCGGAAACGCGTATGAATATACGCAAATTGACGACGCGGTAGACGTCGTAACACTACAATATACTGACACGCCCGAGAACATAAAGGTGCGCTATCGCCAGATTCGCGAGGGAATTGAGCTTTCGGTGTACGAGCTGCTGTACAGCGAGTTGTCCGCGTATGCCGACGAAATTGACCTGTCGGCATACAAGATACCCCCGTCCGACATGGAACTGCTGTTTAAGGGCTTCCTAAGCGTTCACACGAAGCTGTATTACGTTGACAGCGAGCTTGAATTTGTATATTCAAACGGCATTGTCGGCGTAATATACCCGCATTACATCAGCGACAAGGTACCGCCGCCGCAACCGACGGACAGCCCGACTCCGCCGCCAAGCGAGCAGCCGCAGTCAAGCGAAGCCCCGCCGCCGACGCAGAAGCCGCCCGCACCTGAAACGCTCACGCTTGAGGAATTGCTTGTCCGCGAGATTGAGAGCTACGCCAAGTCGATTGACATTTCGTCGTATGCGATATACGAAAGCGAATTGAGCGATGTTTACTTCGGCTTTATGGACGAGCACCCTGAATTGTTTTACGCGCAGGGGCGCGTCAGCTATTCCGAGGATTCGTCGGGCAAAATTACAATCGTCTACCCGTTCTACAGCGCGGAGCCTGACGTTATAACCGTGCAGCGGCGGGAGTTCGAGGCGGCGGTGGACGCGGCAGTCGCCGCGATACCCGTCGGCTTAACCGACGCGGAAAAGGTCGTTGCCGTCAGCGACTACTTATGCGTGAACGCGACGTATGACCTCACATATGAGCACAGGTTCGCTTACGACATACTCGTTCTCGGAATCGGCGTTTGCAACGGGTATGCCGACGCGTATAACGTGATACTGTCGCGTCTCGGCATCGAGAGCTTCAAGCTGATAAGTATAGGCATGAACCACGCGTGGACTATGGTCAAAATCAACGGCGAATGGTACCATTGCGACGCGACATGGAACGACCCAACGCCCGATGTCGGCAACGTATACCACAGTTACATTCTCCTGCCCGACGACGTAATGTCCGACAACAGGCATAACCACTACGGCTGGGTGGAAACCGCCCCACCGGCCGACGACTATACATATGTTGATGCATACTGGATAACGGAAAGCAGCCCCATAAACTTCGGTTGAGATTTGTAACCGCAGGTTACAAACGAGCGGGAGACTTCAGGCAATATGCTTGAAGTCTCCCGTTTTCGTTAATAAAGTTACAATTCATACGTTAAAGTGTATATATAATCATGTTGAAAATTACGCCAATATGTGATAAACTACAATCAGCACAATAGCTTGTGCCGTAGAGTATATCAGTTCTTGCCGAATAAAGTCATACCGCGTAAAAACGGCATGAACGGCGGATTGTGATGGGTAGAAAATTATGTTACTTAAAAAAAGAACCGTAATCCTCATTGCGGTTATTGTCTTAGTGGTTGACGCCGCGCTCGCCCTTGGCGGATTTTACATAGCTCGCATAGACGAAACAGCGGTTTACGCGTTGCCGATTGCGGCGATATTGGCGGCGGCAGTCACGCTGCTGCCGATTCTTTCGCTTCTGCGACTGCTGAAAAACGGCGCGGACAACATCGACAAGTTTCTAAAGCTCGCGTCGGCGGGTCATCTTGAAAAACGCTTTGAGGAAAACAGCGCGGAAGCCTTCCCGGAAATCGCGACAAATCTGAATATCATGATGGCAAATCTGGAGAAAATGAGCCACGCCAAGAGCGATTTTCTCTCCAGCATGAGTCATGAAATTCGCACGCCCATGAGCGCGATTATAGGCATGGCGCAAATCGCGCGCAACGCCACGGATAAGGCGAGAATCGACGACTGTCTGCAAAAAATCGAGGACAACTCCAAGCACCTGATTGGCGTTATCAACGACATTCTCGACTTCTCAAAGGTCGAATCCGGCAAGCTCCAGCTTGACGAGCAGCTCTTCTCGCTGAGGGAAAATCTGGCGTTTGTCGAATCCATGTTCCAAGGCAAGATGGAGGAAAAGCACCTCGACTTCAGCCTTGTCGTCAAGGACATCAAGAACGACGGCATAGTCACGGATTCGCTGCGCCTTAACCAAGTGCTGATAAACCTGCTGTCCAACGCCGTGAAGTTCACGAACGCGGGCGGTAAAGTCACCCTCACGGCGGAGGAGCTTATGCACATGGGCAACGACAGCGTTTACGCTTTCGCCGTCACCGACACGGGCATAGGCATTGAACCCGAGCAGGCGAAAAAGCTGTTCACGCCGTTCGTACAGGCGAGCGCGGGTACGGCGAAGCTATACGGCGGAACGGGGCTTGGGCTTGTGATTTCCAAGAACATCGTCGAAAAAATGGGCGGCGACATTGAGCTTGACAGCGTGCCCGGAGAGGGGAGCACGTTCAGCTTCACAATCCGCGTCGTCTCACAGGAAGCCGCCGAGCCCGCCGCGCAGGAGGAAGAGGAGCAAGGCGCGCCCGACTTCCACGGCAAGCGGCTCCTTATAGTGGACGACATTGAGATTAACCGCGAGATTGCGGTTGAGATACTGCGCGAAACCTGCGTCGAAATGGAATGCGCGGAGAACGGCAAGGTCGCGCTCGACATGTTCCTGAACGCGCCAGAGGGCTATTACGACATGATTCTCATGGATATGCAAATGCCTGTAATGGACGGCTGCGAGTCAACCGAAATGATACGCAAGAGCGGCAAGCGCGACGCGGCGACAATCAAAATCGTCGCCGTGACGGCGAACGTCATGCGTGACGACGTGGCGCGCGCCTATGCCGCAGGTATGAACGGACACATCGGCAAGCCCATCGACTTCGGTGAAGCTTACAAGATAATGGCGACAATGCTGAAATAGGCGATATACTGTAAAACAACCATAAGGTCAAGGACGCAACGCGGCGTAATTTCTCCAATGAGTTCCGGCGCAAATTGTTCACAACCCGCGTCGGCGGTTATTTATACGCGAAACGGCAAGTAAAAAAAGTTGGGGTGTGTTGTAGTTTTGAAGAAGCTTTGGGATAAACGAGTTTATATGGTGATTGCCGTGAGTATAATCCTGTTCCTGACCGTGAGTATCCTGTCATTCGTCTCCATAAAGCAGCTGCAAGGCAACGCGCGCGTCGTCAATTACGACGGCATAGTGCGCGGCGCGACGCAGAAGCTGATGAAAATGGAGCTACAAAGCGCGTACTCGGGCGGCGTTGACGTCGGAGCGCGCGACGCGCTGCGGGAGCGGCTTGACGCGATTCTCCACGCGCTTGACACGGGCGAGGGCTTGACGGAGGAAACCCAAAACATCATTGCGCTGCAAGATGAAACGCACAGCGGAATGATTAAGGCGCTCCTTGAAAAATGGGCGGCGCTAAAAGACGAGATTCAGCGCGTGCGCGGCGGCGCGAACCCCGAAACGCTCTACACAATGAGCGAGGAATACTTCAAGCTCGCAAATGACACGGTTTTCGCGGCGGAGGACTTCTCGGAAAGTCAGGTTGACAACACGACGACGATTCTGCTCGGCGTAAACGCGGTGTTTATCCTGTTCATCTTGGTCGCCGTAATCTTCATCGTCCGCAGCATGGCGGTCAGGCGGCGCGCGGACATGCTCGGCAAAATAGCGTACATCGACCCGCTGACTCAGCTCGAAAACCGCGCGAGCTGCGAGCGGCTGATTGCGCGCTACAAGGCAAGCCCGCCGCAGGGCAGCGTCGCCGTATTGATGTTCGACATGAACAACCTCAAGCTGGCGAACGACTTCCTCGGTCATCAGGGCGGCGACCAGATTATCTTCAATTTCGCAAAAATAATCGGCAACGAAGCGAAAGACTTCGGTTTCGTCGGGCGTTACGGCGGCGACGAGTTCCTCGCCGTACTGGAGCGCGCGGACGAATCGCGGGCGGAGGAATACCTGCAACGCGTGAACAGTCAGATTGCGGCTTACAACTCCCTGCGCGTGAACGACATTGAGAAAATCAGCTTCGCCGCGGGAATCGCGTCGGGCACGTTGGCGGATAATGAAATCGACGACTTGATTTACGCGGCGGACAGAAACATGTACGCCAACAAACGCGAGATGAAAAAGTCGCTCTAATCGCGCGGAACGTCTAAAGCGAAAGCACCGAATTACGATAAGAATTGCTGCAATTATATTCCACAAATCGCCAATACGTGACAACGCACACGCATTGGCGATTTGCTTATAAAGCCAAAAAAAGGTTGCAATTAGGGCACAATTATGAGGTTACAGAAACAAAAATTTTTCTCCGATATGTAAAAATTATGTAAATATGCTATTGACAAACTAACGATAGTTAGTTACAATATCCCCGAAAGGAAGGCGTAATGTATTATGGAAACACATTTATTCACAAGGGGCTACGTTCATGTGGACGACGAACCCGGTTACACACTTGAATATTATCTGGAGTCAGGCAGCGGCAATGTCTACGGCATACGCGTCGCCGCGTATCAGCAGGGCGTGCTGTTGGACGAAAGCCGTGAAATGCTCTCGACTGATTACAATTACGTTCAAAACACAATAAAATACTTATCGGAAAACTTTGTGTTTCCCTCTCATCTGGCGGATATTTTGGAGGACGTCGAGCTTGTAACATTAAAGACAGGGGGTAACAATGGATATAGACATATCAGAGCTTTCGGTGTTCCGCATCTTGGGCAAAGACTACAACATTCCGTTTGAGTCCGAGAAAGGCGGGACAAAGGAGAAAATCCTCGTATATTCGACGATGCTCTTCGCAATGCGCGGTTACACAGCCGTTTCAATGAAAGACATTGCGGCGGAAGCGGGAATCCAATCCGCCTCGCTGTACTATCACTTCCCGAGCAAGGGCGCGCTCTGGCGCGAAGTGGTCGGGCACACGGAAGAGCTGTATCGGCTGTATCACGATATTTTGCGGGAAAAGCTCCTGTCGGCGGAGAGCATTGAGGAACTGCTTGAAATCCTCTTTCATGAGCCGGAAAAGATGGATAACATCTTCACATGCTTTGCCTTCAGCCTGATTCAAAGCGAGCAATTTCGCGACGAACAGACGTGGCGGGTGTACAATGAAACGTTCATGCGGTATTCAATCGACGTAATATCCGCGAGCTTTGACCGCGCCATTCGGCTTGGCTTCGCGCCGCAATTTGACACGGTAGCTACGGCGGCGGCGATTTTATATTTCGTGCTTCAGCAGACGAATATCACCACGCAGAAGCTCATGGGCAGAGTCGTCCCGCATGACCCGCCCGAGTTCGTAAAGCAATACCACGCGCATCTGCTTAATTTGTTACACGCGTCCGCGCGCTAAACGCGGGGAAGTACCCCGCCCAACAACAAACAAAAGCCCTCCGCAACCGACAAATGTCGGCGCGGAGG
Source organism: Oscillospiraceae bacterium (assembly GCA_031261325.1). Classification (GTDB taxonomy): domain Bacteria; phylum Bacillota; class Clostridia; order Oscillospirales; family Oscillospiraceae; genus JAIRRO01. The sequence goes on from JAISKH010000053.1 coordinate 40,560, forward strand.
GCTTTGCCATTCGGCGCCTACGGCACGAGCACACCCTCGGGCACAATCGTCGTTGCCTGCTCGCTCTTAAAATAGCTGTCCATCACGACGCGGCTAATCTCCATAACCGCCGCGCCGGAGCCGCCCTTTTCAACCACGACCGAAATCGCGAGCTGCGGATTATCGGACGGCGCGTAGCACACGAACACGCCGTTGTTGATAACCGACGTGTCCGACTGCACGGTGCCCGTCTTTGCCGAAACGCGCACGGGATAGTTGCCGAACACGGAGGACGCGGTGCCGGTTGACGCGGAGGAGCGCATACCCTCCCGCAAGTAAGAGAGATATTCGGTATCCTCAATCACGTTGCGAACCTCCGGCTCATGCGCGTATGTAACGCCCGAAAAGTCCGCCGTGCGCACGTTTCGCAGCAGCGTCAGCGCGTAATGCGTGCCGCCGTTGGCAAGCGTCGCGACGTAATTGGCGAGCTGCACGGGCGTGAACATGTTGTGCCCCTGACCGATTGACGCGAGCAGCGTGTCCCCGCCGTACCAGGACTCACCCGTGACCTTCTTCTTGTAATCGGGCGTGGACAGCGTGCCCGTAATCTCCGAAACCTCAAGCCCCGTCTTTTCGCCCAAGCCGAACTCCATAGCCGTTTGCCACAGCCTGTCCGCGCCCGTGTCGTCGCCCACGCGGTAAAAGAAATAGTTACAGGAGTCGCGCAGCGCGGTGACAATATCTTCATACCCGTGAGTGCCGGGGAAAATCCAGCATTTCGGCTGATAGTCCTTATACTTCGTGTAACGCCCGAGGTCGTCAATCTGCGTCCACCGCGTGATAACGCCCGCGCGCAAGCCCGCAAGCCCCGTCACCATCTTAAAGGTCGAGCCGGGGTTATACATGCCCTGCATCGCGCGGTTGACAAGCGGAGTCGCGAGGTCTTGACTTAAGGCGTTAATGTCCTGCGCCAGCGTCGCGGGGTTGAACGACGGATAACTTGCCGCCGCGAGCAATTCGCCCGTTTCGGGGTCCGTAACCGCGACGGCGCCGCCCATTGCGCGCTCGTCCTCCCCGCGTTCAGGCTCTTGGTTCAGCAGGTCGATGAACTCCGCGAGGGCGTTCTCCGCCGTCTCCTGCAGCGCGATGTCGATAGTGAGGTACACATTGCCGCCGGGTATCGGCTCCTTTGTAACCACCACGTCAACAACGGAGCCGTCCGCACCCGTCGTAACGATTTGCTCGCCGTCCACACCGTGCAGATACTCCTCAAAAGCGCGCTCCGCGCCCGTCTTGCCGACGAAAGCGTCCATCGGGTACCCGAGCGGACCGAAAATCTCATAGTCCGCCGCGTCCATGCGCCGCAGGTACCCGAGCAGGTGCGCCGCGTATTGCGTGTGATACTCGCGCGCAACGCCTGTCGAAACGGTAACGCCCGGCCAAGAGCTTTCCTTAATCTCGGAGACGAACGCCACGTCCACGTCGTCGGCGAATACGAACGTGGGAATGCTCGGAATAATCACGCGAATCTCCATCTCGTAGCGCAGCCCGATAATCAGCCGCGCGTCCGCAATGCCCGTCGTGTAATCAATGCCGTAGTGCGACTTCAGCCACACAATGAGGTCGGAGGCGGAAATGTCAGGCTCAAGGTTAAAGTACTCGAAATACTTGTTCAGCCTGTCACGTTGCGTGTCAGACATGTTGTAAGCGTAAGTAAACGGCGCGCCGATTGTAATCGGAAACGTGTCGCGATAGGCGACGCCGCGCTCGGTCGCGTAGTGCGCCAAACCGAGTAGTATCTCGTTCGTGTCGCTCGCCATGAGCAGCGCGGCGCGGTTCAGCGAAACGCTGTAGGACGGGCGGCTCGAAACGAGCAAAACGCCGTTGCGGTCAAGTATATCGCCGCGGTCGGCGACGAGAATTTCCGTGCGCGTCGTCTTGGAGAGCGGCATCAAATCCTCAACAAGCGTCTCGGGTGCGGAATAAACCTGCATACGGTACAACACGGCGGAATAGAACGACAGAACAATCGCCATAAAAACAAACAGCGTGATAATCCTAGCCGGCTTATAGAAATTCTGCATAAAACACCTTTCGCTTTATAAGCGTCCGAAAACTAACTTCTGACCTCGCGTCTCGTAACCGCACGCGCCGCGAAATACACGGGTATCGTGAATATCAGCGAGGTATACGTCTGCAAAAACGCGGTTTGCAGCAGCGGGCGCAGTTCCACGCCGTCAAAAAACAGCAGCGGGAACATCTGCACAAACGCCATCACGACAAGCGTCAGCGCGCAGCACACGAAATACGTCGGGAATCCGCGCGCCATAACGGTGTCGGACAAAAACCCGATAACCAGCCCGACGACCGCAAGCACAAGCGTCGCTGAAGCGACAGGTTGGTGAAACGACACGTCGCACAGCATACCCGCCGCGATGCCGACAATGCCGCCGCGCACGCTCCCGCCGAACACGCCCGCGCCCACAACCGCGAGCGGCAGCAGCAGCGGAATCGCCGCAAGCCGAGGAATGTACGGCAGCAGCAGCCCCTGAAACATGTACAGCACGAGCAGCAGCAGCGTGTTCGGCAGGATTGAGTACAGAGCCTTACGTCGTTTAATCATAAACCCCCGCCTAACCCGTCACGGTAAATTCCGTGATGATGTACACATAGCTCACGCCCGCGTTGCGAACCTCCGCCGCGGGACGAACCTCCGCGTACATGCCCAATCCCGTCGGGTTGCGCAGCACGCGCGCGACCTCACCGATAACAAGCCCCTCGGGCAGCACGCCGCTCTTGCCGGAGGTGACAACCGAGTCGCCCGCGAGCACCGCCGTGTCGTCCGACAAATAGTCAAGCTTCAGCAAACCCTCCCGCATCAGCGCGAAGTCGCCCGTAATCACGCCGTTCGCGCCCAGCTCGCCAATCAGTGCGCCCGCCGAAAACGTCGTGTCAATAACGGAAACCGCCGTTGAGGTCGTAAGGTCAACCTTTGATATGCGCCCGACAATAACACCCGTCTCGGTAATAACCGCGTCGCCGACCGACACCTCCGAGTTTGTCGAGCCTTTACTGAGTGTGAACGACGACTGCCAGTTCGACGCGCTCCATGACAGAATAGTCGCCGTGTCGTACTTGCGGTCGGAGTGCCGCGCCGTCAGCCCAAGCAAGTCGCGCAGACGCGCGTTCTCCTCCGAAACCTCGGTATACTCGCGGTAATCCTGCTTGAACCCCGCAATCTGCTCTTTCAGCATGTTGTTCTCCGCAACCACCTTGTCGTACTCGTACATATAACCGTAAATGCTCTCAAACGTGCGCGCCATGGCGGCGACGGCGTTCTTAAGCGGCTTTACAATCACGTCCGCGGCGGTTGACACCGCGCCGGGAGTACCCGTCGTGTTAACCGCGACAATCGCGACGGTGGCGATAAGCACCGCGACGATTAAGATGATAACATTCCGTTTCGTAACAAAAACTCTCATTGAAATCCCTTTAAGCTTTCAGTCAATACATTAAAGTTAAATTCGTCCCGCAGTACTGCCGCGAGTGCGCAGAGCGGCAAACCCATGACGTTGAAGAAATCGCCGTCCAAACGCTCGATAAACAGCGCGCCCAAGCCCTGCGCACCGTATGCGCCCGCCTTGTCCAGCGGCTCGCCCGTCGCGACGTAAGCCGCAATCTCGTCGTCGCGCAGTTCGCGGAACCGCACAACCGTCCGCTCATAGCGAGCAACCTCGCGCGTTTCACGACCGCTCTTGCCGAGCACGGCGAAGCCCGTGTAAACCTCATGCTCGCGCCCCGACAGCCGCGCCAGCATGTCCGCCGCATCAAGCGCGTCACGCGGCTTACCTAGTGCGCCGCCCTCCGAAAACACAAGCGTGTCGGCGGCAATCACAAGCACGTCGGCTTGCGAATTTGCCTGATTTTCGCGCGCCCAAACTTCACGCGCCCAAACTTCACGCGCTTTGCCGAGCGCGATAGACTTAACCGTTTCGGCGGGAGAGCCTTGCGCCGCAACCTCGTCGCCCCGCGCCGGAATAACCTCAAAAGCAAGCCCCAACATCGCGAGCAGCTCACGGCGGCGCGGCGAAGCGGAGGCAAGAATGAGACGCATCACTCCACCCCCTTGTAGTACAGTCCGCGCGTAATCCCGCCCGGCTCGTAGCCCGACAGCCCGAGGTAACGCCGAAAGACGGACACGCACTCAACCGCGTTCTCCGTCGTAAAGCTCAAACGCCCCGCCCACAGCCCGATTTTCGCCCAATCCTCAAGCCTGTCCGCCATGAACAGCTTGCGTGAATTGAGCACGACCGTGCGGCACTTATAGTCGGCGCGCTGCGCACCCTCACGCACGACGGGGAACACAACGCCGCGCCTGTCCGAAAGCCCCGCAAAGTTGTCGCATGAGCAAACGCCCGTCGCGTTGCGTATCACGCAGTTTTCCGTCAGCATGAGGGGCAGCCGCCCGTAAACAATCAATTCCGTGTCAATCGGCTTTGCGATGTCGCGAATCTGCGCAAGCATAAGCTCAAACGACAGCGTCGTCGAGACAAGCCCCAAGTCGCGCACGGTTTTCAGCGTCTGCGCGTTGAACACGTTCAGCCCGAAGTCGCCCCGCGCGTTCAGCCCAAGCTCGCGCACGGTCAGCACCTGCCCGAGATTATGCACGAGCGCGTCCTGTATCCCGAGCTTTTTCGCCGCGTCCAGCAGGGCGCGCACGCGCTCATACTCCTCGTCAAATATGACGCGCGGCAGGGAAGCCGCAATCGGAATGCCCGCCTCAAGCAGCGGCTCAAGCTGTTTTTTGTGGCGCAGCTCCTCAAGCGGAATGTACACAAGGTTCGGCTTCAGCGCGGCAAGCTCCGGCGAGAGCTGCGCAGCTTTCAGCACAGATATGTTCAGCACGGGTTGAGTCTCGCGCGTCTCGTTCTCCTTACGCACCTGCGACGGCTCGTCCGCGATATACGCGTGCTCCTGCGGCGGCGTAAACGGTCTGCGCTTTTCCATAAGCTCCGCGAGAATGTCTCGCCGAAGCTCATTGACCGCCGAGACGGGCAGCGACAGCCCCGAATCGACGTTTATCTTCGTGCCGACGCACAGGAAAGGCGTGCCGCCCGTCTTATGCAGCTGCGTTTTAAGCGTCGCGGCGGTCAGCTCGCGGTGAAACGCAAGCTCCGGCAGAGCTCCCGTCGCGACGGCGGTGTTGCCCCTGTCGTCGATTGCCGCGAGCTTCATCGGCTCGCCCGCCAACACGGACGCGACGAACCGCACGGGCACGCGGCGAAACTCACCGCTCAAATAATTGCGCCGCGCGGTGGAGAACATCACGTTTTCGGGCTTTGCGTCCTCGTCGCGCACGCCGAACATGCCGCCGTCGCGCTTGCCGGTATAGTACCCGTCGGTAAACCCCGAGCGGGAAAACGCGGATTCCAACGCCTTAAGGTCGTCCTCGGAAGGTTCCTTGTTCTCGCGCGCCGCGCGGCTGTAAATACCCGTAACAATCGCGGCGTATTCCGGACGCTTCATGCGCCCCTCAATCTTCACGCACGTAACGCCGAGCTTTTCCAGCTCTTCAAGGTGCCCGACGAGACAGTTGTCCTTCAAGCTCAAGGGATACTCAACGGCGCGGTTGCCCGCCGAATACGGCAAACGACACGGCTGTGCGCACAGACCGCGATTACCGCTCCTGCGCCCGATTACAGAGCTGAAGTAGCATTGCCCCGAATAGCTCATGCACAGCGCGCCGTGCACGAATATCTCCGTCTCAATCGGCGCGTTCTTGGTTATGTGCCGTATCTCATCACGCGGCAATTCCCGCGCGAGAATAACGCGCGACAGACCCATCGCGGCGGCGAGCTTCGCGCCCTCAAGATTGTGCACGCCCATCTGCGTGCTTGCGTGCAGCGGCACATCGGGCAATACCTGCCGCAGAGCGCGCATAAGCCCCAAGTCCTGCACGATAAAAGCGTCCGCGCCGAGCTTTGCCGCCGTTTTCGCGACGGCGAGCGCGCCGTGAATTTCGCGGTCGGAGACGAGCGTGTTCAGCGTGAGGTAGACCTTCACGCCGCGCACGCGGCAATATTCCGCCGCCGTGGCGAAGTCGGACTCCGAGAAGTTTTTCGCGTTGCGCCGCGCGTTAAAGTCGCCCATGCCTAAGTAAACCGCGTCCGCGCCGTTCTGCACAGCCGCCACAACGCCCTCAGGCGACCCTGCGGGCGATAAGATTTCGAGCATATGACCTCACCACCTTATACTTTATATTATAGGTTGAACCAAGCCGCCCGCGGCACGTTACACTTGCCGTTACATTGGGCAACTTACATAATACCATATCGGAACAGTCATTATATCAGAGAAATATTAACTTTTCTATAATTTTGACGAAAAACAAAAACTTTAACCCGCTTTTGTTGCTCACGGCGCATTTTGCTGATATAATTAGACACCGCCACAAACGAGCGGGGAAAAAACAGGAGGGGTATGCCGTGGATACGCAAGACAAGGCGCGGACTGACGCGCGCTCGGACAAGCAGTTTTCCCTGCCCGCGCCGGAGCTTATTACGCTCTCGGGGCAATGCGTGAATCTGCTTATACAATTGGGCGACGGGGACGCCGCGCTCCTGTACCTGTACATACTGCAAACACGCGGCATGACGCAGCTGGAGGACGCGGCGCGCGCCCTCGGGCGGGAGCGGGACGAGATAGCCGCGACAATGGCGCAGCTCGCAAAGCTCGGGCTTGTCAACTTTGAGGACATGCTCCCCGAAGCCCCGGGCTATGAAGCGACGCCGCGCGCCTCGGTTGAGGATATACGCCGCGAAATGGCGCACGGCACGGAGTTCCCTGAGCTTGTTCTCGCAATAGAGGGTATGCTCGGCAAAATACTCGGCGAGCGCGACCTGCAAAAGCTGTTCTGCATATATAACGACCTGAAGCTCCCGCCGGAGGTTATACTCCATCTCGCGGCAAACTGCGTCGCGGAAGCGACAATGCGCGGCAAACCCGCGACCGTGCGCCAGATTGAAAAAGAAGCGTTCGTCTGGGCGCGAGAGGGCGTATTCACGCTCGAACAAGCGGAGACGCACTTGCGTGAGCGCGACGCGCGGCTCGGCGCGGAGGGCGACATTTGCCGCGTGCTGAACATTCGCGGGCGCGCCCTGTCGCCGACGGAGAGAAAATTTATCGAAGCTTGGATTACTCTCGGGCTCGGCGCGGAGATAATCGAGCTTGCTTATGACAAAACCGTCACGCAGACGGGGAAATTAACGTGGAAATACATGGACACAATACTAAACAGCTGGCACGGCAAGGGCGTTACAAAGCCGGAGGATATAGCCGAAAAAGACGCTATGCCGAAAAACGCCCGCTCGCCGCAGTCCGCGCCGCCCGCCGCACCCGACGCGCGCGAGCTTGAGCGCATGAGCCGCCTGCTCGACAGTATAAAAACCAACTAGGAGGAAGCCATGTCCATTGACGCGAAGCTTCTCGAACTCGCCATGTCGGCGCATGACCGCGCGAAAATCCGTCACGCAAGCGAGCTTGCGCGGCGACGTGAGCGCGCCTACGCGGCGAACCCGCGTCTGCAAGTGCTTGACGCGCGCCTTGCGGACTCAATGCTCCAAATCGTAAAGCTCGTACTGCGCACGGACACGAACATCTCGTCCGAGGTCGCGCGAATACGAGACGACAACCTTGACCTGCAAGAAGAGCGCGAGTTTGAGCTTACCCGCGCGGGCTATCCGCACGGCTATATTGACGACGTGCCCATGTGCGACAAGTGCGACGACGCTGGCTACATCGGCGCGGAAATGTGCTCATGCCTAATGGAATACTACAAGGCGGAGTTGCGCAAGTCACTAAGTAGCCTGTTAAAGCTCGGGGACGAGACGTTTGACAGCTTCAACCTGAACTATTACGACGACGCGGCGGATTTACGCACGGGCTTTTCGCCGCGCCGCAGCATGGAGATTGTATACGAGACGTGCGTGCAATACGCGCGCCGATTCGGGGCGCGGTCGTACAACCTGTTCCTCTGCGGCGCAACGGGCTTGGGCAAGACGTTCCTGTCCGCGTGTATAGCCCGCGTCGTGTCGGAAGGCGGGCACTCTGTCGTGTACGACACAACGCCCGCAATATTCGCGCGGTTGGAGGAGGAGAAGTTCTCCAAGGCGGAGGACGCGCTCGCCCTGCGGGAAGAGACTCGCCGTTTCCGCGACTGCGACCTGCTGATTATGGACGACCTCGGCACGGAGATGCAAACCTCGTTCACAAACGCCGCGCTGTACGACCTCGTTAATTCGCGGCTGATAACGGGCAAAAAGACAATCATCAGCTCAAATCTCACGACCGAGGACCTGCGCCGCCGCTATTCGCCGCAGATTGTCTCGCGTCTGCTCGGCGAATATCAAGTGCTGATGTTTTATGGGCGCGACATTCGCCTGATTAAAAACGGTCTTGCCCCGCCGCCGCCCATTTGACGCGAAACGGAGTTTCACAGACGGGCTTAGTCGGTGGAATATTCACGTAATGTGAAAACAAAAATCACTCACAAGCTATATTTCCTCGGGAAATATAGCTTGTGAAACGGGAGTTTTTGCACATTGTCCACAGAGTTTTCCACAGAAAAGTCGGGCGAATAGCGGCAGAAATATTCATTTAGAGGCTTCAAGGTACCTTAATGTTTCACATTGTACAGGCTTTTTGCGACGCGTCGGGTGTAATTTCACTCTGAAGCGCATATATTCTTTTAATAACCATTTTGACAATAAGGGTGTGACTTTTTGGCTCACGTTAAGAAACAAAGCTATATGCGCGGGGCGGCGATTCTCGCTTCAACCGCAATACTTGCAAAGCTAATCGGCGCGGTTTTCAAGATACCGCTCTACAATCTGCTCGGCAATGAGGGCACCGGATATTTTACCATAACATATTCCATTTACACGCTCTTGCTCACAATTTCGTATTCGGGCATACCCGTCGCGCTGTCGCGGCTAATATCCGCGTCGGCGGAAAAGGGCGAGACGGGGCAGGTTAAGCGATACTTCTCCGTCGCGCTGCCGGCATTCGCCGTCGTGGGCGCGATATTCTCGCTCGTGATGTTCATCTTCGCGCCGCAGCTCGCCGAATTTATGGAGAATCCGCCCGTCGTGCCGGGCATACGGCTGCTGTCGCCCGCGGTATTCCTGTGTTGCGTCGTGTCCGTGTACGAGGGCTTCTCGCAGGGGCACGGCGACATGGTGCCGACGGCGGTGAAGCAAATGCTCGAGGTCACGTGCAAGCTCGTAATCGGCATGTCGCTGACGTGGATACTCATAGCGCGCGGCGCGGACGCGCCGACACAGGCGGCGGGCGCGATTACGGGCGTCGTCGTCGGGCTGTTCATCGCCCTGCCCGTCATGGTAATCTACAAGCGCCGCCGCGCCTACACCGAGGTCACGGAGACGGCAACAGCCCCCAAGTCACGCTCCGAAACGCTGGCGACCATCTTCAAGGTCAGTATACCGATAACGCTCGGCGCGTCGTTCATGACGATAATGACGATACTGGACTCCAAGGTCGTGCTAATGCGCCTTGCCGACGGGCTGCAAATCGCGCGCGCGGAAGCGACCGCGCTGTACGGCGTTTACACGAAGATGCAGACGCTGTTTAACCTGCCGCCGTCGCTCGTCGTACCCGTGACGGTCAGCATCATACCCGCGATTTCCGCCGCCCTAACGGCGCGGAGAAACGGCGAGGCGCGCAAGATAATGGAGTCGTCCATGAAGCTCGTCAGTCTCATAGCAATGCCCGCAGGAATCGGCATGTGCGTGCTCTCGCCCGCAATCGTAACGTCTCTGTACGGCGGGGACGCGACGGGCGCGAAAATCCTCTCAATCTTCGGCATAGCGTCGTTCTTCACCTGTATGCAGCTGATGACGACGGCGACGCTGCAAGCCGCGGGACACGAGCGCGTGCCGATGCTCACGTTCCCGATAGGCGGCGCGCTTCAGCTCCTGTGCGACTGGCTGCTCGTCGGCAACCCGAATATCGGCATAGTCGGCTCTCCCGTCGGCACGCTCGTGTGTTACGCGTCCATAACGGTGATGAACCTGTTCGTCATTATCAGAAAGCTGCCCGAGCCGCCGAGACTTATGCGCGTGTTCGTCCGCCCGCTGCTGATTTCGCTCGTCATGGGCGCGGCGGCGTGGGCGGTTTACGGTGTGATTGCGCGGCTTCACCCGTTCGGGGACGGACGGCTCGCCGTCACGCTGTACCTCGCGGGGACGATAGTCGTCGCAGTAATCGTCTACGCGGTGCTCGTAATTATCTCCGGCACGGTGACGCGTGAGGACCTCGCTTCAATACCAAAGGGTGATAAAATTGCTCGAAGGTTGCATCTTAAATGATTCATAGCAAACACAAATTGCATTACGTTACGAAAACGGGTTACATTTCAAAGTTTTTTTTCAAAAATAGCGGAATAAGTCTTGCGAAATGGGTGAAAGTATGGTAGATTTTGAAAACCGAGAAAAATTCACGGTTTACGACCTGCGGCGTCTCGTTAAAATCCTCCGCTCGGAGGAGGGGTGCCCGTGGGACCGCGAGCAGACGCACGAGAGCATAAGGCGGAGTTTTCTCGAGGAAGCTTACGAAGTCGCGGAAGCGATTGACGAGCGCAATCCCGCGCATTTGCGAGAGGAATTGGGCGACGTGCTGTTGCAGGTAATCTTTCACGCGCAGATTGAGGACGAGCAATCCGTGTTCGACCTTGACGACGTGGCTGACGCGGAGGTGCGAAAGATGCTCTTCCGCCACCCGCACGTATTCGGCGACGAGACAGCCGCAACGTCGGGCGAGGTGCTTGAGAACTGGGACAAGCTCAAGCGCGTCGAAAAGGGGCAGGCGACCGTCACCGATTCGCTCCGCGCCGTCGCGACAAGCTTGCCGGGATTGTGGCGCGCGGAAAAGCTGAAGAAGAAAGCGGCAAAGGTCGGGTTCGACTTCGCGGATGTGCACGCCGCGCTGGGCAAGCTGCGCGAAGAGCTTGGCGAACTGGAACAGGCGATAAACGCGGGCGACGGCGGCAATGCCGAGAAAGAGCTTGGGGACGTGCTGTTCTCCGCCGCGAACGTCGCGAGCTTCTTGGAAGTTGACCCCGAGGACGCGCTGTCGGGCACGTGCGAGCGGTTTATCGAGCGGTTCGAGCTGATGGAGCGCGCGGCAACCGAATCGGGACGCGCACTCGCAGACCTCACGCCCGAGGAGCAGGATAAGCTCTACCGCAAGGCGAAAGCCGAAATAGAAGCGGGGAAGTAACTCAAGTTCAGTTGAAATTAGAGGATAGCGGACACATGCGACGCCCGCTGACCTTTAATCATATAGAATGCCATAGTTTGGTATTTATTTTTGGAGGTATGAACAAATGAATAAAACAGATCTCATCAACAAAATTGCGGCTAACTCCGGACTGTCAAAGAAAGACAGCGAGAAAGCCCTCGTCGCGACGATTGACGCAATCACAGACGCTCTCGCAGAGGGCGACAAGGTTCAAATCGTCGGCTTCGGCATCTTCGACGTTAAGTCGCGCGCCGCCCGCATCGGTCGCAACCCCAAGACGAAGGAAGCGATTAACATTCCGCCCACGAAGGTTCCGCAGTTCAAGGCGGGCAAGCAGCTTAAGGATACAATCGCGAAATAGCCGAATATCTTCACATGAAGCCGGAAGGGTTTCGAGAGTACATTCTCGAAACCCTTATTGCCATAGCCGCAGTTAATCGCTGTGGCGCGCGCAAAGGAGCGTAACAATGCGTTTGGATAAATACCTGAAAGTTTCGCGGCTTATTAAGCGGCGCACCGTCGCGAACGAAGCGTGCGACGGCGGACGCGTAACCGTCAACGGGCGAGACGCGAAAGCGTCCTATGACGTAAAGGTAGGAGACGCGATTGCCGTGCGCTTCGGCGCGAGAACGGTGTGCGTTGAGGTGCTGTCGGTCGCCGAAAACGTCAAGGCGGCGGACGCGGGCGCGATGTACAGGGAGGTCATTCAGAACAGTTGAAATGGTTCCGTTGGGACAAGCGGTACCTCTACTGGGGCGTAACCGCTTTTATCGTCATCATTGCGAGTATAACTTTCTTCCTCTCGTTCAGCCATTGGCGAACGGGGGTAGATTTTGTTGCGCGTATGCTGTCCGTGCTCGCGCCCGTGCTGTACGGGCTTGTGTTCGCGTACATGCTGAACAAACTGCTGACGTTGTTCGAGAACCTGTTTGTCCGCAAACTGGCGACGCGTCTCTGCCGCCGCAAGCCACAGCGCGCGCAGCGGTTAACGCGCGTAATCAGCGTTATAATAACGGAGCTAATCGCGCTCGTCGCCGTCGGCGGCATACTCGCAATCATGCTGCCGAGCATTTATACGAGCATTGAGAGCATCGTAATACATCTGCCCGCGTACTATACCAGCACGGTCAACTGGGTGCAGCAATTACTCGAGGACAATCCGCAGCTTGAGACTACCGTAATCGCGCTAATCGGCACCGCGCGCGACAATCTCGCCTCATGGATTCAGTCGCAGGTGCTCGCGCAGGTGGACTTCATCATCGCAAACCTGACAAGCGGCGTTATCGGCATAGCGCGCGAGGTTATTAACATATCGGTCGGCGTAGTAATCTCCGTTTACGTTCTGTACCACAAAGAAAAGTTCTCGCTGCAAAGCGTAAAGCTCATTCGCGCGGTGCTGCGCGAAAAGGTGGCGGCGACGCTTATGCGCGGCATTAAATTCGTGGATAAGACATGCGGCAGCTTCATAACAAGCAAGCTGCTCGACACGTTTATTGTCGGCGTTGTGTGCTATCTGTTCATGGTAATCTTTCGTATGCCGTATGCCGCGCTCATTTCGGTGCTCGTCGGCATTACGAACATAATACCGTTTTTCGGACCGTTCATCGGCGGCGTACCGTCCGCCCTGCTTATCCTGCTTGAAAGTCCGTCCAAAAGCGTTGTGTTCATCATCTTTATCGTCATATTGCAGCAGCTTGACGGGAATATCCTGTTCCCGCTGTTGCAGGGCAATAAAATCGGGCTGTCGGGCTTCTGGATTCTGTTCGCGATTTTGCTGTTCGGCGGACTGTTCGGCTTCTGGGGCTTAATGCTCGGCGTGCCGGTGTTCGCGGTGATTTACGAGGCGGTTCGCGTGTTCCTGCGCGGCAGACTGCGCGCGCGCGAAACGGTTGCTGAAACGGGTGAAGCTCATGATACAAATGATTCGGAATAAAATACGTGTTCTCTACAATAAAATCGGCGCCGAAGCGATTAGATACATCATCTTCGGCGTATTAACAACGCTCGTAAACCTCGGGCTGAACGCCCTGCTTATCCGCGTATTCGGTGAGGAGCGTTACTGGCTGTGGAACATCATCTCGATTGCCGCGTCAATCCTGTTCGCCTACGTCACGAATCGGAAGTTCGTGTTCAACAGCCGCGTCAGCGGCGCGGCGGCGATAATGTTGGAGTTTGCGAAGTTCGTCGGCGGGCGGCTCGTAACTTTCGCGATTGAAGCGGGCGGCGTGCCCCTGCTCGTCGAAGTGTTCGGCGTGCGCATGGATTTGGCAAAATACGCGATGCAGGTCATAGTTATCGTCGTCAACTATGTAATCAGCAAACTGCTCGTGTTCCGCAAAAAACCGACGGACAGCGCAAACACGGAGGAATAATAATGCCTGCTGCTAGGTTGTGCGTGTAATGATATAAAGGAGACAATAATGCCTGATTTTAAGGTTGTAAGTGAATATGAGCCGTCGGGCGACCAGCCGGAAGCTATCGACGCGCTCGCCAACGGCGTGAGCTTGGGGTTTGAGGAACAGACGCTGCTCGGCGTGACGGGCTCAGGTAAGACGTACACGATGGCGAAAATAATCGAGAAGCTGCAACGTCCGACGCTTGTGCTCGCGCACAACAAGACGCTTGCGGCGCAGCTCTGCGCGGAGTTCAAGGAGTTCTTCCCCGACAACGCCGTGGAGTTCTTCGTCAGCTATTACGACTACTATCAGCCGGAGGCGTATATCCCGCACACCGACACGTACATCGAAAAGGACAGCGCGATAAACGACGAGATTGAGCGCCTGCGCCATTCGGCGACAAGCTCACTGTTTGAGCGGCGCGACGTGATTGTCGTCTCGTCCGTGTCGTGCATTTACGGGCTTGGCGACCCGATAGATTACTCCAACCTTGTCGTCTCGCTCCGTCAGGGAATGCGAAAGGAGCGCGACGAGCTGCTGAAAAAGCTCGTCGAAATACGGTACACGCGCAACGACGTCGCGTTTGAGCGCAACATGTTCCGCGTGCGCGGGGACACGGTGGAGATTTACCCCGTGTATTCGCACGATAACGCAATCCGCGTCGAGTTCTTCGGCGACGAGATTGACCGCATATCCGAAATCCACGTCGTAACGGGCAGCGTTATACGCACGCTGAACCACGTCGCGATTTACCCCGCGTCGCATTACGTCACGACCGAGGAAAAGATGGAGCGCGCGGTGCACGAGATAATGGACGAGATGAAAGCGCGCGTTGAAACGTTCGAGAGCGAGAACCGCCTGATTGAAGCGCAGCGCATACACCAACGCACGATGTACGACATTGAGATGATTCGCGAGCTTGGCTATTGCAGCGGCATCGAAAACTATTCCCGCATAATATCCGGCAGACCCGAAGGTTCCGCGCCCATGACGCTGCTGGATTATTTCCCCGAGGACTTCATTATGTTCATCGACGAGAGCCACGTGACGCTGCCGCAGGTGCGCGCGATGTACTCCGGCGACCGCGCGCGCAAGGAAAACCTTGTGCGGTACGGGTTCCGCCTGCCGTCCGCGTTCGACAACCGCCCGCTGAACTTCGAGGAATTTACCCAACGCGTGCATCAGGTAGTGTATGTCTCCGCCACGCCGAGCGAATACGAGCGTTCGCGTTCGGCGCAGGTAGTGGAGCAGATTATCCGCCCGACGGGGTTGCTCGACCCCGAAATTGAGGTTCGCCCCGTGGACGGACAGATAGACGACCTTGTGGGCGAGATTCAGTCGCGCGCCAAGCGCAACGAGAGAACGCTCGTCACGACGCTGACAAAGCGCATGGCGGAGGACCTGACGACGCACCTGAACGGACTCGGCTTGCGCGTGCGTTACATGCACAGCGACATTACGACGATGGAGCGCATGGAAATTATCCGCGACCTGCGTCTCGGCGAGTTCGACGCGCTAATCGGAATCAACCTGCTGCGCGAGGGGCTTGACTTGCCGGAGGTGTCGCTCGTCGCGATACTGGACGCGGACAAAGAGGGCTTCCTGCGCGGCGAAACCGCACTCGTGCAAACAGTCGGGCGCGCGGCGCGAAACTCCTCCGGCTTCGTCGTCATGTACGCGGACAGAATCACGCGCTCAATGCGAGCCGCGATAGACGAAACGGCGCGCCGCCGCGAAAAGCAAATCAAGCACAACACGGAGCACGGCATCGTACCGCAGACAATCGTCAAAAGCGTGCGCGACCTGCTCGAGATTTCGAGCGGCAACTCGGGACGCTCCAAGCGGTTCGACACGGACGTTAAAATGACGGCAAAGGAGCGCGACGCGGAGATTCGCAAGCTCGAAAAAGAAATGGCGGCTGCTTCAAAAATGCTGGAGTTCGAGTACGCCGCGCTGCTCCGCGACAGGATTATCAAGCTGCGCGAGGGGAAATAACCCCGCGCACGTACAGCCGGTTGCAAAGCCCCTTTTTTAATGGAGGATTATTAAGTATGTCGCCTTTTAAGAGCGTAATAATCACATTTCTGATATCAATGGTGCCCGTGGTGGAGCTTCGCGGCGCGATACCGTTCGGCGTCGCAAACGGCTTGCCGCACCTTGTCGCGGCGGCGGTCGCCTTTGTCGGCAACTGCGTGCCCGTGCCATTCATCATACTGTTCGTGCGCCGTGTGTTCAACTGGATGAAGCGCAAAAGCAAAAAGCTCGGCGCGCTTGCCGAGCGGCTAGAAAGCCGCGCCGTCAGCAAGGGAGGCAGTATGCAGCGCGGCATAGTCATCGGACTGCTGATTTTCGTCGCGATACCGCTGCCCGGCACCGGTGCGTGGACAGGCGCGCTGATTGCCGCGGTGCTGGACATCAGACTGAAAACGGCGTTCCCCGCGATAGCCGCTGGCGTGGCGATTGCGGCGGTGCTCGTGACGGGCATAATGTTCGGCTTCACAACCATATTCGCGTAAACCGGCTAACAAAAACAAGGCGAGTATTCACAATACTCGCCTTGTTTTTCGCGTCCGTCAAACCTTTGCCAGAATGTTCCGCAGCGCGTTGCCGCTGCCGCAATGCGACTGCACGAGCGCGATTTTGCCCTGCGCCGCCTTACTGCGCGCCGCTTTCGCCATCGTGTGCGACACGGGGTTCGTGAACAGCACGATTAGGTCGGGGCTGCCGATTTGGTCGTAAAGCCGCCCCGCAACCTTAGTAAAAACCTTTGCGTCGCAGCCGTATTCGCGGCATATGCTCTTGTACTTGCACTCCATGCGCTCGTTCCCGCCGATTATAACAACACTCATCTTATCCTCCTATGTATGAGTTAGCCGAAACTAACCCAACTATTAGCGTATTGGTTAGCCGAAACTAACCAATACGCTAATACTACACGACAAATAGGCGTTTGTCAAGCGTTTTCGGGAAACTTATCACAATTAGTATCACAATTATAGAACAAAATAATCTAAAAGGCAATAGATTATTTTGTTCTATTTATAATACCCGTGAGGTGATGAGCATGTTGCTCAGGCGTATGCGCGACTTGCGCGAGGACGGAGATTTGACGCAGACCCAAGTCGGCGCGGCAATCAATGTGCCGCAACGGACGTATTCCTATTACGAGACGGGGCGGCGCGGAGTTCCGCCGGAGGTGCTAATTGCGCTCGCGGAGTTTTACGGCACGAGTGTTGACTATCTTCTGAACCTGACGGACGAGAAAACGCCGTACCCGAGGAAATAACAAAAAGTCCGCTACTGCGGACTTTTTCGCTCACTTCCGCTTCTTCTTCCGCCCCTTATCGGGCGGCGCGCTCTCGCCGCTCGCGGCGGCGAACTGCCGCAGCAGCTCCTTCTGCTCATTGGACAACCCTGTCGGCACAGCGACCTTAACCGTCACATATTGGTCGCCGCGACCGCCGCCGCGCAGGTTCGGGATACCGCTGCCGCGCAGGCGGAACGTCGTGTCCGGCTGTGTGCCCTCCGGCATCTTGTAGCGCACCTTACCGTCGAGCGTCGGAACCTCAAGCTCGTCGCCGAGCGCGGCTTGCGTAATCGAAACGGGCATGTCGAGCAGGACGCTCGTGCCGCGCCGCGTGAATCGCTCGTGCGGCTTGATTGACACCACGACGTAC
Organism: Oscillospiraceae bacterium; assembly: GCA_031261325.1. Lineage (GTDB taxonomy): Bacteria > Bacillota > Clostridia > Oscillospirales > Oscillospiraceae > JAIRRO01. The sequence continues at coordinate 57,928 of JAISKH010000053.1, forward strand.
AAATCGCCCGCGCCACCGCCGTTCGTGCCGACGCTGCCCTGTCCGCGCATAGTCACAGCCTGCCCCTCGTCAATACCCGCCGGAATACTGACCGTGAACTTCTTGGACTTGCGCACGCGCCCCTGCCCGCGGCACTTCTCGCACGGTTGCTTGATAATCTTGCCCGTACCGCCGCACTTGGGGCAGTCGGACGAGGTTTGCATCGTGCCGAACACCGTGCGCTGCTGGCTTGTAACCGTGCCGGAGCCGTTGCAGTTGCCGCACCGCTCGGCAGAGGTGCCCGCTTTCGCGCCAGAGCCGCTGCACGTCGGGCAATGCTCAATGCGCGAAACCTCAATCTCTTTGTCAACGCCGAACGCCGCTTCCGCGAACGTCAAATCGACCTCCGCCTGAACGTCTCCGCCGCGCCGAGGACCGTTGCGTGAGCGCGACGAAGAGCCGCCGCCGAAGATAGAGCCGAATATGTCGCCCAAATCCACGTCAAAGCCGCCGCCGTAACCGCCGCCGCCCGCGCCGAAGTTCGGGTCAACGCCCGCGTGCCCGTATTGGTCGTACCGCGCCTTTTTGTCGGGGTCGGACAGCACCTCATAAGCCTCACCGACCTCCTTGAAGCGCGCTTCCGCCTCCGCGTTACCCGGGTTAACGTCGGGGTGATACTTCTTCGCCATCTGCCTGTAGGCGCGCTTTATCTCATCGTCGCTCGCGCCCTTTGAAATGCCGAGCGACTCGTAATAATCCCTCTTATCCGCCATTCTCAACGTCCCATCTCATTGCTTTTTGCGCGGAGGAACGGCGAACAAAAACGTCCCCCGTTCCCCTCGTCCTAACTGTCAATTGTTATTTATTCGTTGGGCGTGTCGTCATCGACGACCTCATAGTCCGCGTCATAGTAATCGCCGCCGGGGGCGTCACCGCCGCCCGTACCGCCCGCGCCGGGTTCGGAGCCGTCTCCGCCCGTCTGCGCGTAAAGCTTCTCGCTCACGGCGTAGAACGCCTTTTGCAGCTCCTCGCTCGCCGCCTTGATAGCTTCAACGTCAGTACCCGTGAGCGCGGTGCGAACCTTTGCCAACTCGTCCTCAATCGTCTTTTTGTCGGCGGCGTCAATCTTGTCGCCCGCGTCGGCAAGTGCTTTCTCGCTCTGATAGACAATCTGGTCCGCTTGATTGCGCGTGTCCGCGTCCTCACGGCGCTTTGCGTCCTCCGCCGCGTACTGCTCCGCCTCATGCACCGCCTTGGCAATGTCGTCCTTGGAGAGATTCGTGGAGCTTGTAATCGTGATGTGCTGCTCGCGTCCCGTGCCGAGGTCCTTTGCCGAAACGTTGACGATACCGTTCGCGTCAAGGTCGAACGTGACCTCAATCTGCGGCACGCCGCGCCGCGCGGGAGCGATGCCGTCCAAATGGAACTTGCCGAGCGACTTGTTGTACTGCGCCATCTCGCGCTCGCCCTGCAACACGTTGACCTCAACCGAGGTCTGATTGTCGGCGGCTGTGGAGAACGTCTGCGACTTCTTCGTCGGAATCGTGGTGTTGCGCTCAATCAACCGCGTGAACACGCCGCCCATCGTCTCAATGCCGAGCGACAGGGGAGTCACGTCCAGCAGCAGTATACCCTCAACGTCGCCGCCGAGAACGCCGCCCTGAATCGCCGCGCCGACCGCGACGCACTCGTCGGGGTTAATGCCGCGGAAAGGCTCCTTGCCCGTAATCTTCTTAACCGCGTCCTGCACGGCGGGGATACGCGTCGAGCCGCCGACGAGCAGAACCTTTGAGAGCTGACTCGCGTTCAGCCCCGAGTCGGACAACGCCTGATTCACGGGACCCATCGTCTTTTCGACGAGCTGCGCCGTAAGCTCATTAAACTTCGCGCGCGTCAGCGTCAGGTCAAGGTGCTTCGGACCCGTCGCATCAGCGGTGATGTAGGGCAGATTGATGTTCGTCGTCGTAACGCCGGACAAGTCGGTTTTCGCCTTTTCGGAAGCCTCCCGCAGACGCTGCAACGCAATCTTGTCGGCGGAGAGGTCGATGCCCGAATCCTTCTTAAATTCCGCCAGCAGGTAGTTCATAACGCACTCGTCAAAGTCGTCGCCGCCGAGACGGTTGTTGCCCGCCGTCGCGAGAACCTCAATAACGCCGTCGCCAATCTCAAGCACCGACACGTCGAACGTTCCGCCGCCGAGGTCGTAAACCATGATTTTCTGCTCGCCCTCTTTGTCAAGCCCGTAGGCGAGAGCCGCCGCCGTCGGCTCGTTAATGATACGCTTGACCTCAAGCCCAGCAATGCGTCCCGCGTCCTTCGTCGCCTGCCGCTGACTGTCCGTAAAGTACGCGGGAACGGTGATAACCGCTTCCGTCACCTTTGTGCCGAGGTAAGCCTCCGCGTCGCTCTTCAGCTTTTGCAGAATCATCGCCGAAATCTCTTGCGGCGTGTACTGCTTGCTGTCAATCGACACCTTGTAAGAGCTGCCCATTTCGCGCTTAATGGACGAAATCGTCCTTTCGGGGTTCGTGATAGACTGCCGCTTTGCGACGTGTCCAATCATGCGCTCGCCGTCCTTAGAGAACGCGACGACAGACGGCGTTGTGCGGTTGCCCTCCGCGTTCGCGATAACGACAGGCTCGCCGCCCTCGATAACCGCGACGCATGAGTTCGTTGTGCCCAAGTCAATTCCGATAATTTTACCCATAATATATTACTCCTTTGCTTTTCTTAATTTGCCACTTGCACCTTTGAGTGCCGTATTACCTTGTCTCCGATTGTGAAGCCCTTTTCAAACTCCTGCGTAATAACCTGTTCGCCAAGCTCGGGGTCCTCAATTCTGTGAACAGCCTCATGCTTTTCGGGGTCAAACTTCACGTCCCGCGCGGCAATTTCCTCAACCCCCATGCCGGAAAGCAGCTCGCGGAATTTCGTCATCGTCATGTCGATGCCCTTGAAAAACCCCTCGTCCGTGCATTGCTGCGCAAGCGCGCGCGCCAAATTGTCATACACGGGCAGCAACCTTTTAACCGTCTCCGCGCGCGCGTCGGCGTACAACGCTTCGCGCTCCTTTTGACTGCGCTTGCGGTAATTGTCATACTCCGCCGCCAGCCGCAGGTACTTGTCGTGCTCCGCCGCAAGCGCGGTTTCAAGCTGAATCTCATACGACGGCTCCGCGGGCGGCACGGAGTCCGTAACCTCCGATTCGGCTTGCGCTTCTTCCTTAATCGGCTCCGCCTGCGCCTCCTCAATCGGCTTGTCGTCGGATTTACCGTCCGATTTTTTGTGTTGTCTAGCCACTATCGTCACTCCTTTGTCCTTTGTCGTCTTTATCCTGACCCGTATTTATTGTGTGCGGCGGGATTCCCGCGTGTGTCGCGCCCGGCGGCAAGCCCGAGGTCTGCTCGCCCGAGAGCAAGGTCGCGATTCCGCGCGCGATGTACTCCAACCGCGTTATCACCTTTGAATAATCCATGCGCGTCGGTCCGACGACGCCGAGCAGCAGCTGCGCGTCTCCGCCCATGTCATACCGCGCGACGACGACGCTTGAGTCGCGCAGCTCCTCCGCCAAGTTCTCGGGACCGATTGTAATCTTCGCCAAATCCCCGCCCTTCGGCGTCGGTAATCGCAGCAGCTCGCTCTCGTCCGACAGGTATTCAATCAGCCGCTGCGCCTTGTTAACGTCGCGATACTCCGGATAGCCGAACAAATTCAGCTCGCCCGTAAAGTGCGCGTCCCCGTGCGGCGGAGCTTGCAAAAGCTCGATTAAAAACTCCGCGACGACGGCGGTCAGTCCCTGCGTATCGCCCGCCGCGCGCGCCGTTGAATCGAGCAGCGCGGACGTAATCCCAGCGTCGGGCACACCCGTAAAATTCGCGTTAAGCAGCGCGCCGAGCCGCGTAAGCGTCTCCTGATTGACAACCGTAGGCAAATGCACAAGCTTGTTCTTAACCGTGTCGCCCGTCAGCATAACGACGACGATAAACGTGTTCGCGTCCACAAGTATCAGGTCAAACCGCATCGCCGTAACGTCGGGCGGCGCAACCGACAGCGCGTAAGCCGGCAGAGCCGTAACGCGAGACGCGAGCTTCCCCGCGTAAGAAATCAACCTGTCCAGCTCCGCGACGCGCCTTGTCAGCGCGCGGTTAATGTCCTCCGCTTCCTCAATTGACATGCGGTGCCGCCGCATCAGCTCGTTAACATATATCCGATAACCGAGAGCCGTCGGTATGCGCCCCGCGCTCGTGTGCGGCTGCTCAAGCAGTCCCAGCGACTCAAGCTCCGCCATCTCATTGCGAATCGTCGCGGGTGAGACGGAGCGCGGCAGAGCCGACGCGATAGCCTTGGAACCGACAGGCTCCGCCGTGTCCACGTATCGGTCAATCACGGCGCGCAATATTTCCTTTTTGCGTTCTCCCAAATTCATTATGCTTACCTCGTTAGCACTCGCACGCTTCGAGTGCTAAACATAATTTAGCACTCTCGGGAGACTATGTCAAGGGGCTTACCGATTGTTTTTATATTTGTAACAATTTCGAGAAAGTGACAGTTTGTAAACCTTTGTAGTTGAGTTGCGCGCCGCGAAAGCGTACCATATATACAGCGCGAGACGCGGGGGCTATCGCGCGAAATAATAATGTCTGCGCGGCGCGGGGTATTTTACCCGCCGTCTGCGCGTGTAAATGGGGTGAGATTTTTGAAAAAGGCTGCAACGCATGTGCTAATGCTTGTTCTCGGACTTGTCCTGGGCGTGATTATCTTAATATCGGGGGTTGCCGCGTCTCGGGGCAGCTTGTTTCAAGAAACGCTCGGGTTAAGCTTTGGGAATAAGGCGGGGAGCATACCCGCCACGGCAACACCGGCGGAACTTGTAAGCGAAGCGTATCGAATAGTTGAATTGATAAAAGAGGAGGACTACAAAGACCTTGCAAACGTAGTCCACCCTGATAACGGAGTCGTAATCTCGCCATACGCGACGATTACGCTCGCCACGAACAAACGCTTCACGCCCAAGCAGGTCGCCGCCTTCGCGGACGACGCGCAGGAGTACGTATGGGGCGTTTACAACGGCACGGGAGAGCCGATTGAACTTACTCCCAAGGAGTTTTTCAGCGCGTTCGTATTCAACAAGGACTACACCTACGCGCGCGAGCTGGGCGTGGATTACGTCGTCAAGTCGGGCAATTCGCTTGAGAACCTGACCGAAGTGTTCCCCGGTATCCGATTCGTGGACTTCCACATACCGACCGACGCGAAGAGCGTCAAGGGTATACGCGGCGTTGACGGCGAGACAGCCGCGACGGACGTAGATTGGAACAGCCTGCGTCTCGGCTTTGAGGAATACGAGGGAACCCTCCGCCTGACGGTCATCATGCACAGCGAATGGACGGCGTAAACGGTCAAAAAACGTCGAAAAATGTGCGCTTGTGCACTTCAACCAAGTTACAAAAAGTTATTCTGTAACTATTTGGTTACTATTTATCACAAATGTTTACAAAAAATCAAGCCCACCTTTTGGTGGGCTTTCCAATTTTAAGCGGAAAATGTTACTCCGCGTCGTCACCCGTTCCGTTACCCAACAGCTCATCGGGTACCGCGTCCAAAACCGCGTCCGACGGCTTGCCGAGAAATTCGGGAAGCTGCATACCCGCCATGCCGAAAAGCTCGTTCAGCGGCGGCAGAGACTTCATCATGCCCGACAGGAAATTCGCCGTGCTCGACTGTCCGTTCGCGTTGCCGGAGCCGCTGTCCCACACAGTCACCTTGTCGAACTTGATGTTCTTTATCGCCTCAACCTGAATACGAATCAAATCCTCCATCTTGTCGGCGAGCATCAGGCGCAGAGCGGCAGCGGGGTCGCCGCCCGCGGCGGATACGATTTTCGCAAGACCGTCCGCCTGACGCGTAAGCAACTCCTGCGTGCCGCGCGCCTCGGCTTCCATTCGCGCGTAGATTGCGTCGGCTTCACCGCGAGCGCGGCGGCGCGACTGCTCCGCGTCGGCTTCGGCTTCAAGCTCCATGCGACGCTTCTTAATCTCGGTTTCAACGATAACGTCGGCTTCCAACGTCGCCTTATCGCGCAGGGCGCGCGCCGTTTCCGCGATTTGCTGCGCGGCATAGGACGCTTCCTGCGCCTGCGCTTCCTGAATCTTTTCGGCGGACACCGCCAGCTTGTTCGCCTCCGCCTGACGCTCACGCAGCAGCGCGTTCGAGCTTGCAATCTTCATCTTAGCGTCGTTCTCGCCCTCGATTGCGGTCGAATCCGCGTCCGCGACGCTGACGCGCTGGTCACGGTGCGCGTTCGCCTCACCGATTGAACCCTCGCGCTCGCGCTCCGCGACGGACTTTTTCGCGTCATTGATAGCTTTCGCGGCGGCTTCACGACCGAGCGCGACAATGTAGCCGCTCTCGTCGTTGATGTCCGTGACGTTCACGTTGATGAGCCGCAGACCGATTTTGCGCAGCTCCGTCTCAACGTTGCGCGACACGCTCTCTAGAAACTTGTCGCGGTCGGTGTTAATCTCCTCAATGTCCATCGTCGCGACGACGAGACGCAGCTGACCGAAAATAATGTCCCGCGCAAGCTCCTGAACCTCCGAAAGCTTCAGCCCAAGCAGACGCTCCGCCGCGTTCTGCATAACGCCCTGCTCCGTCGATATGCCGACCGTGAAGCGCGACGGCACGTCGATGCGTATATTCTGCTTGGAAAGCGCGTTTTTCAGGTCGGTGTTGATTGACAGCGGCGTGAGGTCAAGGAACTGATACGCCTGCACGACAGGCCAGATGAACGCCGCGCCGCCGTGCACGCACCGCGCGGAGCGAGCCGTTCCGTCCGCGAGGTTGCCGACGTTACCGTAGATAACCATAATCTTGTCGGACGGGCACTTTTTGTAGCGGCTGAGAATGAGAATCAGCAAAGAGAATACGAGAACCGCCGCCACGCAGATAAGAATGAGAGTGTACAGTTGCATGAATATAACCTCCAAATATTTATTTTTCGCGCGTATGGCAAAAGCTCGGTCTATTCCTTCGGGTTCCCCGGCTCCCACGGAGCAGGGGGCAGCGCGTTTGAGTACGGCACGGAAAGAGCCGTGTGCACAATCGGCGCGGCACCTCCGTTTCAAATAACAGCACTCGGCTGTTGCTATTGCTGTTTTGCAGCTCGGCTCCGCATCACGCCGACATTTAACATCTACCGCCAAATGTCCTTGTGTGTTGGTGTGTCGCTCTCTTCGCGGCGTTTCCGCGATACATGCGTCGCGGCTAGCGCGGCAGCGGCTTTTTCGGCTTTCTCCAAATCCTCTTTCTTGTGTCTGCGCCTCGTCCTGATTGAAACCACCGTGAAAAATATTGCGAATGCGATGAGTATGACGGCAAAAATGATTAAAAACATCCTCCCGATACCGCCGGATACCTGACCAAACATAGCGCTCTCTCCTTTCTTTATATACCCAATTCCTATTTCTTCCCGACCACAAGCAGCGTGTTCGGACTTGTCAAACCGACGACGACGACCTCCCCGCCGGGCAGCAAGTCTCCCGTCTCGTCCGTAACCGCGTCCGCCTCAATCAGCCGCTCCTGAACCGTGAGGTTAACCTTGCCGGAAGCCTTGCGCGAAGCGGGCACGCGTATGTACACGGAACCCGAATGCCCCACCGCGTTCGCGAGGTCAACCGCGCCGTTGCGCTGCAATTTCGTCGCCGCGCGAATGACAAACGCGATGAGTGCCATGGACGCAATCCCCGCGACAAGCGCGATAGCGATTACGGGCAATGCGCTCATGTCGCCCTGTAACAGCGCAAGCCCCATCCAGCCGAAGATTGCGAAAAACGCGACTATTCCGCGAACCGTGAACATGCGAAGCCCCGGGTCGTGCGACTCATGCCCGCCGTGGTCGGCGTGCTCCCCGTGGTCATGACTGATGTGCGCGCCGAACGCGCCGTCATGGTCGTGGTCAAAATCGTGGTCATGGTCAAAGCCGTGGTCATGGTCGTGGTCGAAGTCATGCCCGCCGTCCGCGTCGTGCCCGTGCCCCAAGCCGAACAGCAGCATTATAGTCTGCAATAACAGCAGCAGCGTCGCGGGTATGGCGACCGCCGCGAATATCTGCTCCAATAAGCTTAGTGCGCCCCACCAATCCTGTATTACCTGCATAACAATTTCCTCCTGTCATAATTTATATCGCCGATTAAGTCGCCGTTACTTCAAGTCAAGCTGCGCAAACCGCTCCGCAGCAAGCTCCATGACGTGCCGCGCCTCGTAAGCCGCGAGCATTACGTCCAGTACCTGCGACAGCCGCTTACCCGCGCTCGGGTTCGGGTTGCTGTAATCCGCCGTGACGCGCGCGATTACGTCCTGCGTCCCGTCCAGCCGCATCGGCGAAGCCGCGCCAAGGGCGGCGATGCAATCGACGAAGTACCCGTACAGCACGCTGTCGTCAATCAAGTCGTCCGAATCGTCGGACAGCACCCCGTTGATGTACCCAAGCAGCAGAGCCGCTTGGTCCAGCGTGAAGCAGTCCTTCAGCACGTTGATGAACAGCAGCCGGCAAAGCTGCCGTCGGCTGTACTTCTTGTGCTGCGGCGGGGCAAGGAACTTGCGCTTCACCCAGTTCTGGACGATGTACCCCTCCAACCCCGTAATCTGCGAGACTTGCGACAACACAAGCCCGCCGCTGTAAAACATCGGCGTCAGAATCCGTTCCGCCGCCCCCGACGCAAGCTCTGTCTGAATGGTTGTGCCGGGGAGATAAGTAATTGCCATCTTGCGACCACCACCTTTGAATGCTGAATTTGTGAATCCCATTTAGAATAATTAGATTATAGCATAAGGTCAAATGACTGTCAATAGCGCGCAACTAATTTTTCGTGCTAAATTTACGAAAAAAAGACAAGCCCGACAAAATTCGTCAGGCTTGCCTATCAATTAAAGTTCGCTACTTGTTCAGCTTAAACACGTCGCGCGCCGCCGCGTACAATGCCGAGAACACGCGCGCGGACTTGGCGTAAACCGCCGCGTTGTCGCGGTTCGGCACAATCACGCGGTCGCGACTGATAAGCCGCTCGCCCGCGGACTTCAGGCTCGGCGCAAGTCCCGCGCCGACGAGCGCGAGCATACCCGCGCCGAGAGCCGCGCCCTCCTCAACGTTCGAGACAATCAGTTCGCGCCCCAGCACATCGGCGAGAATCTGCCGCCAAACCGCGCTCCGCGCCCCGCCGCCCGTGAGATACAGCTCCCGCACGGGCGCGAACCGTTCCACAAGCGCGAGCATCTCCGCGAAATTCAGCGCAACGCCCTCCAACACCGCACGAGCCATGTCGCCCGCCGAGGTTGCCGCGCCAAGCCCGAAGAAAACGCCGCGCGCGTCCGCGTCGGGGTGCGGGCACCGCTCCCCGAACAGGTACGGCAAAAACACAAGCCCGTTCGCGCCGCACGGCGAAGCCTCCGCCAGCGCGTTCAATTCGTCGTAACCGTATTGCGTCAGGATATTCTCTTTCAGCCAGTTCAGGCATTGCCCCGCGGACAGCATACAGCCCATGGCGTAATCCGCCTCGGGCGCGCTGTAGCTGAACAGATGCACCTCACCCGTAACGTCGCCCTCAAGCGCGTCGAGGTACGCGACGACGGTTCCGCTCGTCCCGACGCTCACCATAGCCTGTCCGGGTTCCAGAATCCCGTTCGCGACCGCGCCGCAGCTGTTGTCGGCACCGCCCGCAATCACGCGCACGCCGTTCGGCAATCCCAATTCCCGCGCAATGTCCGCCGCGACGACGCCCACGACGTCAAGCGACTCCAAAACCGTCGGCAAAAGCGAAGCATCAAGCCCCATCGCCGCCACCATCTCAAGGCTCCAAGTCCGCGCGCGCGTGTCCCAAAGCAGCGTACCCGCCGCGTCCGAAACCTCCGTCGCAATGCGCCCCGTCAGCCGATAATTGATATAGTCCTTAGGCATGACAACCTTGTCAAGCCGCGCGAAATTCTGCGGCTCATGCTTGCGCAACCACAGGATTTTCGGCAGCGTGAACCCCTCAAGCGCGCGGTTCTGAACAAGCTCCAGCAGCCGCGCTTCACCGCCGCAAAGCTCAATAATCTCGCGCGTCTGCTCCGTCGTGCGAGTGTCGTTCCACAGCAGAGCCGGACGAATCACGCCGCCGTCCGCGTCCAAAAACACGGAGCTGTGCATCTGCCCCGAAACCGCGAGAGCCGCAATCTCCGCGTCGGGGAAGTCGCGCGTAAGCTCGCGCAAAACCGCCCGCGTGTGCTCCCACCACACAGACGGCTCTTGCTGAACGCAACCGCCGTCCGCCACGTCGGGCGAGTAAGACGACGCGCGCACGCCGAGAATCGCAAGCTCGTCGCCGTCGCCGCCGATGAGCACCGCCTTAACCCCGCTCGTTCCGAGGTCTATACCGATAACGCAGGTCATACGTCCACCGTGAACTGCGCGGGCAGAGTGCCCGTCAGCGCGAGCGTGCGCGCGTCGGGCTGTCCGCCGCCGACAAATACGCGGTTCGCGCCGCGCATCAGCACGCTGTCGCCGTTTTCGTCCACAAGGCTGAACGCCTTTTTATCTAGCGTAAAGCTAACCTCCGCGCTCTCGCCCGCCTGCAAATACACGGACTTGAAGCCCTTTAACTGCCACACGGGGGAATAAGCGAATCGCTCCGCGCATTGCACATAGCACTCAACAATCTCGCGCGCGGCAACCGCGCCCGTGTTCGTAACCGTCACAGAAACCTCCGCCGCGTCCGCGAGCTTTACACTCACGGGCGAAGCCGCCGCGTAACCGAAGCTCGTGTACGACAGCCCGTAACCAAACGGATACATCGCCTCATTCTTCATGTAGCGGTAAGTGCGGTTTTGCATAGAGTAATCCAAAAAGTCAGGCAGCTCCTCGCTTGAGCGGTAGAACGTCACGGGCAGTCTGCCCGACGGAGAAAACACGCCGAAGATAGCCTCCGCAATCGCGCGTCCGCCCTCGCCGCCCGGGTACCAACCCTGCAAAATCGCCGAAAACCGCTCGGAAGCGAAAGTCAAATTCATCGCGCTGCCCGTCATGTTGACGAGCACCGTAGGCTTGCCCGTCGCCGCGACGGCTTCAATGAGCCGAAGTTGCGCGTCGGGGAACTCAAGGTTCGGTTTGTCGCCGCCGTCAAACGGATTGCTCGGGTGCCCCTCCTCGCCCTCAATCGAGTCGTCAAGCCCGACGACGAGCACAACCACGTCCGCGTCGTCGCACGCGCTGACAGCTTCACTGAGCCGATTGTTCGGGCGCGACAGGAAGTCCGACTTCTCGCGATACAGGTGACTGCCCTCCGCGTAATACACGCGCACGTCGTCGCCCGCCAAGTCCTGTATGCCCTCCAGCACAGTAACATGGCGCGGCGGCGTGCCGTTGTAGTTGCCGAGCAGCACGCGGCGCGAATCCGCGTTCGGACCGACGACCGCGATAGTCTTGACCACCGCGCGGTCGAGCGGCAGCAAACCGTCGTTTTTCAGCAGCACCAAGCTGCGCCGCGCCGTCTCAAGCGCAAGCTCTGTGTGCTCGCGGCTGGCAATCGCGGAGAACGGCACATCGTCGTACTCCGTCCCGTCGAACAGTCCGAGCTTCAGCCGCGTCGTCATCAGGTGCACAACCGCCTTGTCAATGTCCTCCTCCGTAATCAGTCCCGCTTTCAGCGACGAAACCATCGACAGGTAAGTCTTGCCGCAGTTCAGGTCGCAACCGTTTTTCAGCGCGAGCGCAACCGATTCCTCCGCCGAGTTCGTAATCTTATGGTGCTCGTGGAAGTCCGTTAACGCCCAGCAGTCGGACACGACATGCCCCTCAAACTCCCACTTGCCGCGCAGAATGTCCACAAGCAGCGTCTTACTGCCGCAGCAAGGCTCGCCGTTAGTGCGGTTATACGCGCCCATAACAGCCTCAACCTTTGCTTCCGTCACAAGAGCCTCAAACGCGGGCAAATACGTCTCCCAAAGGTCGTGCGCGTCGGCAATCGCGTCGAACTCATGCCGCAGGTTTTCGGGTCCCGAGTGCACCGCGAAGTGCTTTGCGCAAGCCGCCGCCTTTAAGTACTCTCCGTCGCCCTGCAACCCGCGCACGAACGCCTTGCCAAGCTCCGCCGTCAGATACGGGTCCTCGCCGTAAGTCTCGTGCCCGCGGCCCCAGCGCGGGTCGCGGAAAATGTTAATGTTCGGCGACCAAAAGCTAAGCCCTTTATAAATGTCGCGGTCGTCCTTAGCGGAAGCGGCGTTGAATTTCGCCCGCCCCTCTGTGGAAATAACGTCCGCGACTTGCCCGACAAGCTCGTCGTCAAACGCCGCCGCCATAGCAATCGCCTGTGGGAACACCGTCGCCGTACCGGCGCGCGCCACGCCGTGCAGAGCCTCGTTCCACCAGTTGTAGCTCGGTATGCCGAGCCGCCGAATCGCGGGCGCGTCATAGCTCGTCTGCGAAGCCTTTTCCGCAAGCGTCATGCGCGACACCAAATCAACGGCGCGCTCTTCAAACGACAGCACTCTATCCAAATACTTCTCCACCTATATGCCCCCCAATATTATCTGGTTCAACACGCTCTCCAAATATTCCTGCCGCCCGCTCGTGTTCGTCGTAACCTCGCCGAGCGCGAGCGCGTACCGCTCCAAGTCAAATATCGTCGCCTTGCCTGACACGATGTCCGCGCCGATGCCGCTCTTGTACCCCGCGTAACGCTCGTCAACAAACGTGTCAAGCCGCCCGTCCTCAATCAGCCGCAGAGCCGCCTTCAGCCCGAACGCGAACGCGTCCATACCCGCGATGTAACTGAGCAGCGTGTCCTCCCGCGTGAACGAGCCGCGCCGCGCCTTAGCGTCGAAGTTCAGCCCGCCCTTTGTGAAGCCGCCCGCCTTGATAACCTCATACATGCACAGCGTCGCGTCATAGACATTCGTCGGGAATTGGTCCGTGTCCCACCCGAGCAGCGCGTCGCCCTGATTCGCGTCAATCGACCCGAACGCGCCCGTCTCGCGCGCGACGCGCAGCTCATGCTGGAACGTGTGCCCCGCAAGCGTCGCGTGGTTCGCCTCAATGTTCAGCTTAAAGTCCTTGTCAAGCCCGTACCGCTGCAAAAACGCGATAACCGTCGCCGCGTCGAAGTCGTACTGGTGCTTTGTCGGCTCCTTGGGTTTCGGCTCAATGTAAAAGTCGCCCGCGAACCCGATACTCCGCGCGTAGTCAACCTCAAGCCGCATCAGCCGCGCCATGTTGTCCTGCTCCAAGCCGCAGTTCGTGTTCAGCAGCGTCTCATAGCCCTCGCGCCCGCCCCAGAACACATAGCCCTCCCCGCCCAAGCGGTGCGTGACCTCAATCGCCTTTTTAATCTGCGCGGCGGCAAAAGCGAAAGCGTCCGGATTCGGAGCCGTGCCCGCCCCGTGCATATAGCGCGGGTGCCCGAAGCAGTTCGCCGTGCCCCACAGCACCTTTTTGCCTGTAGACTTAATCAGCGTCTCAAGCTCGTCGGAAATCGCGTCAAGCCGCGCGTTCGTCTCCGAAAGCGTCTCCCCCTCGGGAGCCAAATCGCGGTCGTGGAAGCAGAAATAGTCAACGTCCAGCTTCTCCATAAGCTCAAAAGCCGCCGCCGCGCGCCGCCGCGCAACGTCCATGCCGTCAACCCCGCCGAACGACTTGTCAGCCGTCCCGACGCCGAACATGTCGGTTCCCTCCGCCGGCATCGTGTGCCACCACGACAGCGCGAACCGCAAATGCTCGCGCATGGGTTTTCCCGCGATAACCGCGTCCGCGTCGTAATGCTTGAACGACAGGGGATTATCGCTCCCCGCGCCCTCGTACTTAATCTTGCCCGCGCCGAAAAAATCACTCATAGAATCAACCTCCGATAAATTTTTAATGGTTAGATTTTATCATCAAATACTGCCGTTTACAATATCAACAGCCCTGTTAAGCGCGAAAAAGTACAACGCCCCGCGTGACACGGGCTTGCCCGTAATGCGCGTAATCGCGCGGCAATAGGACGAAATCTGCGCTGTGTAATCCTCCGCTTTCGCCGCGAGCGTCGCGTCAGTCACGCGGTCGGTCTTAAAGTCAACAACCGTAAGCGTTTCGCCGTCGTCCGCAATCAGGTCGATAACGCCCTGAAACAATATCTCGTCCTCGCCCCCGCCCGCGATAAGCTCCTCCGCACGGACGAGCAACGAAAACTTAAACTCGCGATAAACGCGCTCCGCGCCCAGCACCTTTGCGCCAAGCTCGGACGAGACGAACGCCGCGATACTCGCGCAATCCGCCGCGTCCGCCTGCTCGCGCGAGATAATCCCCGCCGCGAGCAATCGCGCAACCTCGCCCCGCGCGCCCTCAACCGTCGCGCACGCGCCGAACTCCACATGCTGCATAACCGCGTGCAGAGCCGTGCCGCGCTCCGCGCCTGTCAGCGCGCGCGCCGCGTCACCCGCGGACAAAAACGCGGGCTTTGCGTAAATATCGGAAAACGCCGCCTTTACAAGCGTGTCCGCGTCCTCCGCAACCTCCCCGTCGCGGAACCGCCCTTTTAGCTCCGTAGCCGTCAACTTACTCGGCAATTGCGCCGCCGACGGATACGGATACTTGAACGAAAGTCGCTCCGCAACTTCGTCAATTGACAATTGACTATTGACAGTTGACAATTCAGGCGTTGCGGGAGCAGATATATCGTCCGAAACAGCCGTTTCGCCCGCACCGCTCACGTCAGTAATCACCCGCAAATCCCACAGCTTGTCCGCGTCCTCAACCGTCAGTTGCGCAAGCAATATCATATCGAGCAGGCAACTCGTGCCGCGCAGCACGCGCGGTTCAACGGGCGTTGAAGCCGAAGCGCGCAGCTTGTCCAGCGCCGCCGTCGCGTTCGCGTGCGACCCGACAATCACAAGCTTTTCCCGCGCCCGCGTCATCGCGACGTACAGAACGCGCAGCTCCTCCGCCCGCAGCTCCTCCGTCAGCTTTGCCGAAATCGCGCGCCGCGCAATCGTCGGGAACGCAATGCGCCGCTCGCGGTTAACGCGCTTTGCCCCAACCCCGAGCTTCGGGTGAATAAGCAGCGGTGCGGTTAAGTCAAGCCGATTGTACCCCTTGGTCATGTCGGCAAGGAACACAATCGGAAACTCCAACCCCTTGGATTTGTGCATCGTCAGCAGCTGCACCGCGCCCGTGCCCTGCGTCTCCGCACCGCCCGTGAGGTCGCGCCCCGCCTCCCGCAGCCGCCGCACATGCGTGATAAAACCGAACAACCCCTTGTAACCGCCGCCCTCAAAGCGCCGCGCGTGGTCAATCAGCCGCGTCAGGTTGTCGCGCCGCTCCGCACCGTGCGTCATCGCGCCGACAATCGCGGGCAGCCCCGTCCTGTTGTATACATGCCACAAAAACTTGTCGGTCGGAAGCTCGGGCGCAAGCGCGCGGAACGCGTTCAGCTCGTCCAAAAACCGCCGCGCGTCCTCGTCCGTCTCCGCCGCGACGTTTAGAGCCGTGAGGAAGTCCTCACTCGGCGCAAGCAGACGAATCCCCGCGAGCTTATCCGCCGAAAACGCGTAAATCGGACCGCGCAGCGTCGCAATCAGCGGCACATCCTGCTTCGGGTTGTCGATAACCTCCAGCAGAGACAGCGCGACAGTAATCTCCGTCGTGTCAAAAAAGCTTTCCCGCTCCGAGAACTCAACAGGTATGGCCCGCGCCGCGAGAGCCGAGCGATAAGCCGCCGCCTTGCCCTTAAAAGCGCGCAGCAGAATCGCAACGTCGCCGTAGTTCGCGCACCGAACGCCGCCGTCCTTAACGGGAACCTCAAACCCGCCCGAAATTAGCTCGTCAATGCGCCGCGCGACAAATGCCGCCGCAAGCTCCACGTTGTCGGGCGAATCCTCGTTCTCGTCCGCGCTGTGTCTGCGTTTCGGCAAGTCAATAACGTCAATCTCGACCGAGTGACCCTCCGTGTCGTCGTCGCGCCCGCAGAGCAGCTTCTCGTTCTCGCCGTACTCCATCTCGCCGTACTCAACCGACATGATGTTCTCAAACACGAAGTTCACCGCGTCCAAAACGTTCTTGCGTGAGCGGAAGTTTTTCGACAGCAATATCCGCTTCCCGCCGCCGTCGGTCTTTGCGAAATCGCGATACTTCCCCAAAAATATGTTCGGGTCCGCGAGACGGAACCGATAAATCGACTGCTTCACGTCGCCGACCATGAACACGTTGCGTCCCTCGCGTGAGACCGCGCTGAATATCCGCTCCTGAACCTCGTTCACGTCCTGATATTCGTCCACCATAACCTCACGGAACCGCTCCCGCACAACGCGTGCGAACGCCGTCGGCTCACCGTCCTCGTCAGTCAGCAGCCGCAGAGCCATGTGCTCTTGGTCGGAGAAATCGACAATGCCGCGCCGCCGCTTCGCCTCACCGTAAGCCTTGCCGAAGTCCTCCACGAGCGCAAACAACCCGCGCAGAGCGGGACGCACCGCAAGCAAATCGTCCAGCACTTTCCGCGAAGGCTCGGCAAACGACACCCGCAGCTTGTCATAAGCCGTCTTACACGCCAAGCGGCTTTCCCTAACGTCGGCGTAATCCTCGCCCGATAGCGCGACGGCTTTCGGCAGAGAAACCGCCGCGCTCGCGGTCGCGTCCCAACCAACCTTCAGCGCGTCGCAAAACGCGGTCATCACGTCGAACTGAGCTCCATACGACTTTTCAATCGTCGCGTCCCCGCGCACGCTCTCAATCCACTCGCGCCAATAACGCATCTCCGCGAGCGCGTTGTCAAGCAGCAGCCGCCCCCAACGCGTGTCGCCAGCGTCGGCGACAGTCTCAAACGCAAGCTCCGCCATGCGGTCGCGTATCCAACCCGCGGGGTCTGCGTTCGCTTGCAGCTTATCGTAGGTGTTCAGCACAATGTCCGCCAGCCGACTGTCGTCGCGCCCCGCGCTCATCGTATCCACAAGCTCGGCAAAGTCCGCGTCCTCAAGAATCGTTTCATACCGCGCGTCGAGAACCTCATTCAGCGTCTCCGCCTGAATAATCGCGCACTCGTCCGCGTCCGCAACGCGGAAATCAGGCGCAAGTCCGAGCACATGCGCGTTCTCCCGCAAAAGCTCAAGGCAAAAGCCGTGAATCGTCATAATGTGGCTCGCGCTGACGAGCAAAGCCTGCCGCCGCAAACGGCGGTTAGTCGGGTCAGCGGCAAGCCGCTCCGAAATCTCGTCGCCCACGCGCTCGCGCAGCTCCGCCGCCGCGTTGTTTGTAAAGGTGATAATGAGGAAATCCGTAACGCTCACGTCTGCGTCAGGGTTTTCCAATTGACGCATCAGCCGCTCCACAAGCACGCGCGTCTTGCCCGAGCCCGCGCCGGCGGACACGAGAATCGCCTCGCCCATGTGCGTCATCGCCTCGAACTGCTCCGGTGTCGGTTCAATCTTTGCCATTCCCGCCGCCTACTTTCTCCCAAAATTCCGAATTGCTCACGTTATATATTCGCCGCCGATTGTCGCGCTCCTCGTCAAACAGACACGCCGACTTGTACTCGCAATATCGGCAGGCGTGGTCGTCATTGGCGCGATAGTAAGGGTCGGCGGAAACGTCGCCCGACAGCAAACCTTTCGGCACGGCGGCGAGCAACCCGTCCAAATGCCGCGACAACTGCTCAAACTGCTCCGCCGTCGCCCGATTTGACGGCATAAACCGCTTCACGCCGCGCTCCATGGCTTCAACCACCGCGTCGTCGTCCAACAACAGTCCGCTGCGCTTTAACTTACTCGCAAGCTCTTTGTCAATCTCCACGTCGGACATGTCGTGCTTCGCCGTAAAAATCTCGGCGCAGGCGCGGGAGTACAGCACGCCCGAGGGCACAACGTCGCTCCTGCCGCGCGTCAAGGCGAACAGGTAAATCAGCATCTGCGCTCCCAATCCGTTCAGCACCTTGGTCAGCTCAAAAGCCTCGCTCCCCGTCTTATAGTCAACGACACGCAGATAACGCTTCCCGCCGTCGTCCCATTCGTCAATGCGGTCAATCAACCCGTGCAGAACGGGAATTTCGCCGATACTCTCGTCAAAGCGCGGCTCGCTCTGAAAGTCCTTCTCAAACTCGGTCGGCGCGAAGTCAGACGCGCGCAGCTCACGCGCCGTGTCCGCGACGACCGTCCGCGCTTCACCCGCAAGCCGCAGAAACAGGTAACGAAACCGCTCGGGACGCTCGTCCCAATCGGGCATGTTTTTCGCGATGTATTCCTCCGTAAACGTATCCGTCAGCGCGGTGAGCGCGTCAGGCTCCACCGCCCCGAACCCGCCCGAGTCGCGCGCGTACTCCGCCGTTTTTTGCAGGACGAAGTGCATAAACGTTCCCTCCTCCGGCGCGTCAAACGTCACCGCCTTGCGCTCGTATGCCCGCAGCCCGTTCTTCATGAAATACCCGAACTTGCACGAATAAAACGCCTTAACCCGCGTCGCGGAATAGGCGCGTCCCGCCCCGTAAAGCCTGAACGCCGCGTCAGCGGAGAGCGACCCGCGCTCCATTGCGGCGGCAACCTCAAGCTCGCGCAAACGCGCGCCGCCGAATTGCTCAAAAAACGCGCGCGCCTCGGAATCGGCGGACATGGCCGCAAGCTCATAGCAGGGCAGCTCCGCCGCCGTCATGTATTCGCGCGGCTCCGGCACGCGCTCCGTAAGCCGTAGCAGCTTCAGCGCGCGCGTAAATAAATACGACGGCTTCGCGCTTTTCGGATACAGCAAAATCAGCTTGTCCGACGGCTGCGTCAGCGCGGAATAAATAATGTTAAGCTCGTTTGCCAGTCGCGTCTCCATGCCGCCCGACACCGCTACGCCGAGCGAACCGAGCCGCGTCCGCTCCTCGTCGGACAGCACGCCGCCCGGTTCCGAAGCGTGCGGCAGCGCGCCGTCCGTCGCCCCGAGCACAATCAGGCACTTGACGTCTAGTCGCCGCCCGCTTGCCATGTCGCCGACCATCACGCGGTCAAGCGCGACGGGAATCACGCCCACGCTGTACTGCGACAGCACAAGCGGGAGCACGCGCGCGAACTCCGCAATCGAGAGCGACGCGTCGCCCATCAGCGCGTGGCATTGGTCAATTGCGCTCACGATAATCTTCCAAAGCTGGCGATATTCGTCCGCGAGCCGCGCGTTACCAAGCCCGCCCAACAGCTCCGCCTTAGCCGAAATCGCCCGCGGTAACTCCAATCCCTCCAAGAACTCGTACAGCACGCCCAACCCGTCGGCGCAAGTCGCCGCGCGTTTAAGTCCGTTCTGCAACCGCACGAGCGGCGCGGCAATCCGCCTCCGAAGCGCGTCCACCCGAGCCGCTTCCGCGAGCTTAACCTGCTCGCGCTTCCTGTCAACCTCCGTCTCCGCGTCGCGCTTCAGCCCGAAAGCCCAGTCGCCCGCGCGCGTCCAAGTCCCGCCGCGAATGTTGTAACGTATCACATAGTTCTCAAGCTCATCACATTCTTCCGCCGCAATTCCCGCAAGCCCTGTCTTAAGGTAACGGAACACCGCGTCATAGCTCCACCCGCGCGTCACAATCTCAAGAGCCGCGACAATCAGCGCGACAGGCGGCTTTTGCAATATGTCGGCGTTGCCCGAAACGAATACGGGTATCCCGTATCGTTCAAACACGTTCTCGCACAGCGACGCATACGCGTCCACCCCGCGCGCCGTAATCGCGATGTCGCGGTAACGATACCCCGCCCGCACAAGCTCCAGAACCTTAGCCGCCGCAATTTCGCACTCCGTAAACGTCGTCGCCGCCGCGAGCGTCTCAACAGAAGCCGCCGCCCCGCCGTAAACCTCGCCCCCGTGCGCGAACAATCGCCGCTCCAAAAACGCTAGGTCGCCCGCCCGCCGCGCGTCGCCAATCGAAAGCTCTCTCAAGCTCCACTCCGCGCCGTACTTCTCCGCGAGCCGAATCAACTCCTCCAGAGCCTTACGCGGAGCCGCGAAAATCTCCTCGTCCCCGAACCGCTCGCCGCAAGTCAGGCAAAATGTAAGCTCCGCGCCCGAAGCGATAAGCTCCTCAATAACGCGCGTCTCCTGCGCCGTGAACTCATTGAACCCGTCGATGTAATAACGCCGCTCCGCAAACGAGCTTATCGCAATCTTATCCGCCGCAAGCGTCAACCTGTCGCGCGGGTCAATTGCCGCCGCACCGCGCAAAAACGCGTCATAACCCTCCAGAATCAGCGCAAGCTCGCGCAGCTTGTCGCCCAGCGCGCCGCCCGCGTCCTCCGCCGCCCGCGAAAGCGTCTCGGGAGTCGCTCTGCAAGCCTTCAACTCCTTAACCGTCGCGAGCAACCGCTCCAAAAAGTCGGCTCGCCGCTCGCCGCCGTATAACTTCAGGGCAGGCTCCGCCACCGCGAGAGCGCGGTACAGCGCGAGAATCTGCCCCCCGCCGTCAAGCACGTTAACCGCCCCCGAAACCTCCGCCAGCACGCGCGTGCAAAGCCGCGTAAAGCTCAAAGCCTCGCCGTGCAGCGACAGCGAATCGCCGACGACGCGGCAAAGCTGCCGCTCGCAAGCGTGCGAATACTGCTCCGGCACGAGCATGATAAGCCCCGTCTCGCCGTCCGCCGCCCGCCGCCGCATGTCCTCCATAACAAGCGCCGTCTTACCGCTCCCCGAACGTCCCAAAATAAAAGTAATCAATAAATCCTCCCCATTTCCAATTGCGATTCGCAATTAGTAAATAATATGACCAGAATATGGTTGTGGCTTACCGCAGCTTTTACATTCCGCGAGACTGCTTATCGTCGTTGCGCCGCAATAAACGCAGCGACCACGCAGCCCCGTGCAGCCCACAAAAGCTTTAGACGCAATATAGGTAACGCTGTTCGGAATTTTAATATTTGTAAGCACCTTGCAATCGCAAAAAGCCTCCTCCTCGATGCGAGTCACGCTTTTTGGAATTGTGATGCTAGTAAGCCCTGTGCAACCATAAAAAGCCCCCTCCACAATACTAGTAACGCCGTTCTCAATTGTGATACGGGTAAGCCCTGTGCAATCCGAAAAAGCACTCTTGCCAATACTTGTAACGCTGTCCGGAATAGTGATTTCGGTAAGCCCTGTGCAGCCAGCAAAAGCCTGCTTCCCAATAATGTTAACGCTGCCCGGAATGGTGATGCTGGTAAGCCCCGAGCAACTTTGAAAAGCCATTTCTCCAATACTGGTAACACCATCCGGAATTGTGATACCGGTAAGCCCTGTGCAACTATGAAAAGCAGCATACTCAATACCGGTAACGCCATTCGGAATGGTGATATTGGTAAGACCTGTACAGCCGGAAAAAGCATTCCTCTCAATACCGACAACGCCGTCCGGGATTGTGACGCTGCGTATATTTTTCATGCCATTAAACACACCCTTGCCTATCGTTAACACACCATCGGGAATCACAACATCAATATCCGCGCCAACGTACTCTTTCAGCACCCCCGCAACAATCACAAAATCCGCCGCCTTTGCAGCCCCTTGCGCTTTAGGCGCAACGCCCGTTGCCGCAAGCATACTTTTCAATGCGCGCAAAGGGTACTCCACCCCGCAGACCTCACAGGTCGCGAACCGCCTGCCGCCGTCCATTACCAGCTTCCCCCCGCAAATGTCACAAACCAATCCCGCCATCTAAATAACCTCCCCCAAATAAATGTAAAAAAACCCCTCGTCCAAAATTGTCAATTGTCAACTGTCAATTATAGATTATACCACTATATATTATATTCACCGAACTTTCAACCAAATTCCCCACAAGTCGCTTGCCAATCGCATCGTCGCGCGTCGGCAAAAAATAAACTTTACAACCCGCGCGAATATGTGTAAAATATAAAGATTACAACAGAAAGCGAGACTGAAATCATGTCTATTCGGCTTCTAATGGGCAACGGCGCGATTGCCGAGGGCGCGCTCGCCGCGGGAGTCACCGTCGCGACGGGCTATCCCGGCACGCCGTCCACAGAAATACTGGAAACCATTGCGAAAATACGCGACAAGAACGTCTACGTCGAGTGGTCGGTCAACGAAAAGGCCGCGCTCGAGGTCGCGGCGGGCGCGTCCTACGCGGGGCACCGCACGCTCGTAACGATGAAGCAGGTCGGCTTAAACGTCGCGTCCGACCCGCTGATGAGCCTTGCCTATATCGGCGTAAAAGGCGGCATGGTCGTCGTCGTCGCGGACGACCCGGGACCCATCTCGTCGCAAACGGAACAGGACACGCGCACATTCGCGCGCTACTCAAAGCTCCCGATATTCGACCCCGCGTCGCCCGAGGAAGCGTACGCCATGATACGCGACGCGTTCGATTACTCCGAAAAGTACTCAACGCCCGTGCTCTTCCGCCCGACGACGCGCCTTTCCCACGCGAACGCGGCAATCGACGCAACGGACGAGCGCGATGTTCGCCAGCCCGAGGGTTTTGTGAAAGACCCCAAATGGGTAATCTTCCCCCGCCTGTCATACGCGGCGCATAAGGCAATCGAGGAGCGCAACCCCGCAATAGGCGAGGACTTCTCGTCCTACCGCTTCAACACAATCGAGGGCAACACCTCCGCAAACGGAACAAGACTCGGCATAGCGACAGGCGGCGTGAGCTACGCCTACACGCGCGAAGCCCTGCAAATTCTCGGCGCGGACTGCCGTATACTCAAAATCGCCACGCCGTACCCGTTCCCCGAGACGCTAGCCGCGCGCTTTCTCAATGAAGTGGATACCGTGCTCGTACTCGAAGAGCTTGACCCAGTAATCGAGCGCGAACTAATCTACCTCTGCGGCAAGCTCGACAAAAGCGTAAAAATCCTCGGCAAAGGCACCCGCCACACAATAACCTCAGGCGAAAACTCCGTAGAAACAGTAACGGAGCAATTAGCCTCGTTCCTCAATTGTCAATTGTCAACCGTCAATTGTCAATTGTCACCGCCGTCGCTTCCGATTCGACCGCCCGTGCTGTGCGCCGGCTGTCCTCACCGCGCGTCGTTTTACGCGGTCAAGAAAGCGATGCACGGCAAAAAGGCAATCTTCTCCGGCGACATCGGCTGTTACACGCTCGGCAACGCGCAGCCGCTCGACATGGTGGATACCTGCCTGTGCATGGGCGCGGGCATCACTCTCGCGCAAGGGCTTTCCCGCGCGGAACCCGACGCGACCGTGTTCGCCTTCGTCGGCGACTCCACGTTTTTCGCCAGCGGCATGACGGGCGTCGTCAACGCCGTGTACAATAAGCACGACATGGTGCTCGTCGTCCTCGATAACCGCATAACCGCCATGACGGGCGGGCAAACGCACCCGGGAATCGGCAAAACGCTGATGAACGAACCCGTCCCGCCGCTGAATATCCCCGCGATACTCACGGCATTCGGCATAACGCCGCGCGTCGTGAACCCGCTCGACCACAAGGCGGCTGTCGCCGCCGTCAACGAAGCCGCCGCCGAATCGGGCGTGCGCGCCATCGTGTTTGAATACCCCTGCGTCAACGTCGCGAAGCCGACGGGTTGCGCGTCGGTGGACGCGGATAAGTGTATAGCCTGCGGGAAGTGCGTGCGCGAGCTTGGTTGCCCCGCTTTGTCAATTGACAACGGACAATTGACAATTGACAATCAAGACGAGAAACGGCGCGTCACCATTGACAAGTCGCTCTGTACTGGTTGCGGCTTGTGCGCGCAAATGTGCCCCACGGGCGCAATCGCGGAGGTGTCAGAATGAACATTTTACTTGCGGGAGTCGGCGGACAGGGCACCGTCCTCGCCTCAAAATTGCTCGCGCAATGCGCGCTCGACAAAGGCGAAGCCGTGCACACGGCGGAAACAATCGGCATGGCGCAGCGCGGCGGCAGCGTCGTCAGTCACGTCCGCATTGGCGCGGGCGCGTTTTCCCCACTGATACCAAAGGCGGCGGCGGACATGCTGATAGGCTTTGAGCCGTCGGAAGCCGTGCGCTGCCTGCCGTACCTCAAGCCAAACGGAATCGTCATAGTCTCAACGCGCGGCATCATGCCGACGACGGGCGCGTATAACCCCGCGGACATGCTTTCCTACCTGAAAACCGTAACGGATTCTGCGGTGTTCGTGGACGCGGAGGACGTTTACCGCGTCTGCGGCTCGTACCGACCGCTGAACATCGCCCTGCTCGGCGCCGCCGCCGCGACTGGCAAACTCGGCTTTACCGTGTCAGACCTCGAGCGGGCAATGCGCGCCCAAATGTCCGCGAAGAACGCGGAAGCGAACCTACCCGCCCTCGCGCTCGCCGAAGCGCTCAAATGACGGCGACCGCCGACCGCGACAGGAAGCTCGCGATTAGCATTACGGAGGTCGCGCTCTGCGCCCTCGTCGTGTTTATCCATATCGCGTCGGATACCGTGTCAAACGGCGAACCGGACAGCCCGTTTACACTCCTCGTCATTCTCGCGCAAAAGCTCGCTGGCTTTGCAATGCCCGGCTTCATATTCGCGAGCGCGCTGAAAATCACTCTCGGTCGCGGTCGGCGCGGCAAAGGCGCGCGCAATTACGTGCGGTTCATCGTCGGACGAGTTCGCCGAGTCTACGCGCCGTATATGCTGTGGGTCGTCATATTCTACCTGTTTTTCGTCTGCATTGCGCACTACTTCCCGTTCTCACTCCGCGAGCTGGGCAACTATATCCTGCGCGGCAACCTCGTCGCGCACTTCTACTTCATAATCGTCGTCATGCAATTCCACCTCCTCGCGCCCGCAATTGAGCGCGCGGCGGAGAAATACCCGATACCGACAATCGCGCTGTCCGTAATTATCACCTGCGCCGCGCTCACAGCGTCCGGTCGCGGAGTCGGCAACCTGATGTGGGACCGCGTGTTCCCGTCGTATCTCGTCTACTGGACGCTCGGCACATACGTCGGTCTGAACTACGACAAGCTGCGCCCAAAGCTGACGCAACGCCGCGTGCTGACCGCGTCGCTCTGCGTCGCAATCGCCGTTCCGCTGCTACTGCTGAGACATACCGCGCGCGCGCAAACGCCGTCAGCGCGTACCTCATGGAAGCCGTGCAGCTCGCCTACCGAATAGTCGCGCTAACCGCACTATTCACGCTCGCGCTCACCCAAGAACACCGCGTCGGCGCGAAAACCCGCCGCGCAATCGAAGCCGTGCACAACGCGGCGTTCTATATCTACCTGTCGCACCCGCTCGCGCTGTTCGCGGTAACGCGATTCATTCCGTCGGGCGCGATGATGATAACGCGATTCCTGCTGCGCGCTTTGGCGGGTTACGTCCCGCCGACCCTGCTCGGCATTGCATATATATCAACAAAGAAAACCGCGCTTAAAAACAGATTGGGGGCAAATAAATTATGAAACTGACACCTGAACAAACCGAAAAGCTGCGCCGACAACTGGCGCGTCTCGCGAACATCGAGGACGGGTTCTACGCGAAGAAGTTCGGCGGCGCGAACCTCGGCTACGACGACCCGCAGGCGGACTTTGAGGCGTTGCCGTTCACGAACAAGGACGAGCTGCGCGACGTGTATCCGCTCGGCATAGCCGCCGCGCCCGAAGAAAAAATCGTCCGCATACACTCCTCGTCGGGAACGACGGGCACGCCGATAATCATACCCTACACGCAAAAGGACGTGGACGACTGGGCAATCCAATTCAAGCGCTGCTACGAAATGGCGGGCATTACGAACACGGACCGCATACAAGTAACGCCCGGCTACGGCTTGTGGACTGCGGGCATAGGCTTCCAGCTCGGCGCGGAGCTGCTCGGCGCGATGGTCGTGCCCATGGGACCCGGCAACACGGACAAGCAGCTCAAAATGATGGAGGACCTGAAAAGCACCGTCATATGCGCAACGTCGAGCTTTGCGCTCCTGCTTGCGGAGGAAATTGAAAAGCGCGGCATAAAGGACAAGATACACCTCACCAAAGGCGTAATCGGCAGCGAGCGTTGGGGCGACAAAATGCGCCGCCGCATAGCGAACGAGCTTGGCGTGAAGCTGTTCGACATTTACGGTCTGACGGAGATTTACGGACCCGGCATCGGCATGAGCTGTGAGCACGAGTGCGGAATGCATTGCTGGGACGACTACTGCTATTTCGAGATAATCGACCCCAAAACGGGCAAGAACGTCCCCGACGGCGAATTTGGCGAGCTTGTCATTACAACGCTGGAAAAAGAGGGCGCGCCGCTTATTCGTTACTGCACGCACGACCTTACGCGTATAATCCCCGGCGAGTGCGAGTGCGGCAGCCCGTACACGCGCATCGACACGCTCATTGGGCGCACGGACGACATGGTAAAGGTCAAGGGTGTTAACATCTACCCGGGACAGCTCGAGGACGTTCTGCGCGATATAGAGGGCGTGTCCAGCGAATATCAGGTCATGATTGACCACCTGAACGGCAAGGACATAATGACGCTGTTCTTTGAGCTTGAGCTGGGTTACAGCAAGCACGACGTGGAAAACGCCGTCAGAGCCGCAATCAAAAGCCGCATCGGACTCACCGTAGAGCCGAAAAGCGTCTCCATAGGCGAGCTGCCGCGCAGCGAGAAAAAGACCGCCCGCGTGTTCGATAACCGCTACTAAATGAAGCGACTCCTAACCGCGCTTCTGTGCATACTCCTGCTCGCGTCCTGCTCCGCCAATAACGCAAAAAACCCCGTAACGCGAGAGTTTTTCGCGATGGATACCGTCATGACCCTGACGATTTATTCTGTGCGCGGCGCAGACCGCGCGCAAGCGGCGGACGAAGTGGTTGCCCTCGTCGAGCAGCTCGCGGAGGACATTCTGGACAAGAACGCAACCACGGCGGACGAAGAGGAAATGATGCGCTGGGCAACCGAAGCTTACAACCTCACGGACGGAATGTTTGACGTCACGCTCGCGCCCGTAATTCGCGCGTGGGGCTTCGGCACGGGCGAGTATCGCGTTCCCGCCGCCGACGAGCTGCAAGCCCTGCTCGCGAGCCGCAACAAGGACGACATTGACTACGGCGGCATAGCCAAGGGCTATGCGTCCGACCTCGCGTCGTCGCGCGTACTCGGTGGGCAGAGCGGCAACTCGTCAATCGCGGACTTCGGCGGCAACGTCTGCGCCGTAGGCTCACGACCCGACGGTAAGCCGTGGCGCGTCGCCGTCCGCGACCCGCTGAACACAGAAAGCACCTGCGGCACGTTGGAGCTGACGAACTGCGCCGCCGTCACCTCGGGCGGCTATCAGCGCAATTTCACGCAAGACGGCGTGACATATCACCACATAATCGACCCGCGCACGGGCTACCCCGCGCAGTCGGGGCTTGCGTCCGTTACCGTCGTGTGCGAGACAGGCGCACTTGCCGACGGCTTGTCAACGGGCTTATTCGTGCTCGGCAAGGAACGCGCGCTCGAAATCTGGCGCGAGAACCGAGACAAGTTCGACCTCGTACTGATTGAGGAAAACGGCGCGCTCACGGTCACGGACGGATTATCGTTCACCTCCGACCGCGCCTTTGAGGTAGCGTCATGAAAAAACGCAAACACACGCTCGAAATCATAATAGCCGCCGTATTCCTCATCAGCTCCGCAACGGCGCTAGTCATTCACCTCAACCGCGAGTCGCGCGGCGTAATCGGCGTGTACCGAGACGGCGTGCTGCTGAGCACGTTCACGCTCGACGGCATTGAGCCGCTCGACTATGAAGTAGTCGGCGAAAACGGCGAAATGAACCTTGTACATATCGACAGCGATGGCGCGCGAATGTTGCTCGCCAACTGCCCCGACAAGCTCTGCGTGCTGCACGGCAAGCTCGCGGGCAACGAACCGATAATCTGCCTGCCGAACCGCGTCGTCGTCAAGTGGCTCTCCGCCGCCGAATTATCCGCGGAAACAGCGTCCCGAACGGACGCAACGCTACCATGAGCCGCACGCGTAAGCTTGCGACGGCGGCGCTTCTCGCGTCCCTCGCGCTCGTGCTGCACATGGCGGAAGCCGCGCTCCCGCCGCTCGTCGCGATTCCCGGAATAAAACTCGGGCTTGCCAATGTCGTGACCCTGTTCGCGATGGTGACGCTCGGCATACCCTGCGCCGCGGGAGTTCTCGCCGCGCGCATCTTCGTCGGCGGGTTGCTCGGCGGCGGACTGTCCGCCATGCTCTACGGCGCGGCGGGCGGCTTAGCAAGCTTTGCGCTGATGTCGTTATTATGCCGAAAATTTCAGCGCAAACGGCTTTGGATTGTCTCCGCGCTCTGCGCCGTCGCGCATAATTACGGACAGCTCGCCGTCGCGATTGCCGTAACCGGCAGGGCGGAAATCATCTGGTATGCCCCTGTTTTGACAGCCGTCGGCATAATCGCGGGCGCACTCACCGGCGTGTGCGCGACGCTCGTCCTAAACAGGCTGGAAAAGGCGCGAAAGTGATAAAGCTTCGCAACCGTCAAATTGCCGAACGGCGCTGAATTTTCGTCATAGCAAAAAGCCGCTAAATATGCTATAGTTAACCACAAGCCGCACACAACGGCTTGTGGTTGTGTTACGTAGGTTATAAACCGGAAAGGTGAGTAAATGAGCGGAGAAAAATTCTATGAAATCTTTAACTGCTGCCGCGAGGATAACGCGCTGCGGGCGGTACTGGAGGAAACGACGGTCAGTTCCGTGCGCGTGGATGAAAAGTACAGCATCATACGCGTAACGCTGAATCTCCCGCACGCCGTCGCCCCCGTCGAAATTGCGGAGATTGAGCGCGTCATAGCGGCGGAATACGCGCCGATGGACGTTATTATAAAGGCGGTATACCCGAAAACCGATTCGGTCAAAAATGCTCTGAATCAACGCAAATCAGTAGTCATAATGGGCAAGAAAGCCCCGTCAGGCTCAATAACCCCGCTCGACCGCATGGACATCGGACTCGGGCGCGTAACCGTGCGCGGCACCGTGTTCGCCGTCAGCAGCCGCCAAATTCCGAGCACGGGAGCGTGGGTGCTCACCTTTGACATAACGGATTACACAGGCTCAATCCGCATCTCGAAGTTCCTGAAGCCCGACGACAGCAAACCCGAACGAATAGTCAACGCCATTAAGGTCGGCATGTGCCTTACCATTGCGGGGCGGCTCGAAATTAACCGCTACGAGCAGAACGACGTAACGCTCGACCCGACGGCAATATCCGTCGAGCGGGTTGAAACCGTTACGGACGACGCGCCCGAAAAGCGCGTTGAGCTTCACCTACACACCCAAATGTCAATGATGGACGCGACGACGGACACCGCCGCCGTCGTAAAGCGCGCGATTGAGTGGGGGCACCCCGCGATAGCGATAACGGACCACGGCGTTGTGCAGTCGTTCCCCGACGCGATGAAGGCGGCGGGCGACAAGATTAAGGTGCTCTACGGCGTGGAGGGTTATTTTCGCAACGACACCGATTCGCGCCGCGCCGTGTTCGGCAATTTCGCCGACCTGAACGAAGTCGCCGTGTTCGACATTGAAACGACGGGCTTGTCCGCCCAACGCGACAAAATTACGGAAATCGCCTGCGTCATCGTTAAAAACGGCGAGATTATCGACGAGTTTGAAACGTTCGCAAACCCCGGCGTGCCGATTCCCCGCAACATCACGGAGCTTACGGGCATAACCGACGCGGACGTGCGCGACGCGCCGAGCCAAGTCGAAGCGGTGCGCGCGTTCCTGAATTTCGCGGGAGACCGCCCGTTCGTCGCCCACAACGCAACGTTTGACATCGGCTTCATCTACGAGGTTTGCGCCGAAAACGGCATAGACTTCAACCCGAACTATATCGACACGCTCGCGCTCTCCCGCGCGCTCTACCCGGACGCGAGCGGGCACCGCCTGAACGACGTGTCCGCGCGGCTGAACCTCCCCGACTTCAATCACCACCGCGCGCTTGACGACACGCGCACGACGGGGCTGATTTACGCCCGCTTCCAGGCGCAGCTCCGCAAGCTCGGCGCGGAAACGCCCGAAGCCGTCAACGATTACTGCTACAGCGTAGAGCGGCAGTCCACCTCACGCAGTCGTCCGCGCCTGAACCACATCATCATATTCGCCAAAACCCAAGACGGCGTTAAAAACCTCTACCGCCTCATTACGGACAGCCACCTCAAGGACTTTAACCGCAACCCGATTATCACGAAGAGTCAGCTCATGAAATACCGTGACGGATTGCTCGTCGGCTCCGCGTGCGAAGCGGGCGAGGTGTTCCGCGCGATAACCGACGGCGCGAGCCGACTTGAGCTGCGCCGCATAGCGGAGTTTTACGACTACTTGGAGATTCAGCCGATAGCCAACAACCGCTTCATGCTCCGCGGCGACAGCCCGAAGGCGACGAGCGAGGAGCAGCTCCGCGACTTCAACCGCGCCGTTGTCGCGCTCGGGCGCGAGCTGGACAAGCCCGTCGTCGCAACGGGCGACGTGCACTTCCTAGACCCGCAGGACGAAGTGTTCCGCCGCGTATTACTGACCGCAAAAGGCTTTGAGGACGCGACGAGCGAGCTGCCAATCTACTTCCGCACGACGGAGGACATGCTGTCGGAGTTCGCCTATCTCGGCGAGGAAACCGCCTATGAAGTCGTCGTCAAGAACACAAATCTCGTCGCCGACATGTGCGATAAGGTGCGCCCGCTCCCGCCCGCGAAAACGCTCTTCGCGCCCAAGATTGAAAACAGCGCGGAGGACCTGAAGCGTCTCGTCTACACGCGCCTGCGCGAGCTTTACGGCGAAACGCCGCCCGAGCTGATTACAACGCGCGTCGAAACCGAGCTTAAGGACATACTCGACCGCAACTACGACGTCATCTACATCTCGGCGCAGCGGCTCGTCAAGGATTCGCTCGACCACGGGTATCTCGTCGGCTCGCGCGGCAGCGTCGGCTCGTCGCTCGTCGCGTATCTCGCGGGCATAACGGAGGTTAACGCGCTCCCCGCGCACTACCGCTGCGCGTCCTGTGGCGACGTGGACTTTGAGAGCGGCAAGGGCTACGGATGCGGCGCGGACATGCCCGATTTGACCTGCCCCCATTGCGGCGCGTCCTACGAAAAGGAGGGCTTTGATATTCCGTTTGAGACGTTCCTCGGCTTCGGTGGCGACAAGGTGCCCGATATTGACCTAAACTTCTCCGGCGAATATCAGGCGAACGCCCACCGCTATACAAACGAGCTGTTCGGTGAGGAACACGTCTACCGCGCCGGCACAATCGGCACAATCGCGGAAAAAACCGCATTCGGCTATGTGAAGAAATACCTCGAGTTAATCGGCAAAACCGTGTCGCGCGCGGAGGTAAATCGGCTCGCGCTCGGGCTTGTCGGCGTAAAGCGCACGACGGGGCAGCACCCCGGCGGACTTGTCGTCATTCCGCAGGACATGGACATAACGGACTTCTGCCCCGCGCAGCACCCCGCCGACGACAACGACACGAACATCGTCACAACGCACTTTGACTACCATTGCATGGAGGACAACCTCCTGAAGCTCGACGAGTTGGGGCACGACGACCCAACCATGATACGTATGCTCGAGGACATAACGGGGCTGAACGCCCGCCAAATCCCGCTGGACGACCCCGAAACAATGGCGCTGTTCTCAACCCCCGAAACGCTCGGCTTGGAGCGTGGGGACGAAATAATCGGCAACACAGGCTCCATAGGTATCCCCGAGTTCGGCACGGGCTTCACGCGCGGAATGCTAAATGACACAAAGCCCGAAAAGTTCGATACGCTCGTCCGCCTGTCCGGCTTCTCGCATGGTACCGACGTGTGGCTCGGCAACGCCAAGGACATTATCATGAGCGGCACAGCGTCAATCGCGGAAACAATCGGTTGCCGCGACGATATTATGCTGTACCTCATATCGCTCGGCATGGACGAGCGGTTCGCGTTCCAAATCATGGAAGCCGTCCGAAAGGGCAGGGGACTGCCCGACGGCGCGGAGGACAAAATGCTCGCGCTCGGCGTTCCGACGTGGTACATAAACTCCTGCAAAAAAATCCAATACCTGTTCCCCAAGGCGCACGCCGTCGCCTATGTCATGATGGCGTTCCGCATCGCGTGGTTCAAGGTTCACCGCCCGCTCGCGTTCTACAGCGCGTATTTCTACCGCCGCAGCCAAAAGGACAGCTTTGACGCATCGTACATGACGCAGGGAATAGACGCGGCGCGCACTAAAATCCGCCAGCTCCGCGCCGCGATTGACGCGAAATCCGCGACGGCGAAGGACGAGGACACGCTAACAACGCTCGAAGCGTGCTACGAATTTTACAAGCGCGGCTTCACGTTCGCGAATATCGACCTCACGCGCTCCGACCCGATAAAGTTTGAAATCACGGGCGAGACGGAGCTTACCCCGCCGCTCATTGCCGTCAGCGGACTTGGCGAAACGGCGGCATACAGCATCGCGCTGAACCGCGGACGCGAATTTGTCTCCATAGAGGAGTTCGAGGCGGCGTGCACCAAAGTCTCGAAGTCGCATATCGAGCAGCTGAAATCACTCGGCGCGTTCGGCGACCTGCCCGACTCCAGCCAACTGAGCTTTTTCTAAATGTAACAGAACACCCCAAGCCATTGGGCTTGTCTCAAGCTAAATTCTGTGCTATACTGGACAAAATCTGATGTTCGCAACACGAATGTCAAAATATTATTGGAGGTTCAAAAGATGAAAACAGCAAAACGTATTCTCACATGGGCACTCGCGGTCGCGCTTGTGCTCTCGCTCACAGGCGTGTTCGCCCTCGCGGTGGAGGACGACGAGCCTGTCAAAGAAACGCGCGACGACGTTACGGCAATAACCGTCTCTGTCCGCATTGAGGGTCAAACGGAAAACCTGTTCTACAACACGGCGGTCAGGCTCGTTCCCGTCGGTGAGGAACCGCTCACCGTGCTCGACCTCGCGACGATTCTCAACGAGTCCGAAACCGCGCCCGACTTCACGTTCAAGGACAGCGGCTACGGTCCCTACATCACCGCAATCGGCGACCTCGAAGAGGGCACGAACGCCGAGTGGGACGGCTGGCAGTTCCGCGTGAACGGAATTTCGCCCGTCGTAGGCATAAGCGCGTATGAGCTTGCCGACGGCGACAGCGTGGTGTTCTATTACTCCGACGAATTTGGCATGGGCTTTGCCTTCCCCGAAATCGACCTCACCAACATTTATAACGGCAACATCAGCTTCACAACAACCGTGACGACCTACGACGACGAGGGCACGCCCTCAACCGCTGTCGTACCCGTCGCGGACGCGGTCGTGACGATAGGCGACGATACGCGCACGACCGACGAGAACGGCACAATCGCTCTCAACGTATTCGGCGGCTTCCGTACCCTGCAAATCGAGAAAACCGACGCGGAAACAGGTATCCCGCTCGTTCTCCGCCTTGCGCCCGATTACGAAATCTTCGTTCCGTTCACCGACACGGAGGAGGGCGCGTGGTATGACGAAGCGATTCAGTACAACGTCAAATCCGGTCTGTTCAAGGGCAATCAGGACGGCACCTTTAACCCCGACGGAAACATGACGCTCGCGGAGCTTACGCAGGTGCTCTACCGCGTCGCGGACGGAGTTGACGTCGTGGGCGCCGAGTTCTGGTACACAGGCGCGCTCAACTGGGCGGTCGAATCGGGGCTGTTCCCCGAGGAAAGCTTCAAGCCCGACGTAGTTGTCCAGCGTCAGCAGTTCATATTCTTGTTCAACAAGACGATTGAAATCGTCGGCGAACGCGATATTGAAGCGCGCGCCGACCTGACCGAAGCGACGGACTACGACGACATCAGCGGCAGCTATCTCGAAGCCGTAGAGTGGGCAGTCGCCAGCGGCCTCATCAACGGCACAAGCGAGGAAACCCTAACCATCAACCCCAAAGGCACAATCACCCGCGCGGAAGTCTGCAAAATGCTGCAAAACTATTATACCGCAGTATAATCACCTTATTCCCGCGTCCCGCCGCGCGGCACTCTGCGTCTCTCGTCCTGCGTCGCGTCTTTCCGTTCCATATCTGTTATCAGTTATCTGTTAACTGTTACCTATCCTTGCGCTCCCCGCGCGGGGCCCCCTTTCTTATGCGAGAAAGGGGGGAAAGCGCACTAAAGAGGGGCTGCCGCCCCTCTTTAGAATTACCCTGCTTCTCAAAGCACTATAGTCTCCAGTCGCTATCGCAAATGAAAGGTTCTACAGCGCGGAACAGGTTCAAATATAAGCGCAAGCTCGCTCCGCGAAGCTGACAATGTTGCAACGCAGTTAATCTTGCCAAGTGGCAGCTTGCAACACCAGTTCACACCTTTAGTCCGTAACGCTGCAATTGGTTTGCGCCTAGCTGTGGGGGTGATTTTTAAGAGGGGGTTTACCCCCTCTTAAATGCGCTTCCCCCCCTTTCTCGCATAAGAAAGGGGGTCCCCGCCGGACAGGCGAAGCAAATCTTCTTTGAGAATTAAAAAACAATCAAATTCATAAACGAGCGGCTTCCCAATATGCCCATTCATAACGGATACGGTACACTTTGAGTTTGGGGTTTGGTTTCAGAAAATCAATGCTAATATTTTCTTTGACACAAGGATTTCGTTCACATATAAACACCGCACCAAATGAAGGCGCGGTAATGCGATTTATATGTTCAGGTGGAATCCTTTTTACATATCCAACAATTATGTCCTTTTTTGTTGTTGTTAAAAAGTAAATTTTTGTATGCGTTAAGCGCAAACATTTTGTTTAGTTCTTTTATCTGACTTCCGAATCTAATTGATATGACCTTGTGCCGTGTCGCTTTATAAGCAATAATATCATAGAGACACAAACAAATACTCGTGCGCCAGCAACAGAAAGTTGTACTTCACGCTGTTAGTTTTCCAATATCCCGTTGCTGTGCAGTTGCGCCGCTCCTTGATGATGATTTTCTTCAGTCGGAATCCGGCGCCCTCAAAAATCCGCATCACCTCGAAGCGCATCGGCACGACGTGACCCTTTGCGCGTATTCCCCATTAAAATCGTGCAAAACTTGTCCCTTTTCAGCACGCGGTAGCTCTCGGCGGCGACGAGTTTCATCTGCTACAAAAAGTCCTTCACGTCCAGATAGTCATCTGCGATGTCCTCGCTGTACTGAATGATGTTCGCGTAAGGCGGGTAAGTGCCTATTAAATAGACGCTGCTGTTCGGCGCGAAGTCCAAGTGCCGCGGTCGCCCTTGTAGACTTTGACTTCGCCCGCATTTTCGTACTCGAAATCGCACTTTTCTTTGCATCGCGCCAGCGCGGAGATGTTCACATCACCGCCGATGATATTGCGACGCAGCAGCTTCGCCTCGACAAGCGTCGTGCCGCTGCCGACGAATAGGTCGAGCACCAAGTCGCCCTCCTGCGATTAGCGCAACAAAATATTGCGCGGGATATACGGCGACCAGTTGTCGCACTTGGGGAAGCTTCGGACGGTGTTCATTTCGAGTTCAAAATCGTCGGGAGCGAATTTTTGATTTGTTTCATTAAGTCATCACCTAAAGAGCGTGATTTATTCCGAGAATGCTATTCCACAGCATTTCTCTTCCGGAATAATTCCAATATCTGATATCTTGCTCAATGAAGAGCCACTTCAACACAGCGAGTATTAAGTCGCACGGAAAGCCGCTTTTGAAATTAATATTATCCAAAGGCGCATCTTTAAGTTCCAATTCACAAGTAAAAATGCCGCGCATAAACTG
>JAISKH010000034.1 GCA_031261325.1 Oscillospiraceae bacterium
ATGAGCCGACTGCTGACGCTGTTGCTGTTTTATCGCGCGGGGTACATCGTCGGCAAGTATATCAGCTTGGAAAAGCTGATTGAGAACAGCAAGGACACCTATTACGAGGTCTTGCAGGACGGCTCAACCGATTGGCACGACAACGCGAACGACTATCTGCCGTTCATTCGATACTACCTCGGAATCTTGCAAAAGGCATACGGAGATTTTGAGGAAAGAGTGGAATATCTCTCGCAAAAAGGGCTATCCAAGCCCGAACGCGTCAAAGCAGTCATTGACCGCAAAATCGGCAAGGTCACAAAAGCTGAAATTCTGCAAGCCGTTCCCGATATAAGCAAGGTAACGGTTGAGCGTACTTTAGCAGAGCTTGTTAAATCGGGTTATCTTGTGAAAATCGGCGCGGGAAGGTCAACGGCTTACGGTAAGACGGATAAGCAGGACTGACGGCGAATCAGAACAAAAATACAACACGAGTCACGCGTTAATCGCGGGGGTCAGTTGTGTTAGCTGTGCCATAGACTATCACCTCAGTTGCAGATTATTTTACAAGCTACAAAGCCGCGTTCCACCGCTCCGCAAGCTCGCGAATCCTTGTCGCGGCGGCTTCGTCGTCGCGCGCGGGTATCGCATCGGTGTTGTCGGACAAAATCGTGTTCTCGTCCGTCAGCGTCGCGCCGAGCATACGCAGGAGGACGCGAGATAGCCGATGCGCGCCGCCGAGATTGTCCTTGCCTCCCGCCGTGAGGAGTGCCGCGCCGTTCTTCGGCGTTACCGTAATCGGTGTTTTGAGGACGTGCTCCGCCGAGCGATAGAACTGGAAACGGCTCATCAGCGACACCAGCGGACCCGGAAATATGCCGTAGTACACGGGTGAGGCGACGACGACGTTATCGTAATCGCCGAAAACGACGTCCATATCGTCGCGGATTACGCAGCCCGGTTTCGTTTCGCAGGCGCGGCAATCGACGCACGGGTGAATGTCGTCGCGGTACGCGGAAATCTCCGTTATCCCGCCCGCGAGGTTGCGCCGCAGCACGTCGAGCAGCGCGGCGGTGTCGCCGTTCAAGCGCGGCGAGCCGTTGATTATTAGTGTTTTCATAGCGTTGTCCCCCTTAAAATAGCGCGCGCGGCGTGATGTCCCCATAACACCACGCCACGCTTTGATAAGGAAAGGAGGATTTGTTAGACTGTAAAGCCTTTGGCTGACGTAGTGGATTTGTAGTTACTTTACAACATTTTCAATGAAGCGTTGCAGGATTGCCGCAACCTCCGCTCTCGTCGCGTTGCCCTCCGGCACCAGCGTTGTCTCGGAGCGTCCGTTTACGAGTCCTATTGAGACCGCCCACTTCATTGCGTCACTCGCCCAATCGGAAATCTTGCCCGCGTCGGTGTACTTCGTGAGATCCGCCGACGGAGCCACGTTGTAGCCGTTGAGTTTAGCGAAACGATACAGAATCGTTACGATTTGCTCACGGGTGATGTTGTCCTCGGTGCCGAACAGCCCGTCGCCGTAGCCGTTCACTATGCCGTTTTCCGAAGCCCAGATAATCGCGTCCGTGTACCACTCGCCGGACTTCACATCTGTGTACGGATTCGCGCTCGTAACCGCAGGCTCACCCTCAAGGCGGTACAGAACCGTCGCGAGCATTGCACGCGTCATCTCCAACTCAGGCGCGAATGTCGTCGCGGAGGTGCCGTTGAACAACTCTCTCGCTGTGACGAACGCAACCGCGTCCTCGTACCACGCGCCCGCCTTAACGTCGTCAAACGTCTTTGCGTTGTTGACAAACTTCACCGTGCCGGAACCCGCGAGCGTGTAAATCACGTTGCCGTCCTTGGCGTAGGACTTCTTGAGGATTGCGTAGCCGACCGGAGCCGTGACTATGCCGTAGCTATATGAGTTTACAATCGGGAACTCAACGGAACCCGCGATGCCGCCGGCAGGAGATGCAAGCGACTCAGATACCGCGCCCGCGTTATAGCAGTTTACGATTAAGCCGTCGTTCCACGCCGCGCCGACGATACCGCCGACACCCTTTGCGTCAGTTGCTGTAATTCTTGCGTAGTTGGCGCAGTTTTCGATGATTGCGGTATCCGCAGTTTTACCAATCTTGCCGACGATGCCGCCGACAGAGCGGTTCGCGGAGATGCTGCCGCGCACGATGATGTTCTTCACGCCGGCACCGCTCGGGCGCGTGTTCGCGGGGTCATTGTCGTGAACTCCGAGCCGTCCGATGAGACCGACAGATTGACCATCGCCGTACTGGTACGCCCAACGGTCGCAGTTGACCGTTACCGTATGTCCCTGCCCGTCGAGCGTGCCGCTGAAAGACGAACCGAGTTTCGTTTCGGGGTCGTTGTAGCGCATCAGGTACTGTCCGCCGATGGGCATATAGTTCGCGCTACCCATATTGATGTCGCCGTTGAGGTAGATTGTCTTGCCGTTAAAGTCCTCACTGCCCCAGTGATATGTCGGCGTACCCCGTTACGGAACTGTGCCAAGGACTGTGCAACAAGCTGATGAACGATATGCTCCCGAACAGAATTGACCATACCCGCGCTGATGACGAGGGTGTATGGTTCATCGGTGCCGCAGACAAAGCCACCGTTGAACAATCACTTCCCAACGGGAATATGCTGATTGCCGAGTTGTGCGGAGATCCGGAATACCCGGGGATTAGCATTTCTCTGCGAACACCGGGGCAGGCAGATGAAATAATTTGCTTCGCGGAGCATAACAGCACAAAGCCCGAGGGGAAAGAACTCTGCATCGCCGCCTATGTCTCAAATCAGGACGAGCCTGGCTGTTCACCGCGATTCAGAGCGCGGACGTGCTCGCGCGGCTCAACGCCGTTGTGCGCGAGGGCTTTGGGCGTTACGTCCCCGACGACGATTACCCCGGCAAGCACGGTATGCGAGAGTATGCAAAGCGCGAGGATTTCAACTTTCACCACCACGCGCCGACGCTGATTATCGCGTCGAACAAGCCGAATTACGAGAACGCGATGGCGGATTGCGCTCTCGCTTTAGAGAATATTTTCCTTGCGGCGCAGTCGCTTGGGCTGGGGAGTTGCTACATCAATCAGCTGCACTGGCTGCGCGACGACACGGGCGTTCGCGAGTTCTTAGCGGAACTCGGGGTGCCGCGCGAGCACACGATTTGTTCCTCGGCGGCGATTGGGTTTATTGACAAGGAATCGGCAGCGCCGCCGCGCAAGGTCGGGACGATTAACATTGTGCGGTTGGCGCTCGGTGACGAACCGAACCGTGTGAGTCACTTCCGTTTTCCCCGCCTGACACTGGAGAACTTTTCGGGCGATGACGCTTGAGCTATACACTTGCCGAAATGGTACCCAAAACTAAATAAATCTCTTGCATTTTGCTCTTTAATCGCGTATAATGAAACAAGTAGGGTAAACCCTACTTGTTAGGAGGAACACAATGGAACTCAATACCGCGAAAGTTATGTCCAAGGGGCAGATTACGCTCCCTGTTGACATCCGCAAAAAGTTACGCCTGAACACGGGCGACCGCGTCGCGCTCATTTATGAAAACGACCGCGTTCTGCTCATTAACCCCGCGATTTACGCGATGGAGACTCTGCAAAAAGAGATGGCGGGCGAGTGGGAAAAGGCGGGGATTTCGTCAGAAGATGACTTGGACGCGCTGCTGCGCGACGTGCGCGCCGAAGTTGAAGGTCTATGAGAGTCCTAATTGACACAAATATTCTCATTTCCGCAGCCTACGCAGTCGGCAGCACTCCGCATCGCGCGTATATCAAGGCGGTCACGCCGCCGAATGTCGCGCTGATTTGCGAGCAATCAATTGAGAAATTGGCAACAGGCGCAAAATTCAACCTGGGGAATATCTTAATACCAAGTACAATATTTTTGAACCAATCTGTTCAGGAGACATCGAAGTGAAGCATTTAGATTCTAAAGATACCTTTTGTCGAGGTACTTTTTCAAGAAAGTTTATTTTCGGCGTTTTACACAAAATGCGATTTGAAAATTTTCAAAAACCACTTGTATTATTCGCAGGTTAGATGTATAATAGTAATGGATTATCCGAGTGTGAAAGCGAGGGTTCGTAATGGACTTGATGACAGCAAAGGAAGCCGCAGAGCTTTGGGGCATTTCACAGCGGCGCGTTCAGGTGCTGTGCGATAACGGGCGCGTCAGCGGCGCGGAGCGGCTTGGCAACGATATGTGGGTTATACCCGGCGGAACTCCGAAACCGCTTGACGGTAGGACGAAAACCGCAAAACAGCAACACAATCCGGGCATTATGCCACGCGATGTTGAACGCTTAATCGGCGAAGTCAACGGCACAATGGCTATTGAGGGTATGCCGCTTACCGACGAGGACAAGGAGCGGTTACGGCTCGTATTGAGCGGTGAAGTGACCGCTGATGAAATGGTACAACGACTTGTAGCAAAACATAGGAGAAGTGGAAATGTCGGACGAGTACGAATATAGCTATGACTGGGACATTCGCTATTGCTACGAAAACTCAAACGTCCTGCGGAATAAGCTCGGCATTACCGAAGCGGACGCGCTACACACGGCGGAACGAGAGATAGCGGCGGTTAGGGTTCTCGAAGCGGAGCGGACTCCGATTCGCGGCAAACTTGACTTCAAGCATCTGTGCAACATTCACCGCTATATTTTCGGCGACATCTACGAGTGGTCGGGAATCTTGAGGACTGTGAATATTGCGAAAGGCAATCCGTTTTGTAATTGCGATGTGCTTGACGTTTACGGCGCGGAGCTTTTCAGCAAGTTGAAAGCGGAGAATTATCTACTCGGAATACCACCGGAGCGTATCCCCGAACGATTGGCGCATTATCTAAGTGAAATCAACGTCCTGCACCCGTTTCGAGAGGGTAACGGCCGCTCACAGCGGCTGTTTATAGAGTATTTGGCGCTTGTCGCGGGCTATCGCGTAGACTTCACAGATGTGACCGCCGCAGAGATGATTGAAGCGAGCGTCAGGGCATTTGACCGCAATGAAGTTCCGATGTGTGCTATATTCAAGCGTATTACAACGCCGGTAAGTCGCAATGAGCAACAAACCGCTGTCCGTGCTATTACAGGTGCGAGAAGTGAAATTGCAAAAATGATGAGGACGACGCTATGACCAGCATAAAAATCCGCACAATGGCTATTTCGGACTACGACAGGTGGCTGCAAGAGATTTCAAGCGTTATGTGTTAACGTCGGTGCCGAGGCTTCGCTCGAAATCCACAGCGTCCCACTTCAAGCCGAGTACCTCGCTTCGGCGCAGTCCGTATACCGCTGTCACGCGGACGAGCGGATACAGCGGGTCGTCGCGGATGGCGTCAAGCAGTGCGTTCATTTGGTCTGCGGTATAGAACGTGTACTCCATTCGCTGCTTTGCGGGAAGCCTGACAAAACCGCAGGGATTTGACGCGACGACGCGACGTTTCACAGCTTCATCAAAGGCTTGACTCAAGAGATTTTTTATCCGCGCGAGCGTTGATGGGGCGAGACCGCCTTTCCGTCTTTGCGTCCGGAAACGCCTTTTCCATCGATATACTCCTGGAGCAGCTCGTGCGTCACGTCACAGAGTTTTACATCGAGCGCATCGAACGCGGGAAGAATGTGCGTGTTGATTACTACTCGGTATCCCTCATAAGTTACGATGTTCACGCGTTTCTGAATGTCAGCGAACCACAGCCGAATCCATTCAGCGAACAGCATCTCTCCTGCTTTTGGTGCATCGAATATTGTTTTCGATGAGTTCGAGAATGTCGCGGAAAAAGGGTTTTGCGATTCGGTTTCCATCTCGACGAGCATCTCGCGAAGCATCTGTTCGGCGCGACGCTTGTTACCGCGAACTTCTAAGCCTGTTGAGACCCATTTTTGTTTGCGCTTGCCTTTGATGATGCGGTTAAGCACCATATAGTATTTATCGTTTTTTACTTGCAAACTGCCGGTCATTGTTAATCTCCTTTCATTGACCGCCGGAATCAGTCTGCTGCCTGCTTGGCATATTATATCGTGCGGACTGCAGGTAGTCAATAACGGCGAGCTTTGGAATCACATATTTTCTTCTGATTTTACGACAGCCGATTTCTCCGTCTTTCAATATTCGGTATACGCTGTCCTCAGATAATTGCAGTATCTCCGAAACCTGTTTGACGGTCAGAACATCGGGGTATTGATTAAGCATTTCAATTACTCCAATATTATGAATTTTGCGCTTTCTGATAAGAGAAACACCCTCAACGCCTGCGGCGGCAGGCCATAGACGCGCTTTTTGCGCTCTCTCCGCATTCTGATGCCGAGCCGCCCCTTACAGTGACGTTAGCCGGGCGGAAGTCCCATTGTAGCCCCACGGGGTCTTGGCGAACGCGGGAGCCGCCCGCGTTTATGTGCTCGTAGCTCCGGTTGCCGGTCGGCGGGATAGCCGCTCGCCCGATGGGGGTTGTATTGAGGGTGGGTTATGAAATTTTCAAGGTTCGTTTTGGATGCCTTCATTAAAAATACTGACAGGCAAGCGACCGAATCTTTCAATTTCAAAAAACTTTTTTGAGATTTTGTTCATTGCTTTTTCTTGTCCGGGTCAAATTCGGGAATCTGCATTATGACGCGCATTATTATATACTGCTGCAAATCCTCGTCGAATTTGCCGCCAACGAAGCTCTGCTTATTGAACAGCGGCATATAGCGCGATAAAATCGCCTCAATGTTAATTCGCATAACGGGCGTTAACGGTATCTTCAGCTTCGACGGCCCCGGAGAGGAGATATATTTCCGCGAGGACGAGTTCATCTTGAAGGACAGCATTGACTGGAGCAGTCGGCTCGGCGAACTCGTGGGGGCGGTTTATGAGGAATAGACCGGGACAGACAATTTATTTTGAAAAACCGATTGCTATTTTCCTAATAGGGGTGTATAATAGCGGTAAGCAAAGTAAGTAATTTAAGCGAAATAAGGAGAGAATACTATGGAAGTGGCGAAGATTACAAGCCGTGGGCAGGTCACGATACCCATTGAAATACGCAAAAAGCTCGGCGTCAAAGAGGGCGACAAGATTATTTTCCTCGAAGAAGCGGGGCGGATTGTCGTTGTGAATTCAGCGAAAGTCGCCTTTGCGAATATGCGTGCGGCGTTTGCGGGCGAGGCGGAGCGTCTCGGCTTGAAAACCGAGGAGGACGTTGTCGCGCTCGTCGATGAGGTGCGCGATGAGATGTGGAAGGAACGCTATGCGGGTAATGATTGATACCAATATCCTGATTTCGGCGTTCGTTCTACACCAAGCGC
The DNA here is from genome assembly GCA_031261325.1 of Oscillospiraceae bacterium. GTDB lineage: Bacteria > Bacillota > Clostridia > Oscillospirales > Oscillospiraceae > JAIRRO01. Next base: position 7,291 of record JAISKH010000034.1, read on the forward strand.
GCGGCGTGAACAGCACTCCGCACAGCAGCGCGAGCGCGGTCGCGGACTCCATAAATATCAGAATTGTGTTGCCGACAACATACACGCCGCGCGGAATCGCCCAGAGCATCAGCGCAAGGAATGAACCCAGCCAACTGCTCGTAGCTCCTTCGGTATTTGAAAGCAACGGCGCGATGGTGTTTTGATAGTAAGCCGGGAATGTGGTCAGCGCGTTTTTCAGCATAATAACAAACTGTGTGATAAGTA
>JAISKH010000054.1 GCA_031261325.1 Oscillospiraceae bacterium
AGCCCAATACAACGCTTGGAGCAACACTAGAATCAAAACGTGCCTCAATTTTCGCTCACCTTTGCAGCTTCTCGAAGCCGTTGGCTAATTTCTTTCACCGATCATTGACACCCGAACAGCGAAATCTGTATAAATTTCCAAACTACCTATTGCGAATGTTGAGTTCTTATATTATAATGAATAAGCTTGAGCGGTTATACGCTTCGGCAAATTTCTTGTGATTTACGAAAGAGGTGTATCCGTTCGTGAAAAAACTCTTAGAATATATACGTGGCATACCCTCGTTGGTTGACAGAAAAATGAATATGACCCTGCGCGGAAAGCTCATTCTTATCTTCGTAATAATTAAGGTAATCCCCCTCGTCCTGATAACCGCCGTCGCGGGTCAGCAAATCGCCGCCTTGAGCCGTGAGCTTATGGCGACCTCGCTTGAAGATTCATATGCCGCGCTCAACGACTCCGCAATTGAGAACATCGAGCGCATGTCCACCGACACCGCAAAGCGCGTCGCCGACTTCCTGTACGAACGCGACGACGATATTCGCTATCTCTCCGGGCTTGCCACGTCGCTGAACGGCGACCTGCAACAGATTGAGCTTGTCTACGGCGCGTTTGTCCACGGCGAAAGGTCCCGCCTGGTGGAGCAGCACGAGTGGGTCATGTCCGAGGACGGCACCGCGTGGGTCAACACCTACACGCCGGACGTTTCCGATACAATCGGCGAATCCTCCAACATCAGCAACGATTATGAGCAGCACGGTTCCTCTTTCCACCCGCGCGCGGCGGACGGACTTACATACACAACCGCGCCGCTGTACGATGAAGTCACGTTCGTCGGACTGGACGGCACGGAGCTTATCCGAATCAGCACAACAAGCGACGAAGGCTCGCGCAAGCTCGGCTACGCCGATTGGTTCAAAACAGGCGAGCTTCGCGACGTTACGCGGAGCGAAAACACTTTCTGTAAAGCCGAAAATTACTGGGACGTTCTCCCGGAACTGACTGCGGACGCGGGCAACGACATCTACGTCTCCGACGTAATCGGCGCGTATGTCGGCGCGAACTTCATCGGCATGTATACGGAAGCAAACGTCGCAAAGGCGTCAACCGACCGCGGCTACGGCATAGAGTTCGCCCCGGAGGAGCAGGCGTTCGCCGGCGCGGAAAACCCGAACGGCACACGGTTTGAGGGCATAGTCCGCTGGGCGACTCCCGTGTACGTGGACGGCGAGAAAATCGGTTACGTCACCCTCGCGCTTGACCACGACCACATCATGGAGTTCGTGGACCACCAAACGCCGATGAGCACGCGCTATTCCGAGCTTTCAAGCGCGTATGAGGGCAACTACTCCTTTATCTGGGACTACCAATGCCGCAGCATCGCGCACCCGCGCCACCATTCCATCTACGGCTTCGACCCCACAACGGGCGACCCCGAAATTCCGTGGCTGACCATAACGGTTTTTAACAAGCTGCTGCACGCCTCGGGGCTTACCGAAGCCGACCTCGCGGTCATGTCTGCGGAGGAAAAGACGGAAGCTCTCAAGGCGAACTGGCACAACCTAATCAACTCGTCGATAGACGGGCAACCCGTCTACGACCTGATTATCGACCAACCGACGTTCTTCAACCAAGCGCGCACCGACACGTCAAAGCCCGACCCCGACCACACCGTCGCGCCCGAGCTGACGCGGCTCGGCTATGTCGGGCTTGACGGGCGTTACCTGAACAACGCCCCGCAATGCACAGGTTGGCTCGACCTTACCGAGCGCGGCGGCTCCGGCTCGCTGTACATACTCTGGAGCGGCTTGTGGAAGCTGAACACCGCCGCCGCAATCCCCTATTACACGGGGCATTACGCGCCGAGCGCGGCAAATGACTATTCACGCGTCGGCTTCGGCTTCGTCGCCATCGGCGCGGGACTCGAGGACTTCACAAAGCCCGCCGAGGACACCGCCGCAAAGCTCGAGCTGTCCGTCGCCGAAAACCTGAAAACAACGACGACGCAGCTAATCGGCATCACGGGCGCAATCGTCGTGCTCGTCGTGTTCATCGCGTTCTGGCTCGCCTCCTACATCACGAATCGCATCAAGGCTCTCATATCCGGCGTTTCGCGCTTCCGCAGCGGTGAGCGGCAGTTCCGCTTCGATTCGCAGCTTAAGGACGAATTTGGCACGCTTGCCGACTCGTTTGACGACATGGCGGACAGCATCGTTGAGAGCGTGAAAGGTCCGCTGACAATCACGGACACGAACCTCCGAATCATCTACATGAACGATTACGGGCTGCACTTCATCGGCAAGGAACTGAGCGAGGTCGTCGGCACGTTCTACAGCGACAACAGCATTTACCCTTACGGCTCGGAGTCCTGCCCGATAACCGCGCTGCAAAACGGGCGCGAAGCGTCGGTCTATCACATCACCGAGTTTGACCGCTACATGCGCGGCAGCGCGAGCTACTTCATGTCAAGCAGCAATACCCAAATCGGTTTTATCATTACAACCGCAGACGTTACGGAGCTGTCGCACAAACAACTTGAGCTTGAGCACGCGGTTGAGGACGCGGAGAGCGCGAACGAGCACAAGGGCAACTTCCTCGCCCGCATGAGCCACGAAATCCGCACCCCCATGAACGCCATAATCGGTCTTACGAACATCATCGACCGCAAGCTGGACGAGGGCACAGTCACCGGCGCAACCGTTACGGAGGTCAAGGGGCACGTCAAGCAGCTCGAAACCTCCTCCAAGCACCTGCTCGGTCTGCTGAACGACATACTTGACATCTCGAAAATCGAAGCGGGCAAAATCGACATCACGGACGACGTCGTTGACCTACCCAAGCTCTGGGAAACCGTCGTCGGCATAATTCAGCCGCGTTGCGACGAAAAGCACATCACGTTCGTTACGGACTTCGACGCGTTCCACCCCGCAACCTTTATCAGCGATGACCTGCGCCTGCGCCAAGTCCTGATTAACCTGCTCGGCAACGCCGTAAAGTTCACGCCTGAGCTTGGCACAATCACGCTCTCCGTCAAAAACCTGGACAGAAGCGACGGCAAAACCCTCGTCCGCTTCGCCGTGCAGGATACGGGCATCGGCATCTCAAAGGAATCGCTGGACTTAATTTTCCGCCCGTTTGAGCAGGGCGGCGGACTCATAACAAAGCAATACGGCGGCTCCGGGCTTGGTCTTGCAATCTCGCGCAACATCGTCAACCTGCTCGGCAGCGACATCACGGTGCAGAGCGAGGTCGGGCGCGGCAGCGAATTTAGCTTCTCACTTTGGCTGCGCGAAACGGCGGACGACACGGAAATAGACGACGACATCGCAAACTCCAACGACATCTTCGTCGGCAAGCGCATGTTACTTGTGGACGACGTGGAAATCAACCGCATGATAGTCGCCTCCCTGCTTGAAGAGACTGGACTGATAATCGACGAAGCGGACGACGGCGTTCCCGCAGTAAAGCTGTTCTCGGAAGCTCCCGTAGGCACCTACGACATCATCTTCATGGACGTGCAAATGCCCGTCATGAACGGCTACGACGCGACAGCCGCGATACGCGCGCTTGACCGCCCCGACGCGAAAACAATCCCGATAATCGCCCTTACCGCCAACGCCTTTAAGGACGACATAGAAGCCGCAATCCGTTACGGCATGAACGCCCACATAGCCAAACCCGTGGAGCTTGAAAAAATGCTCGAGGTCTTGGCAAAGCACCTGAAAAACAGCTGAAATAACACATAAACAATTGAGGTGCGAGCCATAATGGTTCGCGCCTCAATTTCGCGCGCGCCGTGTTTTGACAACCGTATTACCATGTGATATAGTTGTCAAAAAGGGAGGTTCGGTTATGGCAGTAATCAAGTTAAAGGAAAACATGAAAATCTTGTTTCAGGGCGACAGTATCACCGATTGGGGGCGCAGCCGTGAGGACGACGGCAACCTCGGCTTCGGCTACCCGATGCTAATCTCCGCGCAGCTCGGTGCGCTCGCGCCGCACCTCAATTTGAAGCTGATTAACCGCGCCGTAGGCGGCGACACGACAGCCGACATGTCCGCGCGTTGGACGGAGGATTGCGTTGACCTGAAGCCCGACGCGCTCTCGATTATGATAGGTGTGAACGACATGTGGCGCGCGTTCGACGCGAACAAGCCGACCTCTCCGCAAACGTATTACGACAATTACCGCGCAATGCTCGAGCGCGTGAAGAGCGAGGTTGGCGACATTCCGCTGATAATTCTGGAACCATTTGTGCTTCCCATACCGGAGGACAAACCCGATTGGCGCGCGGATTTGGACCCGAAAATCCACATGACGCGGCGGCTCGCGCGGGAATACGGCGCGGTTTACGTGCCGCTCGACGGCATTTTCGCGGCTAAAGCCGTTGAAGCTCCGCCCGCGTATTGGTCAATTGACGGCGTTCACCCGAGCGCCAGATCGGTGGTGGTCGCGCGA
>JAISKH010000062.1 GCA_031261325.1 Oscillospiraceae bacterium
CGCTTTGAGCCATGTCGCCGCCACATTCTCTCACCCCTCTCGCTCTTGTCCTTGTCATTATATTGCCGCCAGTTTACGCAGAATCTCTTTCGCCTGACCCCAAAGCTCGTCGTATCGCCCGCGCAATTCGTCGAGGTCTGCGGCGTAGATACTGCCTGTTTCATTGGCGCGGCGGGCTATCTGATTGATGTTATTTGTTGCGTTCGAGAGCAGACGAACCATCTCGCGGACGCTTTCGAGTTCAACGTGAATGACGCGCCCGTCCACCGCCATTTTGAGCATATACGCCCGCAAACTTTTGATGCCCGACTGCGCCATGCGCCGCTCTATCATCTCACGTTCCTGTTCTGTAACGCGAAAGTGCATATTTGAATTGCGTATCTGCTTATCCATGTGATTTCCTCCTACTGAAAGACGAGAGCGCGGCGAAGGAATCTCGCCGCGCTGTGCTTATAATTCTTCCACCGTCAGTTTCCCAGACACCGCATGTCTACCAACGCTATATGAATATAACCCGTCAATAATTGACGGCTTTCCTTTTGCGCTTACCGTCTGCGGCACCTCTGCACTTTCGTACTCGTCATTTTCGTCGTCGTACTCGTTGCCGTAATCATGATCGCCGTCGTACATCGTGTCATCTTCATTTGTTCCCTCACGGCTGTCATCGTCAATCATCTCATTGGAACCACCGTTTCTGTCAATATTGAGTTCGGTGTTCAGGAGAGCGAGCCGCACTTCTTTATCCCGCAGCTCATCCTCTTGCGGGAACGGTCTTTGCAATTCAGTCTTTGCCGCCTCCGCTTGCTTATGTATATTGTCAAGCTGTGTTTTCACGCCGTCCAACCGCTTCGGTAAATCTGCAAGCGCGTTGTTGAGACGCGTTATGTTTCCGAACGCGTCCGTACCGAGTTCAATCGAATACGTCATCTGTCCGTGCAGATGCGCGCTGAATTGTTGCGTAAAACTGCTCCAATGTAATGACAGCTGAAAGCCCATATATTCGCCGATTGACAAGTCAGATTTCAGTTCGCTCACGCCCTTGCAGGCTTCGAGCAGAGCTTTCGCGGCGGGTTCTTTCTCGGTATATACAATGCCGTTTATCGTCATGCCCGGAAAGGTTGCAGATGTAGTTGTGCCGCCCGCGATGTGGGTCTGTGTGTTTGCGAGTTTTGACCGCTGCTCTGAGTACAATGCCATGTCCTGCTCGATACCGAATATGCGTTCTGTCAACTCGGCAATTTGCTTCGGGAAATGCGTATGCAGTTCGTCCTCTATGCGGTAGCGTTGACTCGTGTGCTCAGATTTTAACAGCCTGAGTTTCGCAACATCAATGTCAAGATTCATCTTTTCGGCGATGAGCGGATTTCCCGCGCACAACGCCTTAATCTCTGCGTAGCTTAGTGCGGTCGCGTCCACGTCCTCACAGGAGCGGACAGGCGACTTGCTGCTCATTACTTGGCTGATGAATCTTTGTTTTGCCTCCACAGTCTGCCATAAGTAGCTGTCGAACGTGCCGTTTGTCGCGTATCGGTAAATGTAGACATCAGAATTGGAATTTCCTTGCCGCACAATGCGTCCTGCGCGCTGTTCAAGGTCGGACGGTCTCCAAGGGCAATCCAGATCGTGCGTCGCTATGAGTTTATCCTGGACGTTAGTACCCGCTCCGAGCTTTGCGGTCGACCCGAACAGAATGCGAATCTTTCCCTGCCGCACTTTTGCGAACAGTTCCTTCTTTCGTGCTTCGGTGTCCGCGTCGTGGATAAACGCTATCTCAAGTTCAGGTATGCCGCGCGCTAACAGTTTTGCCTTGATGTCGTCGTACACGTTAAAGCGTCCGTCTTTATTAGGTGTTGAGAAGTCGCAGAACACAAGCTGTGTCAATCTGCCGCTTTTCGTCTCATCCCAAATTTGAAACACCTTATCTGTGCAGGCGTTTACTTTGCTGCCCGCGAAATCAGGCAAAAGCGGATTTATAAGCCGCTGGTCAAGTCCGATCTTTCTGCCGTCCGTTGTTATTCTCAACATATTGTCATCGCGTGGGTCAACATGCCCGGTATGCACAGCGGCGGCGCGCTCAGATAGTGCCTGAACCATCTCTCTTTGTATTTCAGACGGCTCGACAACAATTGTCTCATAATGCGCGGTAGGCACGGGGAGGTTTATCATATCCGCAGTTTGAATGTCCGCGACATCCCGAAACATATACATCAGTTCGGGGAGATTGTTAAAACGCGCAAAGCGCGTCCGCGCTCGGTATCCTGTTCCCTCCGGCGCAAGTTCGATAGAGGTTACAGTCTCGCCGAAAGTGGACGCCCAAGCATCAAAGTGTGTGAGCCGATTACTTCTCAGAGCGTCGTATTGCAGGTACCGCTGCATTGTATACATCTCCGTCATGGAATTGGATATTGGTGTCCCCGTTGCAAAGATAACGCCCTTACCGCCCGTCAACTCGCCGATATACTGACACTTCATATACAGGTCGGAGGATTTCTGAGCTTCGGTTGTAGACAAACCCGCGACATTGCGCATTTTTGTGTACAGAAAAAGATTTTTGTAATAGTGCGCTTCATCAATGTACAGCCTGTCCACGCCCAACTGTTCAAAGGTGACTACATCGTCGCGTGTTTGACCGTTGAGCAAGCGGTTGAGACGCGTTTCAATTGACCGTTTTGTCTTTGCAAGCCGCTTTACGGACGTTCTGTCCCCGTTCGCTTCGTTTATCTCACGGATTCCTTCCTCAATCTCGTGGATTTGCTCATTGAGCAGGCGTAGCTGCCGCTCTTTTGAGATTGGGATTTTTTCGAGTTGGCTATGCCCTATAATAATAGCGTCATAGTCGCCCGTGGCTATTTTTGATGAGAACTTCCTGCGATTGCGCATCTCAAAGTCGCGTTTGGTAGCGACAAGGATATTCGCGCTCGGATAGAGTCGCAGGAACTCACTCGCCCATTGTTCCGTTAAGTGGTTTGGCACGGCGAACAACGACTTTTGGCACAACCCGAGCCGCTTAGATTCCATTGCCGCGCCGATCATGGCAAAAGTTTTACCCGCACCTACCTCGTGCGCAAGCAGTGTGTTGCCGCCGTACAGTACGTGCGCAATGGCGTTCAACTGGTGTTGTCTGAGTGAGATTTCGGGTGACGCTGCGGATAGCGTGATGTGACTTCCGTCATACTCGCGAGGGCGAAAACTGTTGAACATTTCGTTGTACGTCTGCGTGAGTGCCACACGGCGTTCAGGGTCTGCCCAAATCCAATTTTGAAACGCCTGCTTCCTCGTCGAGAATTTCGAGAGAACAGAGCAGATAATACGATGAGTCGGCGTTGAACGCGCGGTTGTTCGCGGTGGAGTTAATCAGCCCGTATTCGGCAGTAAAGCTGTCATATAGGTCGTTTAACCGTGCCTGTTGCTGCGTTATCGCATTATCTCCATACTCGTCAAGCTGAAACTCCATAAGCCTGTAAACGCAATCGCGGATCGTTATCATACCCCTGATGCGTTCAAGCGTCGTTGCGGGGAGGTCAACAGGATACATAAGCGAATTTTCGCGGTAGTATACATCGCCCACGCCCAATTTAGCAGCGTAATACTGTCCGTCAATACGATTCGGCTCGTCGGTCAGCGTCACAAGCGCGTAGCTGAAATTTTTGACGCTACTTTCTGCGGGTATCGCGCCATCCTCAACGCCGTCGAGGTCGTCTATTTCCGCAACGGTGTACTCGCCCTGAATATACGAAAGTGCGGTATTTAGCTGTTCCGCTAAATCTGCGCCCTCTATCGGGATACAGGCGGTTGAGTCGTTTCTGCCGAATCGGGCGTTCGCCCGCTCGTCCAAAGCCATTGTGCCGAGCATCATTTCAGGGTTGTCAAGGAAATATCTGTTGACGGGGATACCGTCGTCAGTCATGCCGAGATGTACCCAATCGGGTTCGACGTCGAGCGGACGGTCACGTTTTTTCAAGAAGATGATGTCCGTCGTGGTTTCGGTTCCCGCATTCCTTAGGAAAGCATCGTTCGGCAACCGCACCGCACCGAGCAGTTCCGCCCGTTCCGCAATGTATTTTCGGACTTTCGGGCTTTTCTCGTCCATAGTGTATTTGCTCGTTACAAACGCAATAACGCCGCCCGGACGCACTTTGTCCAGAGATTTTACGAAGAAATAGTTGTGTATACTTAGATTATGCTTATCGTAGCGTTTGTCGGCAACGCCGTAGTTCCCGAATGGCACGTTGCCTATTGCCAGGTCAATTAGACCGTCCGAGAAATCGGTGTTTTCAAATCCCGTCTGCTGAATGTCGGCATTCGGATACAGTTGTTGTGCGATACGCGCCGTCACGCTGTCGAGTTCAACGCCGTATAGTTTACTGCGGCGCATACTGTCAGGCAGTAATCCGAAGAAGTTACCGACACCGCATGACGGTTCGAGAATATTGCCCGAGCGGAAGCCGAGCCGCTCCGCCGTTTCCCACATCGCTTTGACGACGGTTGGCGAGGTAAAGTGCGCGTTGAGTGTACTGTCCCGCGCGGATTCGTATTCCTCATGCGCGAGCAGCGAGTTCAGTTCTATATACTCGCTCTCCCACTGCTTGTTGTCAGCGTCAAACGCCTGCGGCAGTCCGCCCCACCCGATGTACCGAGATAGCGTCTCCTGCTCCTCGGGTGTAGCGTTCCGTTTCTCCAACTCCAAAGCATGAAGTGTTTTAATCGCCGCAATGTTATTGCGGTACTTCGTTTTCGCGCCGCCCTCACCGAGGTGTTCATCGGTTATGCGGTAGTTGACGGCAGGTATTTTACGCGGCGCGTTAACTTCGTTTTTTACTTGTTTCCGTTGCCCGAAATCTCGCTCAAATTGCATTGATTCAAGCCATTTTTCTTCATATACAGGCAAGGTGGCGCGGATTTGGTCTTGCACCTCATCGGGCAACATATCCCAGTCACGCGGCAGTTTTCGGAACGCGATGTTATACCGCTCCATCTCGTTTTCGGACAGATAACACGTCTCGGCGCACATAACATACCTGTCGGCTTTTTCTGTTATTTGCGCGAGATCGTTGTGGTCAATCCCCGCACCCGCGTCTATGCCGTTCGGATAGCGGAGAATATAATAATCTGTGCGTTCCGCGCCGTCGTCCGACATTTCTTCGTATAGTCTCTCGAAATACGGGTTTACCGAGTGTGCTTCAATCTCAGCTTTCGTGAGCGTCGCTTCGTATCTCGCGTTATGCGATCCGCTGTTTCGGCGGGGATATGCGTCAACCGCATTCGCCCGTATAAGCGGCGTATAATTTTTGCTCCAAGTCCTCGTCGGTTACACCGCGATAACGGACGTTTTCGGGACCGATTGATTCTATTTCGCGTTTATATGCCGCCAACATTTCGTCAGCAGCATAGTACGTTACAACCTCGCCGCTGTCCTTAAACGCGAGATAGCCGACAGGGGTTCGCGGTTTCTCCCGATCTCCACTTGTCGTGTTATCGTCATCATCAAAAAGCAACTCGGTGTCCTGACCGTTAATCTCAGCGATAGCGCGGACAGGCGTATAGTCATTTATGCCTATGTTTTCAAGCCATTGCGCGGCAAACTCATTGAGCTGTATTTGGAGGTTTCGAACCGTGGTTTCATTTCCGTTGCCGTCATAGCTCCTGCCGATACCCTCGTCACCTATGTACTGATTCAGCGGCGGCATACTCTGCTCATAAGCGACGGCGTTCATCGTTTTTGCGTCGTTATCTATCTCAAACTCCATCATGGGGTCATACATCAAGTCGCCGTTCATCGTGTATGTGTGCATGACAGATATTCTGCCGTCGCCTATCCACTCGATAGAGAGCGGTTCCAGACCCCCTGATTCAAGCCGCAAATAACCGTATTCGCCGCTCGCTATTTTCGGAAACATTGCAGCGAATGTTTCATAATTTCTGTGTTCCATCGTGTCCCTTTCTGTTGACAGCGGCGCGTTTGAGCCGTCAATGTTTGAAGTCTGGTTCGGTTCATCAACCGCCGCTGTCCTGATTTCCGCGCCGCGCTCAGCCGCGAATTGACGGTACTGTTCATCAATACCGTCAATCAGTTCCGCTGCCACCTTGCGTATTGTGCCAAGCGATGTGTTCAGTTCTTTGAGTTCCTTATCGCGACTCCATTCGGCGATATACCCGACCGCGAGTGCGCCCGTATCTATCCCGTAATAGTTGTTGACGACGAACGACACACTCTCAGCCTCAACTTCTTCGGTGCGGCGGTCTTTGCTCTCAACCTCGCCGTTATCGTCAATGATATTCGTTCTGTCGTGCAGTTTCGCGTGAGTTATCTCATGAATCACCGCGCTGACGGTCTGCACCTCGCTCATACCCTCGCGTATTGCGATTCTGTCGCCCATATAACAGCGTCCGTCTGTGTTCTCAGGCAGTTCCTCAAACACAATCGGGAGCGGCGACACGGCGCGCAGTGCGTCCATAAACAGGTCGTAGCGCGCCACATCGCCTGTCAGCATCTCAGCAAGCGCGGGTAGCGGTTCGCCGTCCGTCTGGGATACATCGAACACCGTCGTCACCTTGAATCTCGCAACCGTCCGCTCCGTCTGTTCAAACACGGGCATCCCGTTTTCATCGAGTACGGGTCTGCGAGAGATAGGGTCGAGTTTCTCCTTTTCTTCGCTGACTGTAAATGCGGTCGGTGCGAATATTTTGATGCCGTGTTCGCCGCGCTTGACCTTTCGCCCGAATTTCTTAATCCATGTCTGATACCCCGCAACGCGCGTCGCTGCGGGCATTTGCATAGCGATGAGCAGTACGTTGCGGCTTGAATAGTTGTGAAAGCGCGACATAATGCGCAGATAATCAGCATACCTGCCGCTCTCGAACAACTCTTTTAAGCCTGTTTCAAGTTTTGCGGTTATCTCCTTGATTTGTGTTGCGTCAGCCACTTAAATCCGTCACCTCCTGCTCCTTTTTCTTTATCGGCTTGTCTGCTTTTGAGCTATTGCCGCGCTCGACTTGCGCTTTGCCCTCGTCAAGTCTGCCGAGCAGCGACGGTACCGCTTTGTCTTTGCTGTTTTGCGGTGGTTCGTCAGTCGCGGTAGCTCTGTCTCCTTTGCTCCGCGCCGCGTCGCGTTCATTTACGTGGTTAACCACGGCAAGTTTCGCTTGCGCCCACTGCGGCAGCTTGGCAATGTCAGCCACACCGAGAACGTCATAACGCTCATATCTGCTCTCCTTGCCTGAATATAGGTCTGTGCAGAACACGGCGTTACCGCGCGCGTTCGGGCTCGCGCCGAATCCTCCGTTGCAGATTTTGAGCTGATGCTCCGCACTTCTGAACTCAGGCGCGAGGACTTCGGGCTTTATAATAATCACCTTTCCCTCAATGCTCTCGTCAAGCCCGTTCGGAACGCAGTTTTCGGCGGTCAAGGGTTGAAACGGCAAGCCTGAGAGTGAACGCTCGTGTTCAAGATATTCGAGCAAGCCTGATTCTCGGCGTATAAACTCACCAACCGCTTCGAGATAATCCGCCGTAACGACGGCGTTGAGATATTCCTCAACGCCCAACGGATTATCCCATCGCCCCTCACAGACGAGATACGGATCGTCCGCACCCGCTTTTTCGGCGAGAATAACAAGCCGCCCCGAAAAATTAAAGCTGTTAAGTTCCACGTAGCCGTCGATGATGCGCTTGTCTGCGGGTTGCGGCGTCACTATTGACTGCGGTTTCTCGACTTTGCGGCTGTTATATTCTTCAATCTGATGTGAAATTATCTCCAACGCCTCCTGCGCCTTGTCCTCATCGTAATCTCCGTCCTGTGTTTTCAAGCTGATGGGCAGCATTTGGTACAACTCTGTAAGGGGTTGCCCAATCTGTGTCAGATAGTCTGTCACCTCAGCCGAAAACGCCCCGATGTTCTCCTCGCAAAAATACAGTAAAGCACTTAATTCTCCGAACCCCACCTGCCCGTACTCAATTGTCTTGTACTCCGCGCGAAGCCGCATATAAAGCACTTTGTCGTAGACATACGGAAAGCTCCCGTCAGCGAAATCGCCGCCCTTGACCGTGACAGCGAACGGGTCGTTATTCTTTGCGTCCTCCACCCAATTAAAGGGTTCCCCGTATTGATTCAGCGTATAGTCGCAATGCCATTGAGCGCAAGTCGCTTTACGAGAGTGCGCGGTACCACAACTGCGTGTTCGTCGGATTCGACGAGCGCGGCACGGCACGGTATGCCGCTCTGCGCGGTACATTCGCAGATTTCAGACGCGACGCGGACGGCAGCGACAAGCGATACGGGTTTGCTCTGCCGCCGAGCAATCGCGGTAGTAACACCGTCGCTGTGTTTGAGTCCGCGATTGACGTGCTGTCACATCGTGTGCTTGTACCTGACTTTGCCGGTTGGCGTTTGTCGCTCGGCGGTACGAGTTTGAACGCGCTGACGCACTTTCTCGAAATCAATCCACATACTGATTATTGTGTCGTCTGCACAGATAATGACGACGCGGGCAACCGCGCTGCGGCGAAGATTGCGAAACTGAGCGGCATTACGGTTACGCGCTCCCCTCCGCAGGTGGGCAAGGACTGGAACGACGCCCTGAAATCAATGAGAACCGAGGTAAACGATATGGAAGATGTCCGCACAGACATCATTTTTCGCGACAGCGAGTACAAGGAAAAGTTCAGAATCAAGGACGGAGACAGTATCAAAGTGACGTTCGGCTACGACGGCGAAGTCGTCACGCGAAAATGCCGCTGGATAGATGAGTGCCACACGAAAATCGGTGGCGAATACTATCACAACGATGAATACGCTGAAAAAGCAGCGAAAGCGGGTAATACAATTGAACCTATTGCATCGGAAAGACCGCAAATTGACATTCTCGCGGCAAAGTACGGCGAGGACTTGCAAGCCGTCACAATACCTATGATCGAGGCGGCAATCAGGAAACTTGTCGGAGGGAAGTTTGAGACGGAAACGCTGTACTATCCGAGCAGAACGGAACAAATTAAAGATAGGAAAGTTGAGATAAAAGGTAAGGCGTTCGGCGCGGTCGTGCGCGGAAAGGACGGCATAGCTGTCTGCGGCTTGACTGACGGCGTTTTGACAAGCCTGCACCCGTATAACGAACAGACGCAAAAGCGCGAGCTTTCCCCCGCCGAGCAGTCAAAAAAGTCGTCCATGCTCGGCGAAATGGCAGAAGCAAAAACGGCAGTCACAGAGATAAACGCCGCAAACGCGCACGGAGATAAACCGCTGAAACGCGGCGTAGCGGGAATTGAGTAAAGGAGAGCTATGCAGGATCAGTTAAATGAAAAAACCGCCGCGCTGTACATAAAAGGCGCGAAATTGACGGGAAGAACGCTCGCAAAGGCGATGCGGGCGTTCCTCAAAAAGGCGCGTGAGCCGCCCAAAGGCAAGGTCGGCAAGCAGAGTATCCGCACCCTGACGAAGCAGGGCGCAAGCCTGTCGAACATCACGATTGACAGCGATAACATCGGCGGTTTTCAGCACGTCGCGCGGAAATACAACGTGAGTTACGCGCTGTCGCGTGACGATTCGGAGAATCCGCCGAAGTGGGTAGTGTTCTTTAAGGCGAAAGACGCGGACGCGCTGACGGCGGCGTTCACCGAGTATTCCAAAGGCGAACTGAGACGCAAACCGCGAAAACCGTCATTACTCAGCAGACTTGAACGGTTCAAGAAACTCGCGAAATCGCGCGCTGAACCCGTCAAGAACAGGGGCAAAGGCGGTCATGAGCGGTGACGAGTAAGATAAAACGGTACATACTGCCGAATCTGCCCTACGCGTTGATGTTCTGGTTGTTCAACAAGATGTGCCAAGCCGTGCGCCTGTCGCCGGGACGAAACATTCTGCAAAAGCTGATGGGCGGCATCGCGACTCTGAATGTAACCATAAAGCACCCGTTGCCGTCGCCCGCGCCGCTCGATCTCGGTATCGGACTGCTCGGCGCGGCGGTGTTGTACGCCGTTATGCTGTATAAGAAGAAGAACGCGAAGAAGTGGCGAAAAGACAGCGAGTACGGCTCCGCGCGTTGGGGAACGGCGAAAGATATCGCGCCGTACATAGACCCCGTATCGGAAAACAACGTCATATTGACAGCGACGGAATCGCTGACGATGAACAGCAGACCGAAAAGCCCGAAATACGCGCGTAACAAGAATGTGCTTATTGTCGGCGGTTCAGGTTCGGGTAAAACGCGGTTTTGGCTGAAACCAAACTTGATGCAAATGCACAGCAGCTATGTTGTGACCGATCCGAAAGGCACGGTGCTTGTAGAGTGCGGAAAGATGTTGCAACGCAACAAGTACGAGATTAAAGTGCTGAATACGATAGATTTCACAAAGAGTATGCACTACAACCCGTTCGCGTATATCCGCTCGGAAAAAGACATCTTGAAATTTGTCACCGCGCTCATCGCCAATACAAAAGGCGACCAAAAGGGCGGCGACGATTTCTGGGTAAAAGCGGAAACCCTGTTGTACTGCGCGCTGATTGGATTTATCCATTACGAGGCACCCGACGAGGAGCAGAACATGAACACGCTCGTCGAGATGATTAATTGCATGGAGGTGCGCGAGGACGACGAAACGTACAAAAACGCCGTGGATTATATGTTCGATGAACTTGAACAGCAGTCGCCGCAACACTTCGCCGTGCGTCAGTACAAGAAGTACAAGTTAGCGGCAGGTAAAACAGCGAAATCCATACTAATCTCCTGCGGAGCGCGTCTCGCGCCGTTCGACATACGCGAACTGCGTGAGATGATGGCTTATGACGAGATGGAGCTTGACACGCTCGGCGACCGCAAGACCGCGCTGTTCATCATCATAAGCGATACCGACGACAGCTTTTCATTCGTCGCCGCGCTGATGTACAGCCAACTGTTCAACTTGTTGTGCGATAAAGCGGACAACGAATACGGCGGCAGACTGCCCATACACGTCCGCTGCCTCTTAGATGAGTTTGCAAATATCGGCACCATTCCGAAATTCGAGAAACTGATTGCCACAATACGATCACGCGAGATTTCCGCGTGTGTCATACTGCAAGCGCAGAGCCAACTCAAAGCGTTGTACAAGGACAACGCCGAGACAATAATCGGCAACATGGACACGCGGTTGTTCCTCGGCGGTGCCGAAAAGACCACTCTGAAAGACCTGTCGGAGTCGCTCGGAAAGGAGACGATAGACCTCGCGAATCACAGCGAGAGCAAAGGCAACTCGCCGTCGTTCAGCAGGAGTTATCAGAAACTCGGTAAGGAGCTAATGAGCATAGATGAGTTATCCGTAATGGACGGCGGGAAGTGCATATTGCAATTGCGCGGTGTACGTCCGTTTCTGTCCGAAAAGTATGACATCACACACCACAAGAATTACAAGTATCTGTCCGACGCCGATCCGAAGAAAGCGTTTGACATCGGCAAATTCGTATCAACGCGGCTCAAAGTGAAACCTGATGAACTGTATGAGGTATTCGAGTACACAGTACCCGACGAGGAAATGCCCGACGAGGTTCTCTCGGATTTCGGGGATTTCCCCGATGATTCAGAACCCGTATAACGCGCATTTAGCCGCCTGTTTCAATTGGAACAGGCGGCTTTTGCTATATAAATTGAAAGGAAACAAACAATGACTGACTTGACAATAATCAAGCAGAATGGCGGCGCGTACATTGACAGCCGCGAGGTCGCCGATGTAATCGGCAAACCGCATAACGATCTGATGAAATCCATCAGGAAATACAGCGGTTATCTCACTGCGGGAGCTTTTTCCCTCAGCGAGTATTTCGTCTCAAATTCGTACTACGACAGCACGGGGCGTGAGTTGCCCTGCTATCTGCTCACGAAAATGGGCTGTGAGCTTGTCGCGAACAAACTCACGGGTGAAAAGGGCGTGTTGTTCACGGCGGCGTATGTCGCGCGATTCAACGAGATAGAGGCAATCGAGCGCGCCGAACAGAATGCACTCCGCGCGCCGCGTCTCGGCGAGTTCAACGCTACGGCTCGCATCGTCGTACGCGCGCTGAAAAATGCGAGCGCACCGCCTGAGCGGATTTTGGAGTTTTTGAAAAACGTCTACGAACCGCTCGGAATCACCGTCCTGATTGACACAATCGGCGATGTCTCACCGCGTATGTACACAGCATATCAGATAGCGCAACTGCTCGGCATATTCTCGCTGTCGGGAAAACCGCACTCACAGGCGGTGTCGTGCATTTTGAACGACTATATCTGCATCGACGAGTGCCGCAAATCCGTCGTAACGGTCAACTACGGCGACCACATCGGCGTGAGCGTCCGCTACGACGGCAGCGCGATTGACGCCGTGTGCGAATGGCTCGCGAACATGGGCTATCCCGGTAATGTCGATGCCGACGGGCGCACCTATCGCATCGCTTACGCAGTCTAACCCTGCCGGAGCGGAAACGCTCTGAAAATATAATCAATAACATATGGAGGTCACACAATGGAATTCTTCTCATCTGCAATCGGGACATTGCAAACACTCGTCATCGCGCTTGGCGCGGGTCTTGCCGTCTGGGGCGTCATCAACCTCTTGGAGGGGTACGGCAACGATAACCCCGGCGCGAATGTGCGGGGTTCAGAAAGAAGCAACTAAGTTCATAGCCGTTGGCGGTGCTGTGTCAAGGGTTTCCGCGTTCTCAACCGTATCGGAAAGGCACAACGCGCCTATGTTGTTGTAGATGACCTCGATTTTCTGCTCCCGGTTCTTGCGCTTGCTTTCCGGCTCGTGGACGATTACTTTGTCAATAAACTCATGGACGATTGCCGGAGTGAGTTTTTCAATCCCTGCGGTGTATCGCCGCACAAGTTCAAGAAAACGGTCGGTGTTGGCGGTTCTCCGCTCGGCGTCCGCGATTTCCCGCTCTGCCGCCGTAAGCCGTTCCTTTAACGCCGCCTGTTCGTCCTCATACTTCGCGGACAGCTTTTCAAAGCGTTCCTCAGTGATTTTCCCCGCCGCCCTGTCCTCGTAAAGACGCTCAAAAAGGGTATCGAGTTCATTTACGCGCCGCCGCTGTTCTTTTGCGGCTTTCAGCTTCGCCGCCGCGCCGTCCGCCTGTTCCGTCCGGCTCTGCTCCATGACGCGGCGGGTAAATTCCTTTTCGTCCCGCGCCGCGTAGCTTAACAGTTCCCGCAATTCGTCAAGTACAAGCTGTTCAAGCTGTATCTCTCTGATGTAGTGGCAGGTGCAAAGCCGCTCTGTCTGATACTGCACATCTTTACGGTATGCCGCGCAACTGTATGACCCCTCATATCTCACCTGTGTCCGCGCCTTGTTCCATATCTCCCTTGTGTGGTAATACAGCTTGCCGCCGCAATCGGAACAGTAAGCCGCGCCGGAGAACAGACCGGGGTTGCCGTATCGCGGAGCGCGGCGTTTGTGTTCTCTCATACGCCGTACAATCTCCCACGTTTCCGATTGGATTATCGCCGGGTGCGTCCCCTCGAACACAAGACGGTTTTCTTCGGGGTTCATGCGTGAACGCTTATCCTTGTAGGATTTGGAATAGGTCTTGAAATTGATTGTAATTCCAAGATACTCCGGCGCGTCAAGGATTTTGTGTACCGTTGTCGTGTTCCAGTTGTACGGGTCTTTCATGGGGCGCGGCTTTTTGAGTATGCCGTGTTCGTGCTTGTACGCGCTCGGATTGAG
>JAISKH010000055.1 GCA_031261325.1 Oscillospiraceae bacterium
AGCCCAATACAACGCTTGGAGCAACACTAGAATCAAAACGTGCCTCAATTTTCGCTCACCTTTGCAGCTTCTCGAAGCCGTTGGCTAATTTCTTTCACCGATCATTGACACCCGAACACTGCGGCAAGACGCAGGGAATAATGTATGTCTTGACATATATGATATAATATACCATTAGGGTGTTTTCACACTTATGAGTTAATGACAGAGGGGAAATTATAATGGCAAACGCGAAAAAGGTAGAGCAAATCACGGGCATGGACACGGACTTCGCGCAGTGGTTCACCGACGTTGTGACGCGCGCGGAGCTTATCGGCTATTCGGGCGTTAAGGGCTTCTTCATCATGCGCCCGTATGGTTACGCAATCTGGGAGAATATTCAGGGCGAGCTTGACCGCCGCTTTAAGGAGCTGGGGCATGAGAACGTCTCAATGCCGCTGCTCATTCCGGAGTCGCTGCTGCAAAAGGAAAAGGACCACGTCGCGGGCTTCGCGCCCGAGTGCGCGTGGGTCACGTTCGGCGGCGCGGAGGAGCTTGAGGAACGGCTGTGTATCCGCCCGACCTCCGAGACGCTGTTCTGCGACCATTGGGCGCAAACCGTCCGCAGTTGGCGCGACCTGCCGAAGCTGTACAACCAATGGTGCAGCGTACTGCGCTGGGAAAAGACGACGCGCCCGTTCCTGCGCCACCGCGAATTTCTGTGGCAGGAGGGGCACACGCTGCACGCGACGGCGGAGGAAGCTATCGCCGAGACGGAGACAATGCTGAACGTCTACGCCGAGACGTATGAAAACCTGCTCGCGATGCCGACGCTTAAGGGCGCGAAAACCGACAAGGAGAAGTTCGCGGGCGCGGAGGTCACGTACACCGTCGAATGCATGATGCATGACGGCAAGGCGTTGCAATCCTGCACGTCGCACTACTTCGGCGACGGGTTCACTAAGGCGTTTGACATCACGTTCACGGACAAGAACAATCAGCTCGTCAATCCGTTCCAAACCTCGTGGGGCTTCTCAACGCGGTCAATCGGCGGCATAATCATGACGCACGGGGACGACAACGGGCTTGTCCTGCCGCCGCGCGTCGCGCCGACGCAGGTCGTGATTATCCCCGTCGCGGCGCACAAGCCCGGCGTGTTGGACAAGGCGAACGAGCTTTGGGAACGCCTAAAAAAGGCGGGTCTGCGCGTCAAGGTTGACGACTCCGACAACTCCCCGGGCTGGAAGTTTGCGGAGCACGAGATGCGCGGCGTGCCGCTACGCGTCGAAATCGGACCCAAGGACATTGAGGCGGGCAAGTGCGTCGCCGTGCGGCGTGTGGACGGCGAGAAAATCGAAATCGCGCTCGACGAGCTTGAAGCGCGCGTCCCCGCGATACTCGACGACATTCACGCGCTCATGTTCGCCAAGGCAAAGCTCAACCTCGACACGAACACGCGCAGCGCCGTGACGCTGGGCGACGCGAAAGCAATCATTGCCGAGCACGGCGGCTTCATCAAAACCGCGTGGTGCGGCGACGAAGCTTGCGAGCTGGCGATGAAGGAGCAAGTCGGCGTGTCAAGCCGCTGCATACCGTTTGAGCAGGAGCATATCGCGGACACGTGCCCCGTGTGCGGCAAGCCCGCGCACAAGACGGTCGTGTGGGGCGTTGCGTACTAAATCGTTTAATATAATGAATTATTAAGGAATTACGGAGGAATTATGAGACGGATTATTTTGGGGATTTTGGTTTTGGTTATGTGTTTGAGCTTATTTGCCTGTAAGGGCGCGGACGAGACGCCGAACGCGTCGGCGGAACCGACGGTTTCGGAGTCGCCCGACGAGACGACGGCTGTGCCGGAGCCGAAACCCGACAAGGGCTTGGGCTATTACGACGCGGAGTATGACTACACGCTTCAGCCGCGCTACACCGTCGCGTACATAACGCGGCATGAGGGCGCGGACTTTCGGGGTATGCTCGAAATTTGGGCGGCGCGCTTTAACTGCGAGCTTGACACTTTCTACGCAGGCAGCGACGCGGAGGTGCTGACGCAGACGGCGACGCTGAAAGCGCAGGGCTACGCGGGCTTCCTGTTTGACGCGGAAACGGCGCAGTACCCCGCAATTGCGGGTCGCTGCAAGGAGCTTGACGTTGCGTGGTTCGCCATTGACAAGGCTCCGCGCGGCGCGGACGGCAAGCTGCTGCACCCGTGGGTCACGCCCGATTACGCGGGGCTTGGCGCGGACACGGCGGAGTATCTCATGCTGCACTGGAACGACACGTACCTGCCGAGCTTGCCCGAAAACACCGAAGTGAAAAACGTCGGCATAATCGCGCTCGGAGCGCAGGACGACGCGGACTTCACGGCAGTCTCGCGCGGTATAGCGGATAAGCTCGAAAGCTACAATGAGCCGACAAGCTCCGTATGGCTCCCCGCGACGCTATTTAATATTGATTCCGCGGACGGTTCCGCGTCCGGCAACGCGGAGCAGACAATCGCAAAGCTGAACGCGCTTCTCGCCGAGAATCCCGACATAGACGCGTGGTTCGTTGTCGCCGCAAACGACAGTCTGGCGCAGGGCGTGAGCAACTTCTACCCTGTGGCTGAAAGCGGAGTTGTTGCGGTCGTAACCATCGGCGGCGCGTCGCAATTCCGTCTGTGGGATGCGGACGACGCGGACGAACACCACACAGCGGCGGCTTATACGGACGGGCTGCTACGCATGGAACCCGTATTCGGCGGGCTTTACGCGCTGATGCGCGGCGAGACGACGGCGGAGGAGCTGTGGTCGCCCAAGTGGGTTAACGGCGGAGCGGGCGAGACTTACGCGTCGCTGCAAGTGCCGAGCGCGGTGATTGACCGCACGAACTACCGCGAATATCTCGAGTGGGTTGACCTGTACACGCGCGTTGACCGCGTGCAGTACAACGTGTTCGTCGTGCCGGAGCAATACCCGTCACGCGAAAACCCTGATTTCAGATAACAAAACTTTTGCCGCCGCAAGCTTTGCGTTCGGCGCGGCGGGGTGATTTTAAGAGGGGCGACAGCCCCTCTTAATCGCGTTTTACGTCCAATTATTCCGCGCAAGAAAGGGCGCGAGACGCGCGAATATGTTGTTGACAAACGCGACATGTTGCTATAGAATAAGCAGTTGATGAATGGAGGTTAGTTATGGCTGAAAGAGCGTACTTAATCCTTGAAAACGGCGTTGTTTTTGAGGGATATTCTTTCGGTGCGGCGGGCGAGACGACGGGCGAAACCGTGTTCACCACGGGCATGACCGGCTATATCGAAACGCTGACCGACAAGAGCTATTACGGACAAATAATCACGCAGACGTTTCCGCTTATCGGCAACTACGGCGTGATTCCCGATGATTTTGAGAGCGCGACGGTCGCCGCGCGCGGCTATATTGTCAGACAATGGTGTCAAGACCCCTCGAACTTTCGATGTGAGGGTAATCTTGACACTTTTTTGAAGGCGCGCAATATCGTCGGGCTGTACGGAATCGACACGCGGCGGCTGACAAAAATCCTGCGCGAATCGGGCGTTATGAACGGCAAGATTACGAACGTAAAGCCGACAGGCGTGACAGACGACATTAGCGGCTACCGCATAATCGGCTCCGTCGCCGCCTGCTCGACGGACGCGGTTTACACCGAGAACCCGAACGGCAAGCGCCGCGTCGCGCTCATGGACTACGGCTTGAAGAACAACATCGTGCGCGAGCTCGTAAAACGCGACTGCGCCGTGACGGTGTTCCCGCACGACACGGCGGCGGCTGAAGTGCTTGCCGCGAAGCCGGACGGCATAATGCTGTCCAACGGTCCCGGCGACCCGCGCGACGCGGAAAATCTGGGAATCGTGCATGAGCTGAAAACGCTGTGCGCGTCGGGCGTGCCGATTTTCGGCATTTGCTTCGGCAATCAGCTTCTCGCGCTGGCGCACGGGTTCGCGATTGAAAAGCTCAAGTACGGGCACCGCGGCGCGAATCAGCCCGCAAAGGACGTTCTCACGGGGCGCACATACATCACGAGCCAGAACCACGGGTACGCCGTCGTCGGTTCGAGCGTTGACCCCGACATAGCGCAGGAGTGGTTCGTCAACGTAAACGACGGCACGAACGAGGGCGTGGTCTACAAAAACGCCCCGATTTGCAGCGTCCAGTTCCACCCCGAAGCGTGCGGCGGACCCAAGGATACAAGCTGGTTGTTTGATAAATTCGCGACCGCAATGGAGGGCAAATAATGGAGCGTTGTTATGAGCCGCACGCGAAAAAATTGAAATTCTGCGGCGGACCCAAGGACACAAGCTGGCTGTTCGACAAATTCGCGACCGCAATGGAGGGCAAATAATGGAGCGTTGTATGAAGCCGAAATCGGAGTTATTGCCCAACGCGCGGGAGCTTCCGAAAAATACAGTTGCGGAGGTGCGACATGCCTCTCGATAGAACAATAAAGAAAGTGCTCGTAATCGGCTCGGGTCCCATCGTTATCGGGCAAGCCGCCGAGTTTGACTACGCCGGCACGCAGGCTTGCCGCGTGCTTAAGGACGACGGCATTGAAATCGTCCTCGTCAACTCCAACCCCGCGACAATCATGACGGACAACGCCATGGCTGACCACATCTACTTAGAACCGCTGACGCCCGCGACGATTCGCCGCATAATCGAAAAGGAACGCCCGGATTCAATTCTTTCGGGGCTTGGCGGACAGACGGGGTTAACGCTGTGTATGCAGCTCGCGCGGGACGGTACGCTCGATAAATACGGCGTGCGCTTGCTCGGTTCCTCGCCGGAGACGATTGACAAGGCGGAGGACCGCCGCATGTTCAAGGAGACTATGCAGAGCATAGGTCAGCCCGTAATTCCCTCCGTCGTCGCGGAGGACGTTGAAACCGCGCTCGCTTTCGCGCGCGAGCAAGGTTATCCCGTAATCGTGCGCCCCGCGTTCACGCTCGGCGGTACGGGCGGCGGCATCGTCGATAACGAAAAGGACTTAATCGAAACCGCGACCAACGGCTTAAAGCTCTCGCCAATCGGACAGGCTCTCATTGAAATGAGCGTCGCCGGGTGGAAAGAGATTGAGTTTGAGGTCATGCGCGACAAGCTGGGCAACGTCATCTCCGTGTGCTCCATGGAGAACTTCGACCCTGTGGGTATCCACACGGGCGACAGCATTGTTATCGCCCCCGCTGTGACGCTCGCGGACAGGGAATATCAGATGTTGCGCTCCGCCGCGCTGGATATAATCACCGCGCTTAAGGTGGAGGGCGGGTGCAACGTGCAGTTCGCGCTGAACCCCGACAGCTTCGAGTATATGGTTATAGAGGTCAACCCCCGCGTGTCGCGCAGCTCCGCACTTGCGAGTAAGGCGACGGGTTATCCGATTGCCAAGGTTGCGACGAAGATTGCGATTGGCTACACGCTCGACGAGATACCGAACGCCGTCACAGGCAAGACCTACGCCGCGTTTGAGCCGACGCTCGACTACGTGGCGGTTAAGTTCCCGAAGTGGCCGTTCGACAAATTTGTGTACGCCAAGCGCGAGCTGGGCACGCAGATGAAAGCCACGGGCGAGGTTATGGCTATATCCGACACGTTTGAGAACGCGCTGCTGAAAGCCGTGCGCGGCGCGGAAATCGGGCGCAAGTCGCTCGAAATGCCGCAGATGCGCGCGCTGACGGACGAGGAGCTGCGCCGCGCGCTCGGCACCGTTACGGACGAGCGGCTGTTCGTGCTGTATGAAGCTCTCGGGCGCGGGTACACCGTGGACGAATTGTACGCGCTGACGCGAGTGGACGAGTGGTTCCTGCACAAGCTCGTCAATATTCGGCGCGGCGACTTCCCGGACGCGAACCCCGTTTACAAGATGGTTGACACGTGCGGCGGCGAGTTTTCCGCCGAAACGCCGTACTTTTACTCAATTCCCGACGGCAGCGAGGACGAAGCGGCAATCGAGGTCGCGAAGTCCACGAAGGAGCGCGTAATCGTGCTCGGCTCGGGACCGATTCGCATCGGGCAGGGGATTGAGTTTGACTACGCGTGCGTACATTGCGTGTGGACGCTGAAGGAAATGGGCTATGAGGTCATCATTATCAACAACAACCCCGAGACGGTTTCCACCGACTTTGACACGGCGGACAGGCTGTATTTCGAGCCGCTGACGATTGAGGACGTTATGCGCGTCGTCGAAATTGAAAAGCCCATCGGCGTTATCGTCGCGTTCGGCGGCGGCACGGCGATTAAGCTCGCGCCCGCTCTTGCCGCGCGCAACGTGCAGATTCTCGGCACGTCGGCGGACACAATCGACGCTTGCGAGGACAGAGGGCGGTTCGACGCGATACTGGAGGAGCTGAACCTGCTGCGTCCCGCGGGGCACAGCATAATGACGGAGGGCGAGGCGCTTGCCGCCGCCGCCGACTTGGGATACCCCGTGCTGCTGCGCCCGAGCTACGTGCTGGGCGGGCAGAACATGATAATCGCTTGGAACGACGCGGACGTTACGGAGTACATGGCGATAATCCTGCGGCAGAAGCAGGACAACCCCGTGCTGCTTGACAAATACCTCATGGGACGCGAGATTGAGGTGGACGCGATAACTGACGGCGAGGACGTGTTGATTCCCGGCATAATGGAGCACATCGAGCGTACGGGTATCCACTCGGGCGACAGCATTGCCGTTTACCCGAACATACATATCGGCGACGCGCTTGCCGCGCGCATACTGGACGAGACGCGCGACCTGTGCCGCGTAATCGGCGCGAAAGGGCTTATCAATATCCAGTATATAATAACGGCGAGCGACGAGATTTACATCATTGAGGTCAACCCCCGCGCTTCGCGAACCGTTCCGTATCTGTCCAAGGTCACGGGCGTTAACATGTGCGACCTCGCGACGCGCGCGAGCTTGGGGCAGAAGCTGACGGACATGGGCGTTACGCCCGGGATTTACAAGCAGCCGCCATACACCGCCGTCAAGGTCCCCGTGTTCAGCTTTGAGAAGCTGACGGACGTTGACACGCACCTGGGACCCGAGATGAAGTCCACGGGCGAGGTGCTGGGGCTGGGCAAAAACCTAAAGGAAGCGCTGTACAAGGGGCTTGTCGCCGCGGGGTATAAGATGAGCAAAAAGGGCGGCGTGTTCGTAACCGTGCGCGACACGGACAAGGCGGAGATTCCGCAAATCGTCAAGAAGTACGCCGCAATCGGCTTCAAGCTGTACGCCACGAGCGGCACCGCCGACGTGCTGACCCGCGCGGGACTGCGCGTTGAGGTCGTCAATAAAATTCGCGATTCGGCGGAAAGCAACAGTATGCACCTGCTCGAAAGCGGTAAAATATCCTATATCATCTCAACCTCCGAAAAAGGGCGCGACCCCGCAAATGACGACGTGAAGATTCGCAGACGCGCGACGACATTGGGCATACCCTGCCTGACCTCGCTCGACACGGCGGACGCGCTTGCGGAAAGTCTGATTTCGGGTTATAATGAGCTTAATACGGAGCTTGTGGATATAAACAGCATGAGGAGTGAGCGTATGCGGCTTGAGTTTACGAAAATGCACGGCGCGGGCAACGACTACATCTACATCAATTCGCTCGGGCGAGAGATAAACTGCCCCGAATCCCTGTCCGTCATTCTCGCCGACCGCCATTACGGGATTGGCGGAGACGGCGTGGTGCTCATAATGGATTCCGCCGTCGCGGACGCGCGTATGCGCATGTTCAACATGGACGGCAGCGAGGGGCACATGTGCGGCAACGCGATTCGCTGCGTCGCGAAATTCCTGTACGATAACGACATTGTGCGCAAGACAGAAATGACAATCGAAACACTCAGCGGCGTTAAGGAATTGGAGCTGTTCACGCAGAACGGGCTTGTCTCGTCCGTGCGCGTCAACATGGGCGTCGCGGAGCTGAACCCCGCGCTGATACCCGTCGCGCTGACGGGAGAGCGCGTCGTCTCCCGCCGCGTCAGCATTGCGGGCGGCGAGTATGACATTACGTGCGTCTCAATGGGCAACCCGCACGCGGTCGTGTTTGTTGAGGAACCCGACGAGCTGGACTTGGAGGAGTTAGGTCCCGAGTTTGAGCACGACGCGCTGTTCCCCGACCGCGTGAACACCGAGTTCGTCAAGGTTATCGACGGCAACACGCTGAAAATGCGCGTGTGGGAGCGCGGCTCGGGCGAAACGCTCGCCTGCGGCACGGGCATGTGCGCGACGGCTGTCGCCGCCGTCCTCAACGGTCATTGCGCCAAGGGCGAGGACATCAAGGTGCTCTCAACCGGCGGCGAGCTGATAATCAACTACACAGACGAAAAGGTGCTGATGACGGGGAATTGTGTCAAGGTATTTGACGGAGTAATCGAAGTATAGTCTTTACTGCTTAGATTAGTCCGCTAGTCTTTTGACGTTATGCTTCGCCGCGCCGCCTTGCCGTATAAACCATACTGTCTGCGGCGGCGCGACTTCGCCTAACGGCAAAAGCCGTTGCGGTGCTCGCGCTTGGGACTGGCGCGCTCGGAAACGAGCACTACGCCGCCTTGCCGTATAAACCATACTGTCTGCGGCGGCGCGGCTTCGCCTAACGGCAAAAGCCGTTGCGGTGCTTGCGCTCGGGGACGGGCGCACTCGGGGACGGGCACCGCAACTTAATTGTCAACTGTCAATTGTCAACTGTCAACTGTAAATTTGGGGCGCCAATGGCGCCGCCCCCTATTTTATATTTTACGAAAGCGAAAGGGGAAAACAAACATGCGAAATTACGAGCAGGAACTCACCTCCCGCGTGGACTTCATCAAGGCGCAGCTTAAAAACTCGGGCGCGACGGGCGTTGTCTACGGCAACAGCGGCGGAAAGGACTCCGCCCTCGTCGGAATCCTCTGCAAAAAGGCTTGTGACGACACGGTCGGTATCCAGCTACCTATCTCGAAGCGCAATTTCAATGAGGATATGCGCGACGGGCGTGAGGTTGCGGACAAGTTCGGCATTGAGACCCGCGTGGTTGACCTCGCGGACGTCAAGGCAAAGTTTATCGAAACCGTGGGCGCGGCGACAAAGGTGTCCGACATGGCTAACGCGAACATGTCCGCGCGCTTGCGTATGATTACGCTGTACGCCGTCGCGGCGAGCGAGAACCGTCTCGTCGCCGGTACAGGCAACCGCAGCGAGGCTTACATGGGCTACTTCACCAAGTGGGGCGACGGCGCGCACGACTTCAACCCAATCGGCGACCTGACCGTCACGGAAATATACGAATTTCTGAAGTTCCTCGGCGCGCCGGAAGCGGTCATCGCGAAAGCGCCGTCCGCCGCGCTGTTCGACGGGCAGACCGACGAGAGCGAAATGGGCATAACCTACGCCCGCATCGACGATTACCTCATCAACGGCAAGGTTTCGGACGAGGACAAGGCAAAGATTGAGAGCTATCACGCAAGGAGCGAGCACAAACGCAATATGCCAATCACATATGGGGGTTAATCTGCTTGAAAATCAACGAGAACTTTAACAATCTGAAGGCGAGCTACCTGTTCCGCGACATCGCGCAAAAGGTCAACGCCTACAAGTCCGCGAATCCCGCGGCAAACGTAATCCGTCTCGGCATCGGGGACGTGACGCTCCCGCTGGCGGGCGCGGTCGTCGAGGCGATGCTGAAAGCCACGGCGGAGCTTGGAATCGCGCAGACGTTTCGCGGCTACGACGACGGCGGCGTGGGCTATGATTTCCTGCGCGACGCGATTGCGGGCTATTACGCCGCAAAGGGCGTGACGCTCGGCACGGACGAAATCGTCGTCTCCGACGGCGCGAAGAGCGACCTTGGTAACATACTCGGCATATTCGCGGCGGGTTCGACCGCGCTTATACCCGACCCCGTGTATCCCGCGTATGTGGACACGAACACGATGGACGGCAACAAAATCGTCTTTATGAACGGCTTTGCCGACAACGGGTTCCTCCCCATGCCGACGGACGGATTGACGGGCGACATTATCTACCTCTGCTCACCCAACAACCCGACGGGCGCGGTTTACACGCGCGAGCAGCTGAAAACATGGGTCGATTACGCGAACAAAATCGGCGCGGTAATCCTGTTTGACGCGGCGTATGAGGCGTTCATCACCGACGAGACGTTGCCGCGCAGCATCTTTGAGATTGACGGCGCGAGAACGTGCGCCATCGAAATTTGCTCGCTGTCCAAGCTTGCGGGCTTTACGGGCGTACGCGCGGGTTACACGATTGTGCCGAAAGAGCTGGAGCGCGGCGGCGCGAGCTTGCTCGCCCTGTGGCGCAGGCGGCAGACGACAAAGTTCAACGGCGTGAGCTACATCACGCAGCGCGGCGCGGAAGCGGTGTTCTCGCCCGAGGGCTTGACGCAATGCCGCGCGAACATCGCGTACTATCTGGAGAACGCGAAAATCATCGGCGGCGTGCTCGACAAGTTGGGCATACGCTACTTCGGCGGCGAGAACGCGCCCTACATCTGGCTGCAAGCCCCCGATAACCGCGACAGCTGGGAGTACTTCGATTACCTGCTGAACGAGAAGAACATCGTCGGCACGCCCGGCTCCGGCTTCGGCGCGAACGGCGCGGGGTATCTGCGGCTGACCGCTTTCGGCTCACGGGAGAATGTGCTCGAAGCCGTCACACGGTTGCAAGCATAGAAAAGGCACCGCTTTTGCGGTGCTTTTTCTTTGTTTTTTCTGTGCTTGACTTATTGGTTTCTAATTGTTTTTAATTCTCAAAGGAGATTTGCTTGTCCTGCGCGGACGGCGCCCCCTTTCTTACGCAAGAAAGGGGGGAAAGAGCGCTAAAGAGGGGCTGCCGCCCCTCTTTAGAATCTCCCCGCCATGCTATGCGCAAACCAACCGCGTCAGTACGGGCAGTAGGTTAACGCTTGGGTTGCAAGCTGCCATTTGGCAAGGGTTAGTTGTGTTGTTTGTGTTAGTCTTTTTGGTCGCGTCCCAAATTGTTAATTGTTAATTGTCCGTCAATTGTCAATTGTCCATTGTCAATTGTCAATTGTCAATTGACACGCGACTTTGTTTATGTCTCCCGCGCCTACTGTAAGGATTACGTCGCCTTCTCGGGCTTCTTGCGCGAGTAGTTCGGTTAGGCGGTCGAAGTCGGGGCAGTATATTGCGCCGGGTATCGCTTTTGCGAGGTCGGCGGACGAAATGCCGATTGTGTTCTGCTCGCGCGCGGCGTAAATGTCCGCGAGATATGTCACGTCCGCGCGGCTCAGCTCGCGGCGGAAGTCGTCAAACAGCGCGTGCGTGCGCGTATAAGTATGCGGCTGAAACGCGACGAGCACACGCTTGTAGCCCAATTGCGCAATCGCGTCGAACAGCGCGTGCAGCTCGCCCGGGTGATGCGCGTAGTCGTCAATCACGTCCGCGCCGTTGATTTTGCCCATGCGCTCGAACCGTCTGTGCGCGCCCGTGAACGACGCGAGCGCGTCCTCAACAGCTTCGCCCGGCAGCTCCAGGCATATCGCGACGCTTGCGGCGGCGAGCGCGTTTTGCACGTTGTGCACGCCCGGTATGCGCAGTTTTACGCGGCAATAGAGTCTGTCGTCGTAAATTACGTCAAAGGTTGAGCATTTGCCGTCGAGCTTGACGCGTTCGGCGCGCGCGGTGCAGTTCGCGCCCAGTCCGAACGTGAACACCTCGTGCTCCATGCCTTTCAGCGCGTCGAGCGTGTTCGCGTCGTCGCCGTTCGCGATAATAAAGCCGCTTTCGGGCACAAGCCCCGCGAACTTGCGGAAGCTCGCCTTAATCGCGTCGAGATTTTCAAAAAAGTCCAGATGGTCCGCGTCAACGTTCGTGATGACCGCGACCGTCGGAAAAAACCTGTGGAACGAATTGTAGTATTCGCAAGCTTCCAGCACGATGCTGTCTCCGTTGCCGACGCGGTGCGCCGCGCCTATCGCGGGCAGCGTGCCGCCTATCATGACCGTCGGGTCCGCCTTTGCCGAGAGCATAATTTGCGCAATCATGGACGTTGTGGTCGTCTTGCCGTGCGTCCCCGCGACGCAGACCGCGTTTTTATAGTCGCGCATGATGATGCCCCAAGCGTCCGCGCGCTCAAACACCGGTATGTTCAGGCGGTCGGCGGCGGCGATTTCTACGTTATCCTCCCGCGCGGCGGCTGTGCGAATGATGTACCCCGCGCCGATGACGTTCTCCGCGCTGTGCCCGACGGTTACGTGAATGCCCAGCTCGCGCAGGTGCTCAACCGTCGCGCTGTCCGCCATGTCGGAGCCTGTGACGCGGATACCGCGCGCGCGCAAAACCTCCGCAAGCGGCGACATGGACACGCCGCCGATGCCGACAAGATGCGCCGTCTCGCCCGATTTAAGGTGATTTTCCAGTAAACTCATAAAATACTCTCCACATACTGCATAACTTCAAAAAGCAATTATACTCCGCCGCCGACAACATTACAAGAGCGAATAACGTCTAAATGCGCCGCAAGTGAATCCCGCGCGACAATTATCACGGTTCGTTCGCCAAGGTTGCGTTCAGCGTCGCGATATACACATTGACGGCGTTGCGGCGGAAGCCGCTCTTCAGCTCGCGCGCCTGAAAGACGTCAACGGCGAACAGCTCCAGCCGCAGCACCTCGCTCACGCCGTCGGACAGTCGGCAGAGCACGGTGTAGCCGCCGCCCTCGCGCTCGGTATAGTCCGCGTTAATCAGCATGTCGCGCGCAAGCTGCTCCCGCGCCGCGAACGTCACGCGCTCAACGTGACTGCGAATAGAGCGCGGCAACGTCGTCTCGATGATTTCGCCGTTTCGCGCGCCCTTTTCGGTGATTGCAAAGGCGTCGCCGTCGCGCGCCGCGTGCTCCGTCGTCAGCAGCTCGGCAAGGCACTCCATCACGTCGAAGTACGTGACCGTGCCGTCGCACTCCGCCGCAAGCCCCGCCAGCGTTTCCGGCGCGATTGCCGACGGCAACCGCCGCAGGATAGCAAGCAGTAATATTTTTATGTCAGTCTTGTCATTCAGCATACATTATTCTCCCGTCCCCCGCAGGGCACTCTGCGTCTTTCGTCTTACGACGTATTCTGCCGTTCCATATCTGTTATCAGTTATTTATAAGTTGTTACTTGCTTCTTGCGCTACCCGCGCGGGGCCCCCTTTCTTATGCGAGAAAGGGGGGAAAGCGCACTTAAGAGGGGTAAACCCCTCTTAAGAATCACCCCACGAGCTAGGCGCAAACCGAGCGCGGTGCGACGGGCAAGAGGTGTAAACTGGGGATTGCAAGCTGCCATTCGGCAAGGACATGTGCGGAGCAACAGGGTAGGCTTTCGCGCGAGCGAGATTGCATTAGAAGTTTAGTCTTATGCCGCGTAATGAGTGACCTGATTTGCGATAGCGACTGGAGACTTGATTGCTTTGAGAAGCAGGGGATTCTTAAGGGGGCGCAGCCCCCTTGAGTGCGCTTTCCCCCCTTTCCCGCAATGGAAAGGGGGCGCCGTCCGCGTAGGACACGAGCCTCGCCCGCGCCGACGCGCGAAACGTCTTTTCAGGTGGGGCGAGTGCAACGCGCAACAAGTGCCCTGCGGGGGACGGGGGAATGAGGAGGGGCAATAACCTGTTAGAATAATGTAATTATTCTAACAGGCTATTGCCCGCTCGTCAAATAGAATTGTCAAGTGTCATAATTGACAAAAACCCCCGAGCGGTGTATTCTGGAATAAATAATACTATGGAGGTAAATGTTATGGCA
>JAISKH010000019.1 GCA_031261325.1 Oscillospiraceae bacterium
CGACTGGAGACTGGAGTGCTCTGAGAGCGGGGAGTTTCTTAAGAGGGGCGGCAGCCCCTCTTAAGCGCGCTTTCCCCCCTTTCCCGCGTTGGAAAGGGGGCGCCGCCCGCGTAGGGCAAGCGAATCTCCTTTGAGATTGAAAAAAATTGAAAAATCTAATAAAGCAGGGCGAGTGCAACGCGCACAGGTGCCCTGCGGGGGACGACAGGTGCCGCTCGGCGGGACGATGAGAACATTGAAATGTTTCATATGAAATATGAAATATTTTCAATGTGTTGAAATTCAATGGGGAAACTGATATAATATCCCTCAAAGTGCCCCAAGGAACAAATACATCATTTATTTGCAGGAGGTTGTTACAAATGGAAGTCAGAAACATAGATTTCGGCGAGGGTAAGCTGAAAATTCGCGTGTTCTTCGCGCCGGAGAGCGGGTTCTCCGTTGCGAGCGTTATCGTCTACGGCGAGAAAGAGGCTATGCTTATCGACACGCAATGGACGCGCGCCAACGCCTACCGCGTCGCGGCGGAGATTTGCGAGCTGGGCGTTGAGCTTAAGACCATCTTCGTCACGCATTCGCACCCCGACCACTACTTCGGCACGGCTTACATCGCCGAGCAATTCCCGGGCGTGAAGTGTTACGCGCCGAAGCAGACAGTTGAGTTCTACAACACGCAGTTTTACGAGAAGATTGAGCATTGGACGGAGGTCATCGGCAAGTACAACGTCTGCACCAAGACGACCGAGCTTATTCCCCTGCCCGACGACAATAAGCTTTACATTGAGGGCGAAGAGGTCGTTATCTGGCCGGAGCGCATGGGCGACGTTAAGTACAACTCGCTCGTCTGGATTCCCGCGATTAAGACGGCTTACGGCTCCGACATTATCTTTAACCAGTCGCACCCGTTCACGTGCGAGGTTTCCAAGGCGGAGCGCGTCAAGTGGATGGAGGACATCGACTTTATCGAGGCTCTCAAGCCCGACGTGATTATTCCCGGGCACGCGAAGCCCGGCACGCTGTTTGACTACAGCTGCCTGAAGTTCATGCGCGAGTACCTTATTGCGACGGAGGAAGTCCTTGCGAGCACGAAGGACGCGGGCGCGTTCTTCCTCGAGATGTGCAAGAGATTCCCGGACGCGAACCTCGTCATGCTGTCCAACGAGATGAACGCCAACGTTTTCAAGGGCGGGCGCGAGTGGGATTGGCGCGAAGAAGGGGACGAGATAGCCGACTAGCGTCGGCAATTAATAATTAAAAATTAATAATGAATAATTAGCGGGGGACTATGGATACGCGGGTTGATGTTTTGGGGGTTGGGTTTGACTGCGGCGGTATTGAGCGGCTCACGGCTGGGGCGCGGGCGATTCTCGCCCGTGCCCGCGCCGCGGGTACGGCTATGCCTTATGTTGTTACGCCTAATCCGGAGATTGTTATGTTGGCTCGTGACGGAGACGCTTATCCGGGGCTTATGAGCGCGGTTAACAACGCCGCGCTTGTGGTTCCCGACGGTATCGGCGTGATTTACGGCGCGAAAATACTGGCAAAAAGTGCGAATGCACGTAAACTCGGCGCGAATGCGCGTGAAACACGCCCGCCGCTTGAGCGCGTGCCGGGGATTGACTTCGCTTGGCGGCTCATGACGGAGGACTTTTCGCCCGAGCGGCGCGTGTTCCTGCTCGGCGCAAGGGCGGGCGTCGCCGCGCAGGCGGGAGAGCGGCTTTCGGCGCAGCTTAAGGGTCTGAACGTCGTCGGCGCGCGGGACGGGTACTTTACGGACGACGACGAGGTTGTCGCGGAGATTAACGCCGCAAAGCCCGATTTGCTGCTCGTGTGTCTCGGCGCGCCGAAGCAGGAGCTGTGGGTCGCGCGGAACGCTTCGCGGCTGAACGCGGGGCTTGCGCTGTGTCTCGGCGGCGCGTTGGACGTGTGGGCGGGAGTTGTGCCGCGCGCGCCGAAGGCGTTCCGTCGGCTGGGGCTGGAGTGGCTTTACAGGCTGCTGCGGGAGCCGCGCAGAATCGGGCGCATGATGAAGCTGCCGCTGTTTATTTTCGCGGCGGTCGGGCAAAGACTGAGTAAAAAATGAAATAGAAATCAGGAACATCTTCTTATGGGCAAACTGATTGTACTGGAAGGCATTGACGGCAGCGGCAAGTCCACGCAGTTCGCGCGGCTGACCGAGCGGCTGGAGCGCGAGGGGGCGGAGTTCCGCCGCGTGAAGTTCCCGCGCTATGGGGACGATTCGTCCGCGCTTGTCCGCATGTATCTCGGCGGCGCGTTCGGCGACAAGCCCGACGACGTTAACCCCTACGCCGCGAGCACGTTTTTCGCCGTTGACCGCTACGCGTCGTTTAAGCGCGAGTGGGGCGACTATTATAACGGCGGCGGCGTCGTGCTGATGGACCGCTACACAACCTCTAACGCGATACATCAGGGGGCGAAGCTGCCCGTGGCGGAGCGCGAGAGCTACTTCCGCTGGCTGTACGACTTTGAGTTCCGCCTGATGGGCTTGCCCGCGCCGACGGTTACGCTGTACATGGATATTTCGCTGCAAACCGTGCTCGCCCGTATCGGCGCGCGCGCGGGGGAGGCGGATATTCACGAGACGGACGCGGCTTACCTGCGCGAGTGTTATCTGTGCGGCAGGGCGGCGGCGGCGCACTACGGCTGGCTCATGCTGGACGCGGAGCGCGACGTTGAGACGATACACGCGGAGCTTTATGCCGCCGTTACGCGGGAGATTTGACTGAAATTCAATTAAAGCGGGAATATCTGATGAATGACATCATTTTGGACGAAAAGCGCGCCGCGCGGCAGGAGCTGAACGACGCGATAAAGGCGCTTTCCGTGGAATATCTGTCCGAGAGCGACAAGGGCATACGCGAGAATCTGCTCGCCATGCCGGAGTTTGCGCGCGCGGACGTGATACTGTTCTACTTCAGCATCGGGCGCGAGCCCGATACGCACGAGCTGATTCACAGCGCGTTCGGAATGGGCAAAACCGTCGCCCTGCCGGTTACAATGCCGGACGGGAGCATGACGGCGCGGATTGTTAACGACGTTACGAGCCTGTCCATTCGCAACCTCGGGATTCCGGAGCCGGACGACACGCGTCCCCCGCTCCTGCCGGAGGAGATTGACCTTATAGTGGTGCCCGCCGTCGCGTTTGACCGTCGGGGGTATCGGCTGGGGCGCGGCGGCGGGTTCTATGACAGGTACCTTGCGCGGACTAGTGGTTGTTCTGTCGGTCTGGCGCGGGAGGGGTTGCTGCGCGATTGCGTCCCCGTTGAGCCGCACGACATGGCGGTTGACTGCGTGGTTACGGAGCGTGGCGTTCTGCGGCTGAAATGAGTTGCTGCTGTAAGCGGCTTATGTAAGCGGCGCGCGGTTCTAGCGGCAGTTGTTGTTGTCGCCCAACAGACCGTTGTCCCTGTTGCCGCAGCAGCAGAACACGATTACAATCAGGATTATCCAAATCCAAGTGTTGTTTCCGAAAACGTTTGAGCACATGTTTGCGTTACTCCCTTTCCGCCGCGCGCGACGCGGCTGCTTTCAAGTCAGCTTCGCTTATCCGCGCACCTGTGAGACTTCGCGACTGTGCGCACCAACGCAACCGATAAGCGTTTTCAATATATTGTATGCCGACACGCGGCATTGTGTTACCGCGCGCGATGAATTGATTGAAAGTTCCGCAACCTTGCGGGGCAATCGACCGCGCCGATGGAGGATTTATGGACGAGAATGAGAACAAGAGGGAATCCGCCGACAAGCGGGAGGGCGACGACTTTTGGCGCGACTTCTTAGGCGACGAGGTGGATTTATCCGTATTTCGCGACGGCGAGGTGCCCGGGCGGGACGACGACGAGACGAATGAGCCGCCCGCAAGGCGCGACCGCTATACCTACGGCGTGACGCGCGGCGGGGCAAACCCCGAGCCTGTGCCCGAGACGGACGACGAGCCTGACGAGGACGTTAAGCCCTATTCGCCGCCGCGCAAAGCCGCGCGGAATGAACTTCCCGCCGAAACCGACGCGCAGGGCAAGGGCAAGTCGGCGGACGGCGAGGACTTCAAGATTAACTTTGACTTTGACAAGGAGTACACGGACGCGCCCGACCACGACAGTCCGCTTCGGCGGCGGCGCAACAAGCGCACGGGTTGTCTCGGCGGCGTGCTGTACGGTGTGTTTATTATATGCGTCGCGCTGCTGCTCGGCTCGCTCGCCATGCTTGCGGTGACTGACGTTCTCGGCTTGGGCGAGCAGGATTCGGTCGTGCAGATTACGATTCCGCGCGACTTCACGGTGGACGAGGTTATCGACATGCTTGCCGACACGGGGCTTATCAAGTACAAGACTTTGTTCAGCCTTTATCTCGATATTTCCAAGGATTCCAAGAAAATCGTCTCCGGCACATACGCGCTGAACACGAACTTCGATTACCGCGCGCTCGTTAACGGCATGGGCGGTACGCTGCGCACGCGCGTGCAGCTTGACGTTACGATTCCGGAGGGCTTCACGCTGGCGCAAATATTCAAGCTGTTTGAGGAAAAGCGCGTCTGCTATGCCGACGAGCTGTGGGACGCGGCGACGAACTATGACTTCGACTACGCGTTCCTGTCGGACGCGCCGCTTGGCGAAAGACACAGGCTGGAGGGTTATCTCTTCCCCGACACGTACACGTTCTACCTCGGCGATTCGCCGACGCGCGCCATCGGCAAAATGCTGTCGAACTTCAACACGAAGTTCAACGAAGCGCGTCAGGAGAAGCTGAAGGCTTCGGGCAGGTCGCTGCGCGATATAGTCATCGTCGCGTCCATGATTGAGCGCGAGGCGGGCAGCGACACAGACCGCCCGCTGATAGCGTCCGTCATCTACAACCGTCTCGCGAACGCCGACTTCCCGCGCCTTGAGATTGACGCGACGATATTCTACGTCATCGCCGAGACGGGCGAGAGCTTCACGACCTCGTTGGACAGCCCGTATAACACGTACCGCGTGACAGGGTTGCCCGCGGGTCCGATTTCAAACCCGGGCACAAAGTCGATTGACGCGGCGTTGTCGCCCGATACGACGGAGTTTTATTACTACGCCCTCGGCAAAGAGGGAAGTCATAGGTTTTTCACCACCTACGCGGAGCAACAGGAGTTTGTTCATAGTGATGAATATGGAGGTTAACCTCCATATTCCCCACGTCCCGCCGCGCGGCACCTTTTGCGCGTAACGCCGCACCTACTTCTTTAGTTTACTAATCGTTTTTCATTCTCAAATGAGATTTGCTCGCCTATCCGGCGGGGACCCCCTTTCTTATGCGAGAAAGGGGGGAAAGCGCATATAAGAGGGGGTAAACCCCCTCTTAAAAATCACCCCGCTCTCAAAGCACTCAAGTCTCCAGTCGCTTTCGCAAATCATGGTACTCATTACGCGGCACAAGACTACACTCAAGTGCAAGCT
>JAISKH010000071.1 GCA_031261325.1 Oscillospiraceae bacterium
GAGAAGCAGGGGATTCTTAAGGGGGCGCAGCCCCCTTAAGTGCGCTTTCCCCCCTTTCCCGCATTGGAAAGGGGGCGCCGCCCGCGTAGGGCAAGCGAATCTCCTTTGAGATTGAAAAAAAAACAAGAAATCTAATACAGCAAGCGCGGCGTTACGCGCAACAAGTGCCGCGCGGCGGGACGGGAGAATAATGAGGGGGTTGATAACATCAACCCCTCATCAATCTCACGGTGAAGGTGCTGCCTTCGCCGAGAGCGCTCTCGGCAACCACAGCCCCGCCGTGGGCGGCGACTATCGCGGCGACTATCGCAAGCCCGATGCCCGCGCCGCCGGTCGAGCGCGTCCGCGACTTGTCCGCGCGATAAAACCGCTCGAACACGTGCGGCAAATCCTCGGCTGATATGCCGATGCCGTCGTCGCGCACGGCGATTTCGCCGTATTTGCCGTTGCTTTTGACGGTTACGTCAATCCCGCCGTTGCCGTATTTCTCCGCGTTGGAGCGCAGATTTGTCAGCACTTGCAGCATTCGCTCGCGGTCGGCGGACACAGTTACGCGCTCGCCGCTCGCCGTGCCGAACACTTCGCGCACGAGGTCGAGCAGGTCAACGGGTTCGAGCGTTAGGCGGTGCAGCTCGCTCTCCGTCTTTGCGAGACTTTCGAGGTCGGCGACGAGCTTGCCCAGCCGCTGAATCTCGCCGTAACAGTCGTTCAGCCGCTCGGTTGTGGGCGCAAGCGCGCCCGCCGCCATAGCTTCAAGGTTCGTGCTCACGGCGGTCAGCGGGGTGCGCAGCTCGTGGGCGACGTCGGCGGTAAGCTGTCGGCGCAGCTCCTCCTGCCGCGCGAGCTTTTCCGCGCCGCGACGGTTGAGGTACAGCGTGAACATCGTGCCCGAGGCGAGCGCGAGGAACAGCGACACGACGCAGGCGAGGTGCATCATGTTGTTGTAAAACACAAGCCCCGCAAGGGCGAACAGGAATATCAGCCCGAGCAAAAGCTGCTTCATCGCTCCCCACCCCACTTGTAGCCAAGCCCGTGGACGGTCTTGATATAGTCCGCGCCGATTTTGCGGCGCAGGTTCTTGATGTGCGTGTCAATAACGCGGTCGTAGCCGTCAAAATCCTCGTCAAACACCGCGCCGATTAGCTCGTCGCGCGTAAATATCCTGTTCGGGCGGCGCGACAGCGCGTTGACGATTCTGCGCTCCGTCGCCGTCAGCGATTTGTCCGCGAACGGGTCAACCGCGTCGGTTTCCGGCGCGCGGCGGAGCACGGCTTCAATCCGCGCCGCGAGCAGCTTAAGGCTGAACGGCTTTGTAACGTAATCGTCCGCGCCGCTCCTCAACCCCTCAAGCTGGCTGCTTTCGGACGACTTAGCCGTCAGCATGATAATCGGCACGCGCGAGGTTTCGCGTATGCGGCGGCACACGTCCTCACCCGACGCGTCGGGCAGCATGAGGTCGAGCAGGATTATGTCGATACCGCCCTCCGAAAAGCGCGACAGCGCGTCCCGACCGTTTGTCGCGGTCAGGACGCGGTAGCCCGTATTCTCGAGGTATGCCGCGACAGCCGAGAGTATCATAGGCTCGTCGTCCACGGCGAGTATCGTCCTTGCCGCGTTAGAGTACGTCATACTCCTCTTCCTTAATCGCGGCGTGGATTGCGTCCAGCGTCGTCTTGTCCGCGTCGTACTGCACGGTCGCGGTGTTTGCCCGCAGGCTGACCTTTACCTTTTCAACACCCGGCACCGCGCCGACCGC
Source organism: Oscillospiraceae bacterium (assembly GCA_031261325.1). Lineage (GTDB taxonomy): Bacteria > Bacillota > Clostridia > Oscillospirales > Oscillospiraceae > JAIRRO01. The sequence goes on from JAISKH010000071.1 coordinate 1,757, forward strand.
GTCCGTCACCGCCTTGACGCAATGCTTGCAGGTCATTCCGCCCACTTTGATTACCGTTTTTGTCATGATGTATCCGCTCCTTTATTTTAAGTTGTACGCTTTCAAAAATTTATAAAGCTCGCCGCCTTTTGTCTGCACTTTTTCATATACCCACCCGTCAACCTTTGCGGGGTCAACGCCCGCGTTAATGAGCGGCTCGGGATTCAGCGCGAATACAACGTCCATGTCGTTCGCGGACATATCCTTCGCCCACATAAACATATCGCCGCCGCCGAAGTCAAGGCTGTAGAGGTCAAGAGCCGCGTGATAGTTGAGTGCGGAGCGATTTTTATCCACCAGCGTCTTAAATTCATCTAACACCACAAATATTGCAGTCCATTCCAAATCGGGCGTTATTTCCTCCCCATACTCCCAAAACACATTGGAATAGCCATACATTTTATTGGTGAATGAAATGTAACGAGATTTTGGAATTTGCTCAATATCAAGCCCGGCGTCGATAAAAGGCACGGGGTCTACATACAAATGAGCGTCGCTGCTCCACCATACGAAACACACGTCGCTGTTAGGCACGACCATGATGTTCTCTTTACCGTCAGTTCTAACGATAATGACATCAAGTACTCTCTTGAACGCCCGCACAGCGCCGTTCAACTCAAGGTTCCCAATGTTCCACACGGGAGAGACGACGAAGATTACCGCCGCAAACGCAAGCACAATAATTACAAGCTTTTTCCTCATACTCTCCCCAAATCACGCCCTAAACCGCTTCAGCCGCAGCGCGTTTGTGAGCACGGAGACGCTGGACAGGCTCATCGCCGCCGCCGCGAACATCGGGTTAAGCAGCGGCCCGCCGAACAGAGACAGCAAGCCCGCCGCAATCGGTATGCCGACGACGTTGTAGCCGAACGCCCAGAACAGGTTTTGCTTGATATTGCGGATTGTCTGCTTGGAGAGCTTCAGCGCGGTGGGAACGTCGCGCAAATCCGAGCGCATGAGCACGATGTCCGCGCTTTCCATAGCAACGTCCGTGCCGCTGCCGATTGCAATGCCGATGTCCGCTTGCGCCAGCGCGGGCGCGTCGTTAATCCCGTCGCCAACCATCGCGACGCGCTTACCCTCGGCTTGCAGCTTCTTGACCTCGTTCGCCTTGTCCTGCGGAAAAACCTCCGACAGCACGCGCGTAATTCCGACTTCGGCGGCTATGCGTTCCGCGGTTTCGCGCGCGTCGCCCGTTAACATAACGACCTCAATGCCCATTGCCGTCAGCCGCGCGATAGCTTCTTTACTCGAAGCTTTCGGAGTATCGGAAACGACGACCTTGCCTAAATATTCGTTATCGGCAAAGACCTTTATTCCGCGCCGAATTTCAATTTTCTTGCCGCCGATAATGCCCGAAACTCCATTGCCCGGGATTTCCGCAAAGTCCGCCGCGTCTAAATAGTCGCCGTCATAATGCTCGACAATCGCTTTCGCAATCGGGTGTCCCGAGTAGCGTTCAAGTGAAGCGGCAAGCTGAAGAACGTCGCCCTCAACGCCTGTCACGACGGGCTTGCCCTCCGTAATCGTGCCCGTCTTGTCGAACACGATTGTCTGCACCTTGTGCGCCGTTTCAAGTGCTTCGCCGCCTTTGATTAGTATGCCGTTCTCCGCGCCCTTGCCCGTGCCGACCATAATCGCCGTCGGCGTCGCGAGTCCCAGCGCGCAGGGGCAGGCTATGACGAGAATTGACACGAAGATTGTAAGCGCGTGTTCAAGCCCCATGCTGCTGAAAATCAGCCAAGCAAGCCCGACCAGAACGGCAATGCCGATTACAATCGGCACAAATATGCCGCTGACCGTGTCGGCAAGCGCGGCAATCGGAGCCTTGCCGCCCTGCGCCTCCTCAACGAGCTTGATTATCTGCGCGAGCGCGGTTTCGCTGCCGATTTTCTCCGCGCGGAACTTCAGCGCGCCGTTCGCGTTAATCGTCGCGGCGAACACGCGGTCCCCCGCCGACTTGTCAACGGGGATACTCTCGCCCGTCAGCATACTTTCGTCCACCGCGCTGTGTCCGTCCGTAACCGTTCCGTCCACGGGGATTTTCGCGCCCGGCTTGACGAGCAGAATGTCGCCGATTTCCACGTCGTCAATCGGTATCTCGCGCTCCGCGCCGTCCGCGCCGACGATAATCGCCGTTTTCGGGGCAAGACCCATGAGCTTTTTAATCGCGTCGCTCGTCCGTCCCTTGGCGCGCGCCTCAAGCGATTTGCCGAGCAGTATCAGCGTAATGATTATCCCCGCCGTCTCAAAATACAGCGAGTGGTAATTGCCCTGCGCGAGGTTTACCGCGCTGTAAACGAACGCCGCCGTCGTGCCGACGGCAATCAGGCTGTCCATATTCGGACTGCGCATGAGCAGCGCGCGGTAGCCCACGACGTAAAAGCGGTAGCCCACGCCGATAACGGGCAGCGTCAGCCCCAGCTGCAGCAGCGCGTGCAGCAGTCCGTGCTCCATCGCCCACATTTCGAGCGGCATGATGAACATCGGCAGCATAGCCGTCAGCAGCAGCGGCACGGAGAACACGGCGGACACGATAAATTTCGTCCAAAGCGTGCGGACTTCCTTTTGCTTGCGCGCCCTGTCCTCGTCCGCGCTCGACTTTTCGAGAACCTTGTAACCCGCCTTTACCACCGCGTCCTTGACCTCCGCAAGACGCACCGTTTCGGGGTCGTAGCTGAACGTCGCCTTTTCCGTCGCGAGGTTGACGGAGACGTTCTCCGTTCCGCCGACCTTTGAGATTGCTTTCTGAACCCTTGCGGCGCAAGCCGCGCAGGTCATTCCGCCGATAGGCAGGGTTTGTGTCTGCATTGTGCTCACCTCAACTTATAATCAATATTCGGTTTTCCAGTCCGCGAAGATAACCGCCGCTTCCTGCAGCAAATCCAGCGGAACGGTTATCGCGTCGTCCGTCTCCGTCGTCCATTCGTCCCATATCGGCACGGGGTTGCAACCGCCGCTCTCAACCTCGACCATATCCATCGTGAAATGATTGCCGCAGTTCTGGCAGACAAGCTCGCCGCCGACCTGCTTGTAATAGCCGCGCCCGCTGTCATAACAGACCTGACACGTGTTAAACGCCGTGCGAATTGTTCCGTCCGGCGCTTTGACGGCGAGGATTTCAAGCGCGGTGCCGTCCACCTCAACGGGAATGAACCGCGCCGTCTCGCTTATCGCGCTCTTGGCAATCACAACGTCCGCGTCAACGACGGTTTCAACCGCGCCGCCGCCGTCACTCCCGCCCGAGCACGCGGCAAGCAGTACCGCCAACAGCATTACACCTACTAATTGTACAGTCTTTTTCATTCGGATTCAACCTCTTTCGTATTTAACCGCCGACGCTTATTTGCGCCGCGTCGATTACGGTTATCGTGCTGCGTATCATGCCCATCCAACAGGAGTAACGGAATTGCCCCGTCTCCGTCGGCGTAAACTCAATCACGTTCTCGCCCGTTTGAAACTTGTGCTCAATGTCGTACTCGGGAATCAGCACGCGGTTGTTGCAGCCGTTGATGCTGCCCTTCGGCGCGTCAATCGTCCAACGGACGGGCAACCCCGCCTGAACCGTAATCTTGGGGTACTCGCCCGAACTGAGCGTTGAGCTTACGAGCTGAACGCCTTCCACGACTATTGCGTCGCTCGCGGTTGACGCGGAGCCTGTACCCGACAGCGACAGCCCGCTCAGGCTCATGCCCTGCGTCAGCATGGTCAGCCCCAGCACGGCGACGAGCACCGCGCCCGCCGTCATCACCTTGCGCGTGAACCGCTTGGACAGCAGCGACGAGAGCGCGCCCAGCCCGAACATCAGCGGCGCGGTACCGAGACTGAACACGAGCATGGACAGCGCGCCGTTTATCGGCGAGCCTGTGCCGAGCGCGTAGAGCTGCATGGCTTGCAGCGGTCCGCAGGGCATAAGCCCGTTCAGCAGCCCGACGAGCAGCGGCGAATTGCTCTTCACGCGGTTGATTCGAACGGACAGCGCGCGCGGCAGTCTTGGTTGCAGCTTGCGCAGCGACGGGAATATGCCGAGCATGTTCACGCCCGCGATTACCATAAATATGCCCGCAACGAGCTGCACTACCCCGCGAAACGCGCCCGAAAGCGTGATAACGCCGCCCAGCGCGCCGACGATTCCGCCGACGAGCGTGTAGGACGCGACGCGCCCGACGTTGTACAGCAGGCTCGCCCGAACGGGGTTGCCCACGCATTGCGACAGGTTAATTCCGCCGCACATCGCGACGCAATGCGCGCTCGTCAGCAGTCCGATTACGAACAGCATACCGTAGCCCATGCCCGCCTCCGCAAGCGGAAACGCTTTCGCGAGGTTCAGCCGCGAAGCGACAAGGTACAGCGCGGCGATTACGAGCAGCAGCCCGAGCGCGCGCGTGCCGTCCGTCTCCGCCGTCGCGCGACTATTGCGCAAAACCTCATAGCCGTGCCGCTCGATTGCGGCGCGAACCGCGCGCGGCGACGCGACCTCCGCGTCGTATGTAACGTCGGCGCAGCCGTTAGCCCAGCTCGCCGTCGCCGCGAGCACGCCGTCGGTGTCAAGGAGCGACGACTCAATGCGGCGCTGACAGCTCGCGCACGTCATGCCGCCGATGAGCAAATGCTCTGTTGTTTTTGTTGTTTTTGTCGCCGACATGCCTGCCTCCTGCACCTTTTTTATTTTATTTTAGCATGGAATTGTGTGGATATTATGAACATTATTCTCCCGTCCCCCGCAGGGCACTTGTTGCGCGTAACGCCGCGCTTGCTTCTTTTAGTTTACTAATCGTTTTTCAATCTCAAAGGAGATTCGCTTGCCCTACGCGGGCGGCGCCCCCTTTCCAATGCGGGAAAGGGGGGGAAAGCGCATTTAAGAGGGGGTGAACCCCCTCTTAAAAATCACCCCCACAGCTAGGCGCAAACCAATTGCGGCTTTACGGGCAAGAAGTGTAAACTGGTAGTGCAAGCTGCCACTTGGCAAGGATAAATCGTTGCAACGCTGTTGGCTTTCGCGAAGCGAGCTTGCACTTATATTTTAACCTGTTCCGCGCTGTAGAACATAACATTTGCGATAGCGACTGGAGACTTGCTTGCTCTGAGAGCGGGGAGCTTCTTAAGAGGGGCGGCAGCCCCTCTTAAGCGCTCTTTCCCCCCTTTCTTGCGTAAGAAAGGGGGCGCCGTCCGCGTAGGACACGGAACTCGCCCGCGCC
>JAISKH010000070.1 GCA_031261325.1 Oscillospiraceae bacterium
CTCGGTTGCGGTGATTCTGCCGCTTTCAATCGTATCGGCGGTTGCGTATTCGCTGCGCGGTGCGCTGCCGATTACGGACGCGCTGCCGTATTTGGTCGGCGGGCTTGTAGGTGGGTTCATCGGCGGGCGAGTATTTAAGAAAGTGCCGCCGTCGATTTTGCGCCGCGCTTTCGCGCTGCTGCTGATAGTCGGCGGGGTTAGGAGCGTGCTGTGCTGACGTTTATTATCGCGCTGCTCGCGGGAGCGCTGACCGGCGTGCTGTCGTCTTGGGGAATCGGCGGCGGGACGCTGCTTGTGCTGTACATGACCGCGCTCGCGGGAGTGGAGCAGCGCGCGGCGCAGGGGATTAACCTGCTGTTTTTCGTGCCCGTGTCGCTGACGGCGTTGCAAGCGCACATTAAAAACAAGCTGATTGAAAAAACCGCCGCGCTGTCCGCGATACTCGCGGGTGTACCGATTGCGCTAACCGTGTCGCTCCTGACGTCAAACGCAGACGGCACCGCGCTAAGAAAAATCTTCGGCGCGTTCGTAACAGCGGTAGGAGTGCTGGAACTGTTCCGAAAACAAAAAGAAAGCAAATAGAGGAAATCGCGCAAAGCGCGACACTTCAATTGTCAATTGTCAACTGTTAATTGTTAATTGAAGCAAGGTATCCCTCTAAAATCAGCGTCGCGGCTACGGCATCGACGTTTTTTTTGCGTTGTCTGCCGTTTTTGCCCGCGTCGAACAAGATGCGGTGCGCGTCAATCGTCGTGCGGCGTTCGTCCCACAGGACGACAGTCGCGCCCTGCGCGCGGAGCAGCTCGGCGAGCGCGGCACTCTTTTCCGCGCGGGGACCGAGTGTGCCGTCCATGTTCTTGGGGTTGCCGAGAACGACAGTCGAAACCTCACGCGACTGCGCCTCGGCGAGTATGCGGGCGGCGACGAGCCGAGCGTTCCGCTCCTCGATAACCCACGCGTCACCCGCAATCGTGCCCGTAAGGTCGCTGACGGCAAGCCCCGTTCGCACGTCGCCGTAGTCAACCGCCATAATTCGCAATTGAATCACTCCCTTTGAAGCATATTCTACCACATTTTCGCCGCCGTGTCTAATCTTGCGATTTTGCAGAAAATGTTCGACTGAAATTCATTACCCGAAAACGCGAAATTATCGGCGCGGCGGCGTGTGTTGTGCATATGTACCATAATTGAGTGAGATTTAGCGCGAAAATGTTGTGCTATGGGTCAAATTTAGAAAATATTTATAATTGTACTTGTGCTTTACGCGAATGAATATTATAATGGAAATATCAAAAAAATGAAACTTCGGGGTCTAAACCCTGCATTTTGGTCAAAGGAGACATAAATATGCCGGACTTTAAGATTGAGAGCGGTTGCGAGTTCAAAAAGGTGCTCGCGGCTAACCGCGGGGAGATTGCGATTCGCATCTTCCGCGCGTGTTTTGACATTGGCATCGGTACGGTTGCGATGTACTCGAATGAGGACACGCTCGGCTTGTTCCGCACGGTCGCGGATGAGGCGTACCTTATTGGTAAGAACAAAAGCCCGCTCGGCGCGTATCTGGATATTCCGTCGATTATCGACCTCGCCAAGCGGCGGCACGTGGACGCGATTCACCCGGGCTACGGGTTCCTGTCCGAGAACGCGGAGTTCGCGCGCGCATGTGAGGAGGCGGGGATTAAGTTCATCGGACCGCCGTCGCACGTGCTGGCGCAGATGGGCGACAAGCTGAACGCCAAGGCTATCGCCGTGAAGTGCGGCGTACCGGTTATTCCCGGCGACACTAAGCCGCTGCGCGACGCTGACGAAGCTCTGGAAAAGGCGATTAGCTACGGTTTTCCCGTCATACTCAAGGCGGCTGCGGGCGGCGGCGGACGCGGTATGCGCCGCTGCGACACGCCGGAAGAGGTGGAGCGCGAGTTCACGCTCGTTAAGAGCGAAGCGAAAAAGGCGTTCGGCAACGACGACATTTTTATCGAAAAATTTCTGGTTAACCCAAAGCATATTGAGGTGCAGATTCTCGCCGACGAGCACGGCAACGTCGTGCACTTGGGCGAGCGCGACTGCTCCTTGCAGCGGCGTTACCAAAAGGTCGTCGAGTTTGCGCCCGCGTTTTCAATCAGCGAAGCGACGCGGCAACAGCTATGCGACGACGCGGTGAAAATTTCCAAGAGCGTCGGGTACGTGAACGCGGGCACAGTTGAGTTCCTCGTGGACAAGAACGGCGGATACTATTTCATTGAGATGAACCCGCGCATTCAGGTTGAGCACACGGTTACGGAGCAGGTTACGGGCATCGACATTGTGCGCGCGCAGATACTTATTGCGGAGGGGCACCCGCTGTCCCACCCCGAAATCGGGCTTGCGTCACAGGACGACCTGTGCGTGCGCGGTTACGCCGTGCAATGCCGCGTCACGACGGAGGACCCCGCGAATTCGTTCGCGCCCGATACGGGCAAGATTACGAGTTACCGCTCGGGCGGCGGCTTCGGCGTGCGGCTTGACGGCGGGAACGCCGCGTCGGGCAGCGTTGTGTCGCCTTACTACGACTCGCTGCTTGTAAAGGTCACGGTTTGGGACAACACGTTTGCGGGAGTGTGCCGCCGCGCGTCACGCGCTATCAACGAGCTGCACCTGCGCGGCGTTAAGACGAACATTCCGTTCGTGACGAATATTCTGCACCACCCAGTGTTTCTCTCGGGTGACTGTCACACGAAGTTCATCGACGAAACGCCGGAGCTGTTTGAAATCGCAAACTCGCGCGACCGCGCGACGCGCGTGCTGAAGTACATAGCGAACATTCAGGTCACAAAGCCCGACCTTGCGCACCCGCAGTACGACGACCCGAGAATCCCCGCGCCGCAGTCCGCGCCAAAGGCGGGATTGAAGCAATTGCTGGACGAAAAGGGACCGGACGCTGTGAAGCAATGGGTGCTCGACCAAAAGAAGCTGCTCGTGTCGGATACGACGATGCGCGACGCGCACCAGTCGCTGTTCTCGACGCGTATGCGCACGCGCGACATGGTTGACTGCGCGGAGGCAGTTTCGGACATTCTCGCCGACTGCTTCTCGCTGGAAATGTGGGGCGGGGCGACGTTTGACGTGGCTTATCGCTACCTGCACGAGTCGCCTTGGGAGCGGCTTGAGCAGTTGCGCAAGAAGATACCGAACATTCTGTTCCAGATGCTGCTGCGCGGCTCCAACGCCGTGGGTTACACGAACTATCCCGACAACCTTGTCCGCGCGTTTGTTAAGGAATCGGCGGCGGGCGGGATTGACGTGTTCCGCGTGTTCGACTCGCTGAACTGGCTGCCGGGCATGGAAATCGCGATGGACGAGGTGCTCAAGCAGGGCAAATTCCTTGAAGCGGCGGTGTGTTACACGGGTGACATTCTTGACCCGAAGCGCGACAAGTATACGCTGAAATACTACGTCGATATGGCGAAAGAGCTTGAAAAGCGCGGCGCGCACTCGCTTGCGATTAAGGACATGTCGGGGCTGCTGAAGCCCTACGCCGCAAAGCGACTTGTGGAGACGCTTAAGCAGGAGGTCGGGTTGCCGATTCACCTGCACACGCACGACACAAGCGGCAACCAAATCGCGGCTTACATGCTCGCCGCGGAAGCGGGCGTTGACATTGTGGACACGGCTATACCGTCGGTGTCGTCGCTCACGTCGCAGCCGTCAATGAACTCGCTCGTCGCGGCTATGGCGGGCACGGAGCGCGACACGGGCTTTGACACGAACCGCTTGCAGGAGCTGGACGAATACTGGTCGGACGTGCGCCTGCGCTATGTGTCGTTCGACTCGGGGCTGAAAAACCCGATGACGGAGATTTACCGCTATGAGATACCCGGCGGACAGTACACAAACCTGCAACCGCAGGTGGTTTCGCTGGGCTTGGGCGACCGCTTTGACGAAGTTAAGGAGATGTACAAGTCGGTCAACGACATGCTGGGCGACCTCGTGAAAGTCACGCCGTCGTCAAAGATGGTGGGCGACCTTGCGATATTCATGGTGCAGAACAACTTAACGCCCGAGAACATTGTTGAGCGCGGCGACTCGCTGATGTTCCCCGACTCTGTTGTTAGTTACTTCAAGGGCATGATGGGTCAACCCGCGTGGGGCTTCCCGCCCAAGCTGCAAAGGGTAGTGCTGAAAGGTGAGGAGCCGATTACGTGCCGCCCGGGAGAGCTGCTGCCGCCCGTGGACTTCGACGTTGCGCGCGCCGCGCTTAAAAAGTACATTCCGAACCCGACGGAGCGCGACCTCGTGTCGTGGTTCCTGTATCCCAAGGTTGTGCAGGATTATTACCAGCACCAGAAAGAGTACGGCTACATCGCGAGCATGACGAGCCATGTGTTCTTCGGCGGGCTTGACGTCGGCGAGACGACAAAGATTGACATTGAGGACGGCAAGACGCTTGTCATCAAGTACATAGGGCTTGGCGACTGCGACGAGGAGGGCTTGCGCACGGTGCAGTTCGAGCTGAACGGTATGCGGCGCGAGGTTCAGGTGCCCGACCCCGCCGTCGCGGATAAGATTAAGCACGTTTCGCTCGCGAATCCCGAGGACAAGAGCCATGTCGGCGCGTCAATCCCCGGCATGAT
>JAISKH010000081.1 GCA_031261325.1 Oscillospiraceae bacterium
GTCTGAATCCCGAACGTCTTGCCCGCGCCCGTGCAGCCGAACCATGAGATGTTGCCGTTCGTGTACTTGTAGCGGTCAAACAGGTCGAGCATACACGCCGAATTGTTGTGCATATTTCGTCCGATGAAGATGCCGCGCTTGTCGCACAGCTCGAACGACGCGAACGGGAACGCCGCCGCCACGCCCGTCGTCAGCGCGTTGCGGCGCGACTTGCGCTCAATGTCCGGGTCGAGCGATAGCAATGGTAGAGACGTTAGAAATCCCTGTTCGTGCCTGTAATCGCAACGCTTTGCGAGCATATCCATCGACACGCACAGCGTCTCGACCGCCGATACTCGCTGTTCAAGCGTGTCCCTGTCGTCGGCTGTGACCTCGATGAGCGTGTGCATATAGTAAAAATCCTCGTTGTTGCGATTCATGCTGTCTTTGAGGTACAGCCCCGCCGTAATTGCGCTGTCGAGTTCCTCAAAATCCTGCCGTGTGTCGCCGACCTCGCGCATACGGGAGCGGTTTACCATCGTCGTTTGCGCGATTTTCGAGATAATTTTCTCGCGCGGCTGACGTTTGACGATGAAATTCAGCCCCACGCCCTCGCCCGTCTCGACGAGCGCGGACAGCCAGCCCGTACCGACGACGGTGGAGTAGCCGTAGCCCGTAATGTACAGGTACGCGTGCAAAACGCCGTCAACTTCTATGAAGTCGCGGCGCGTGAGGTCGATTGAGGTCGGCGCGAGAATGTCGAGGATTGTGGTCGAGCCGGAGATGATGAGCGCGTCGTCAAGCGCGTCGGGCTTGGCGCGTTGCCAGAAGTGCTTGCGCGGGGGCGTGGGTTCGGCGTCCTGTTCTGTGTCCGTGAGTATGGGTATTTTTTTGTTGAATTGCATTGTTTCGCTCCTTTATATATGTTTTTTGGCATAAAAAGACCACTTATGAGGGTTCATAAGTGGTTTGGGTTTTTACTTTAAGACTGCGCTATACGCGTTTTACGATTTTGCTGACGTATTCCGGGTTCGTATCAAGCTCCGCTATTAGGCGGAGCGCCGCCGCGCTCGGCTGCCGCGCACCGATTTCCCACGCTTCGACGGTCTTGGAGGACACTCCGATTACGCCGCCGAATAACGCGCGCGTCAAGTCAAGTCGCGAACGAATTGCTCTTATCTGTGTCGGCTCGTATGACGGTATCGGGCGAATTTCAACGGTAGCGGAACGCAGGTCACGCCGTCCCGCCGAGTGTTCCTCCGCCTGCCGCGCGCTTGAAATGAGTTTTTCTCCAAAAGTCGGCATTTGCTCACCTCCGATGCCTTGGATTAGCTATAATCCGCCGATGTAATTCTCTACGGCTTCGAGGAAGACTCTCGCGTTTGCAATTTGTTGCGTTACCTCTTCCTTTGAGATAACAAAGAAATCATCGTAGTCGCTTTTGTTCCGTATGGAAAACGCGTTTTCAATTACGTCTGAAAACTCCGCTGCGAAGATTCCTGTTTTGATGTATTTTTGCCGAAACATCGAAATGATTCCGGAGTGTTTCTTTGAATCGAAAGTGTCAATCGCCAATACTGCCCTCATTGCGTGAAATATGCAGTAGTATGACCGATTGGCTGCTGATTTGAAATCTCCATTTTCCAATAGGATTTTTGCGGAGTTTAGGCAAACGCGCGCGGTATCAAGTCGATATTTTGCATAAGCAAGCCTATTGTCGTCAGGCAACTAATACCACCCCGTCTTTCATTACATTTTGATAAAATGGTACAACATCAAGCCACTTGTAGAACGTCGCGCAATCTTTCACATATGGCGAAATCAATACATCATGCTCAAGTCCAAGCATACTTGTCTTACTTATTATCCTACTATTATACCGCCACGCGTCCTCGGCGGGAATGTCGGCGAGTATCATTATGTCAATGTCGGATTCCTCGTCAAAGTCGCCGCGCGCATACGAGCCGTAGAGAATGACTTTTTCGAGCTTATCACCCAACACAAGCTTCGCTTCTTCGACAACCTGCCGCGATATTTCGTTAAGTACGCTTTGCGTGCACATAATGAATCCCTCCTTTGCGCTTCTGCGTATAGTATAACCCACTTTACGCGAATTTGCAAGCGCGTCATTCTCGCGCCCCAAACACCCCATGCACGTCCCCGACCATATCATACACCCCCTCTGGCAAGCGCACGCGCCTGCCGGTTTTCTTGTTAATCACCTGATACAGCAGCTCCAAAACCTCGTTGTCCGCGTACTCCGGCTCCAGAACCTCCAGCCCGCAGAGTTCGAGGTAACGCCGCGCGGTGTCGGCTTCGTCGTTCAGGCGTTCGGCGATTGCGGCGACGGTGTTGTTGCGCGCTTTCATCTGCGGCTCGTACCGGAACACGATGAAAAACCTGTGCGTCGTCAGCTCGTTTTCCGTAATGTCTGCAATCTCGGCGATGTTGTCCTCAATGTATGCGCGGCACTCCGCACTTGTCTCGGCGGCGAGGTAGGCGCGCATCATCGCGAAGTATTCCTCCATGTCAAGTCGCTGCGTCACAATGCGGATTTGCAGACTGCGCGGCGCGATTTTGAGGTACGCCGCGAAATGCGAAATCGCGGTCTGCCGTTCGGAGATGGTTTTCAGGTGGAAATTCACGGGCAAAGTCTCGATAATTTTCACGAAACGGCGGTCTTTCGTCACGACTACGCCATTGACGATATTTTTGACGGGTAACCACTCCTGCGCGCTCCCGGCGTACTCGCGGCTTGTCGTGTCAAGCCCCTCGACCCTGCCGCCGAAGATAAGCTCTTTCAAATTCAGCATAATTCGTCTCCCCCTTGTACGTTAATATTTTCTTGCGCCGCCGCCATCTGTGCCACGCCTTGACGTATCGCGTCAGGCTGTCGTCGCCCACGCCAAGCAGCGCAAAGTCCGCCGTCGGCACGAACAGCATCAGCGCGGCAATCACGCGCGCCGTAATCGAGAGCGGCAGCAGCGTGAACGCGAGGAACAGCACGGGCATGAACCGTATTGTCGAGCGCGTAGCCCTGCGGCGCAGTCAGTTCGCGGACTTCGTAGCCTGTGCCGTTTGCCGCGCAGGGCAGTTTGTCGAACGTGACAGAGCCGCTGCTGTCGGTAGTCGCGGTCTGTATCACGCTCGTCGCGATGTTCTTTATCTGAATGACCGCGCCTGACAGATTGCGCCCGTCCGCTGCATCGCGCTTGTAGACCGTTAGAGAACCGTAGGGGCTGTCCTCAAACGTGACAATCGCAGTCTCGCCGCTACGAACTTGCACGCCCTGCGTCGTGTGCGTCGGCAGCGTGTGGAAGCGCGGCGCGACGCGCTCGGTGATTGTGTAATAGCCCTCTTTCGACACGGGAATCGAAATCGTGCCGGAAGCGTCCGTCGCCATAGAGTACAGCGTCACGCCGTCGGGGTCCTTAATGTCGAACACGGCTCCCGCAAGGGGAATCAGCGTGCCGGTTTCGAGCTTGACGACGCGTAGAGTGCCGGGGACTTCCGGGGGCGGCTCGTCGTCGCCGGGAGGGGGTTCGTCCTCTACACTCAGGGTCGCGGTAAAGTTCGCCGAAATCTCTTTCTTCGGGTCTGCTTCTACGAGATACCGCTGCATATTCGCGTCGCCCTCGTCGCCTGTGTAATATGCGGTGTAAATGTCGTTGCCCTGCAACAGCGCGTTGACGGTCAGCTGCGTCGTAAACTCCGTCGCGTCGATGGGATATTTAACGACAATCTGCGAAATGGAGCTTGCGCCCGCCTGCACCTGCATTGCGGAAGTTATGTCGGTTCCGTCCGGGAGTTCAATCTTCGTGCCAGCCGGAACAGCGGCGGGGTCCGCCCACGCGAGTTTGAAGAAGCCGTTCGCGTCGGGATTTGTGCCGACGTATTTGTTGGCGTTGATTGTGATAATTTGCTGACGATATTGCTCTGACGAATCAGGGATTGGATAAGTGCGATCGGCTGTAATTATGATTTCAGGTTCCTGAATACCCTCAGAAGCCTTGCTAACCCCGTATTTGAAAATTGAGATTGCAGCGTCGTATACGCGTTTCGCCGCAGGGTCGCTCGAACCATACGCCGGGTTTATGCCAATATCTGCTTCCGTGGCGCCAAGAATGTACATCCAAAGTGCCATTTTTGTGGCATAATACCCCTCTTCCAACGTGTTGAGGTGCAACGATGCAAGCCGATTGTGTGGATAACCCTCGTTGAGAATAGAAATGTACGTCGCGTTTCCGACTTTTTCTCCTCGGTAATATGTCATGATTTTGTTCCCGATACCGAGTTTTTCAACGCCTTCTTTGATACCGCCGTTATCCGGGTCTATGCA
>JAISKH010000083.1 GCA_031261325.1 Oscillospiraceae bacterium
GTCTGAATCCCGAACGTCTTGCCCGCGCCCGTGCAGCCGAACCATGAGATGTTGCCGTTCGTGTACTTGTAGCGGTCAAACAGGTCGAGCATACACGCCGAATTGTTGTGCATATTTCGCCCGATGAAGATGCCGCGCTTATCGCACAACTCGAACGACGCGAACGGGAACGATGCCGCCACGCCCGTCGTCAGCGCGTTGCGGCGCGACTTGCGCTCAATGTCCGGGTCGAGCGACAATAGCGGCAATGATGTGAGAAATCCCTGTTCATGCCTGTAATCGCAACGTTTTGCGAGCATATCCATCGACACGCACAGCGTCTCGACGGCGGATACGCGCTGTTCGAGCGTGTCCCTGTCGTCGGCTGTGACCTCGATGAGCGTGTGCATGTAATAGAAATCCTCGTTGTTGCGGTTCATGCTGTCTTTGAGGTACAAGCCCGCCGTAATTGCGGAATCCAGTTCCTCAAAATCCTGCCGTGTGTCGCCGACCTCGCGCATACGGGAGCGGTTTACCATCGTCGTTTGCGCGATTTTGGAGATGATTTTCTCGCGCGGCTGACGTTTGACGATGAAATTCAGTCCCACGCCCTCGCCCGTCTCAACGAGCGCGGACAGCCAGCCCGTGCCGACGACGGTGGAGTAGCCGTAGCCCGTGATGTACAGGTACGCGTGCAAAACGCCGTCAACTTCTATGAAGTCGCGGCGCGTGAGGTCGATTGAGGTCGGCGCGAGAATGTCAAGGATTGTAGTCGAGCCGGAGATGATGAGCGCGTCGTCAAGCGCGTCGGGTTTGGCGCGTTGCCAGAAGTATTTGCGCGGAGGTGGTGCTTCGGAGTCCTGCTCTGTGTCGGTAAGTATGGGGATTTTTTTGTTGAATTGCATGATTTTGCTCCTTTATATATGTTTTTGGGTATAAGAAAACCACTTATGAGGGTTCATAAGTGGTTTGGGTTTCCAGTCAGGCTATAATCCGCCGATGTAATTTTCTACGGCTTCGAGGAAAACTCTCGCGTTTGCAATCTGTTGCAGCACTTCCGCTTTGGCTACGACATAGTAATCGTCATAGTCGCTTTTGTTCCTCACATAAAAGGCGCGTGATATAATGTCCGAAAACGTATCGGGAAAGATTTTCGTCTTTACATACAGTCGTTGAAACTCAGATATGTTACCGGAGTGCTTTTTCGCGGAAAACCCTACGGTTATCAAAACTGCTCTGATTGCGTGAAATATGCAGTAATATGAACGGTTTGCCGCCGTCGCATACGCTTCGAGTTCGGCATTCTGCACGGCGGACGCGAGGCATTCACGCGCCTTTTCAAGTCGCAGATTAACCGATATTGTCATGAGTTCATCAAGCAATTAACTCAACCCCGTCTCGTAATACATTCTGATAAAACGGTTCCACACTTAGCCACTTGTAGAACGTCGCGCAATCTTTCACATATGGCGAAATCAGTACATCATATTCAAGCCCAAGCATACTTGTCTTACTAATTATTGCACTATTATACCGCCACGCGTCCTCGGCGGGAATGTCGGCGAGTATCATTATGTCAATGTCGGATTCCTCGTCAAAGTCGCCGCGCGCATACGAGCCATAGAGAATGACTTTATCGAGCTTATCGCCCAACACAAGCTTTGCTTCTTCGACAACCTGCCGCGATATTTCGTTAAGTACGCTTTGTGTGCACATAATGAATCCCTCCTTTTGCGCTTCTGTGTATAGTATAACCCACTTTACGCGAATTTGCAAGCGCGTCATTCTCGCGACCCAAACACCCCATGCACCTCCCCGACCATATCATACACCCCCTCCGGCAAGCGCACGCGCCTGCCGGTTTTCTTGTTAATCACCTGATACAGCAGTTCCAAAACCTCGTTGTCCGCGTACTCCGGCTCCAACACCTCCAGTCCACAGAGTTCGAGGTACCGCCGCGCGGTGTCGGCTTCGTCGTTCAGGCGTTCGGCGATTGCGGCGACGGTGTTGTTGCGCGCTTTCATCTGCGGCTCGTACTGGAACACGATGAAAAACCTGTGCGTCGTCAGTTCGTTCTCCGTAATGTCGGCAATCTCGGCGATGTTGTCCTCGATGTACGCGCGGCATTCGGGGCTTGTCTCTGCGGCGAGGTAGGCGCGCATCATCGCGAAGTATTCCTCCATGTCGAGCCGTTGCGTCACAATGCGGATTTGCAGACTGCGCGGCGCGATTTTGAGGTACGCCGCGAAATACGCAATCGCGGTCTGACGTTCGGAGATGGTTTTCAGGTGGAAGTTCACGGGCAAAGTCTCAATAATTTTCACGAAACGGCGGTCTTTCGTCACGACGACGCCATTGACGATATTCTTGACGGGCAGCCACTCCTGCGCGCTCCCGGCGTATTCGCGGCTTGTCGTGTCAAGCCCCTCGACCCTGCCGCCGAAGATAAGCTCTTTCAAATTCAGCATAATTTGTCTCCCCCTTGTACGTTAATATTTTCTTGCGCCGCCGCCATCTGTGCCACGCCTTGACGTATCGTGTCAGACTGTCGTCGCCCACGCCGAGCAGCGCAAAGCCCGCC
The DNA here is from genome assembly GCA_031261325.1 of Oscillospiraceae bacterium. Taxonomy (GTDB): domain Bacteria; phylum Bacillota; class Clostridia; order Oscillospirales; family Oscillospiraceae; genus JAIRRO01. The sequence continues at coordinate 2,561 of JAISKH010000083.1, forward strand.
GTCGGCACGAACAGCATCAGCGCGGCAATCACGCGCGCCGTAATCGAGAGCGGCAGCAGCGTGAACGCGAGGAACAGCACGGGCAGTCCGATTACGGCGGCTTCAATCACGTTGCGAATCTCGAACAGCCCGAAAAGTCGCCCCGCGTCCGTGAAATTCGCGGGAATGTAATATGTTTCAGTCTCCATTGCAGCCCTCCACAAAGTCAAGAATTTGCTCGCGGCAATTCGCATACGCCGCGAGCATTGCGCCGGCCTTGTCGCGACGCTCCGCGAGCACGCGGTCAAACGCTATCTGAACGAGCCGAACCGCGTTGCGCGTCGCGGTGAACTCTCCGAGTTCAAGCCCGCTGAAATACTGCGGCGACACGCCGACAGTCCGCGCAAGTTCAGGCAGAGCTATGTCGTATTCTAAGCGCAAAAGTCTCATTTGGCATACACGGCTCACGCTCAACCCTCCAGCGACCAGAACGGTCCGCCCTCGCCGCTACCTCGGCTCGCTTCGCTGACAATCAGCGACAGCGACCACTCCTGATTACTGCGCGTCACGCTCGCGGGGTCGGCGACGAGTATTTTGCCGTCGCTTGTCACGCCGCGCAGGACGATGAAGTGTCCGTTGCTTGTGAAATGCCCCTTCGCCATAATCGCGATTACGAGTTTGCCGTCCGCGAGCGCGTCCGCAATCCTCTGCGCGTCAAGTCCCAGACCCGCGACGGTCAGCCCGTAATGCGCGCCGCCCTCCGTGATAAGACTGCGGCGGCTTCCGCTGCCCTCGACGTAGTATCCGTTGTCCGCAGCCCATTTCGCGACCTTGTCAGGCGTGACGGCGTTATCCGTCAGAGACGCGACGGCAATCGCGAGCACCGTCGGTCCGCACGCGGAGCGCGCGATTGTCCCCGTCTTGCCGTAACTCAACCCTCCCCAGCGTGAATCAGTCTGATTGTAATACACGACCTCGGTTGCGGCGTCGGTGAACGATATATCGCCGTAGTCTGTGCCGTAGTAACCGTCGCCGTCGGCAACTCCGACGCTCTGCTCCTCGGCGAGTGTCTCATAGATTACGCCCGCCCATATGCGTTGCTGCTCCGTGAAATTCAGCTTGTCCATCAACTCGTCGGGCGTTAGTTCGCGCACGTCGATTTTGAGGATTTTGGATTCTTCCTCGTCGGTGAAGATTGAAAATATGGACCACGTTGACGCGAGTTTTTCTTTCGCCATGCCCTGCACCGTCGCGTCGTCCATTGCCGACAACTCCTGTCGGCTCGCCACCGACGTGATTGCCTTGAACCAGTATTCATTCATGTTGCCGAGTTCCCGCGTGACTTCCAACTCGTCGTAATCGCCCGTAAACAGCGCGATTATGTCGGCGATTATGCCGTCGGACGCGGTCTGCGTGTATGTATCGGCGTTGCCGTAAGCGTCGGAGAGCGTCTGCGCCTGCGCGTTCATCTGAGTAATGTCGCTCGCTTCGGAGGAGCCGAAACCGAACAGGGAATTCGGTAGTGCCATAATGATTATGAGCGGCAGCCCGATTAGGAGGAACAGCAGCACTCCGACGAGTTTCACGATTTCGGGTAGAAACGACTTCGCGGCTCCGACTGCGGCTCCGTACAAGCCGCCCGCCGCCGCGCCGCGCGCTATGTTCGCGACCGCCGCGCCGAAACGCGCGGCACCGCCTGATTTTTCGTTACTCATTGCGACCTCCTCGCCGACTGTTTTTGTTGTTCTTCTTGCCTGAAGCGGGTTTTGCGCTCATGACATTCGGCGCGCCTTTGCCGACATTCGGCGGCGTGGGCTTGTACGGCGCAGCGGGTTTTGTACTGTTCTTCGGCTGCTTGCCGCTTCCCGCCATGCCGGGGGCTTCCGTGTTCGGCGGCACACTTGTTTTACGCGAGCTGTCGGGCGATTTCGGCGCGCTTTCCCGCGTTGCCGGGGGCGGGTTTACGCTCGGAGGCGCAGTTTTCAGCGGAACGGGCGCGTTACCGCCCTGCCGTGGTGCTGTCGTCGGACTTGGCGCAATGGGTACGGCGGGCTGCGTGCCGCTTTTCGTCGCTGGCGGCGGCGTTGTTGTTGGCGGCGCACTCCGGCGTGTGTCTTTTCCCGCATTACCGTGGTTTTGCGATTGACGCGGCGCAGTCGGAGTTATCGGCTTTGTCGGCGCAGTCGGAATTGTCGGTGTGGTCGGTGCAATCTGCGCGGCGGCACCGCCCGCATTGCCGACTGCACTTCCGTGCTCACGCCGCGAATCGCTCTGCGGCGCGGTTATGTTCGTCAGACTTGTCGCGTTCACGCCGCCCTGCTGAATACGAGCGCCGCCGGTATTTACGTTGCCGCCCGCGTTTCCCGCGCCGCTTGTCGGTTTTGGCGGCACGGACGTGTAGCGCGAAGACTGTTGGGTTTTCGCGTCGGCTCTAACTTGCGTTCCCGCGCCGCCGTTCGCGGCGGTCGGCGAGGTTTGCGGCGCAACTACAGGTCTTGCGCCGCCCGCGGGCGGTATTCCCGCCGTGCCGGGGCGCGCGTACTCGTCGCCCGCGGGACCCGCAATGTCTATCGGGCGTATTCCCGCGTTGCCGTTGCGCGGCGAAGCTCCGCGCGTATTTGACTGCGGCGCGTTTGTGCGTCGCGTATCGGAGCCGCGCGGCGTATTGCCGTTGCGCGCCGTCGAATCGGAGCGGCTTGTTGACGTTTGGCTCGACGTTCCCGCGCTTCCGGGCGTTTGCGTGTTAACCGTGGCGTTGGGGTTTGCGGGTGACGTGTTGCCGGTTCCCGCGCCGCCGTTTTGCGTGGAATTGGTGTTCGCCGCCGTATTTGCAGTCATGTTCGCGGTGGTATTCCCGCGTGAAGTTGTGCCGCCTCTGTTTGTGCGGTTTGTGGTTCGCGAAGTTCCCGTTCGACTGCTTGAACTGCTCGTCCGCGAGGTGCGTGTACCGCCGCCTGACGGCGCAGCCGTTCGCCCGCCGCCCGCCGACGCGCCCGCCGTGGACACGACATTTGTCAACGCGCTCCGCGCAACGGACATGAGCAGCCTTCCCGGCAGGCTGTTACCCTTGCCGCCGACCGGCGCGGGGTTCAGTCCAATCCGCTGAATCATGCCATCGAGTTTGCGCCCGACGCGTGAAATTGCGATGACGAAAATCACCCACGGGATACACTCCGGACCGTTCGGCATGTAACCAATAGCGGAAAGCAGCAGCTTGAGAATCACGACATTCAGCACCATCATCAGGCACATCGTCGCGAACATTCGCGCCCAACCCTTGAAAATATCCTCGGTCGATTTGCTCCCGCCCATCGAAAACGCCCACGGCGCAAGCATTGTCAGCAGTCCCACGATGAAATATCGCTCGCCGACCTCGAGAAACAGCTTCACAATCTGCCAAACGAGTATGACGCCGATAATTATAACGAGCAGCCACGACGCGCCGATTGCGAACACATTCTCATCGGGGAGCGTAATCTGCACCGCGTCAGGCACTTGCAGCAGTTCAATCAGCGCGCTCGAAAGTCCCAGACCGATGTTGCAGATTTGGCGGCTCGCGAGTAGGAGAAAGCCGAAAACGAACGTCCGCAGAAACAACTCTTTCGGGTCGTCCGCCTCAAAGCCCATTCCTGAGAGCATACTTTTCGCGGCTTGGAACACAAGATTGCCGAGCAGCAGCGCCCATGCGGACGCAATTACGACGTTCACAATGTCCGACACGACGGGCAGCGCGCCCTCGAAGAAGGCGAGGTCCATGCCGAACACGTCCAACAGACCGTTCGCGACGTATTCGACGATTTCGAGCAGCAGCTGCCAGAGCCATTGGAACAGACCCTTGAATAGTAGTTCGAGTATAGGGGCACCTCCGTTTTCAACAGAAAAGCAGTCGGCGCTTACCGACTGCTTTCATTATTTGTATATATCAGATTACGCTATAATACTTCTGGTTTCTGCTCTTTGGTTTGTCAGGTATTGTCATTCGCAGCTCGCCTGATTCAAGTAACGGAGCCACTACCATTTTCATGGCATAATACTGCGACAAGCCCAAGTGCTGACTGATTTCGGCGCGTGACCGAGGTTCGCGGCAAAAAATCTCCAACAGTTCCAAGTCAATTTCGGTGGAATAGTAGTCTCCCTTTCGCTTGTAGTATCCCGTACCGTTTTTCAGCGTTACCGTGAAACTGCCGCTCCGCGCTTCAAAAACGGGTTCAGGCAGTTTGTACTCCCTCATCGCCGCCCTGATTGTCGGAATACCTGAATAGCGATTCTCGGCGATTTTCAGAATTTCCAGTATGTTTGTCAGCGTCTGGTTGCGGGTGTCCGCGTGCGTTTTGCCGAGCGTTTCAAGCGTGAGTTTGCCGTAAAGTCCGCCCTCGTTCTTAATCTCAATGCGGTCATTGAACATCAAAATCCGCACCGGCGTACCCTCCGTGTGTATGCTGTAATCCCTGTGCATTAGCGCGTTAAGCACCGCCTCGCGGATTGCCATTATGGGATATTCGGTTTTGTCGCTTCGCTTTCCGTCGCCGTCAACGATTGTTTTCTCACGCATATTGCGCCTTACAAACGCAATAGAGTCCTCAAGCATTTCGCCGATTGTCCCTTCAATGCGCTTGTTATCGAGAAATCGTGCTCCATCGGCGCCGCTCTCACCCATTTCTGTGCCGGGTATTACAACCGCCGTCACGCACAGTTGGGGAAACGACGCCTGCGGGTATTTTGAAAAGCACAGCACGCCCGCAAGCGTCGGCTTGCCGGTTTTGATTATACTCATCAGTTCAAGAATCTCCTCGTCGGTCAGCTTCGCGGTATTCGGTTTGTTGTTTTTTACGGCGGCGATATACGCGCCGAGTTGCTCCGCGTCAAGCTGTGATACTGATGTGTCAGTTTCGCGAATGTCGTCGCGAATACGGCGGCGATACGCGTCGTAGCTGTAAACCTCATAGGCGCTCAGCGGTTCGTCCGCTTCGCCCACGCGGATATATGAGCCTTTCACTTTTCCCTTGCCGCGGTAGTACACCGGGCGGTCGGTAATATCCGCGCCAGGGATTTCAGCGGACACGACAATGTTGCCGTCAATATCGCAGACGGTAAACAGCGGACGCACGGGCGGCGACATTTGGTTGCATTGCTCCACAACGTGCTTTTGCAAGTCTTGCGCGTCGTATACACCGACAACCTCAAAACCTGATTTTTCATCAAGTCCGAACAGCAATGTGCCGCCGTCGTCTTGGTTTGAGAACGCCGATAGCGAGTCAAACAGGCTTTTCGGGCAACCCTCATGCGCCGCCTTTACCTCAACGGTTTGCGTCTCGCATTTTAACTGTCGTACCTTTTCAACGAGTCCGAGTAACTGTTCGCTTTCCATTACACAAAATCCTTTACGCAAAGTTTTTGCTTATTTTATCACATTATTTTGTCTAATTCAAGCGATAAGCAAAATGATTTTGCTTAATTCAGCGCAATTTTGCTTATCTCCCCACATATTTTGCTTAATCTAACGTCGCCAGCCCATCGAACAGCGGACGAATATACGCGAGGAACGCGCCGATGCCGTTAATCACCGCCCACGCAATCCATATGCGGCGCAGCCAGTCCCACGCTTGGTCGGTCTTGTGCTGATTGTTGGACAGCTTCGCGCCGATGACGGCGACGGCGGACATGGTGCCCGCGAGCACCGTGGAAATTCCCGCGATTTTGCTGTAAACGTCCCTGATAATGTCGTTCGCGACCGTCCACATATCGCTGACGGCGAGGGCGTTCGGCGCAAGCGACAGCGCGAGGATAACCGCCGCCATGATTGCGGCGTAATACTTTGGTAGCTTTTCGCCGATTCTTTCGGCAAGGTTTTTTCTCATTTGACCTCCAAACGCGAGGGGAACGTCTGTTCCCCTCGCTATATATTTAGTAGCCCGTCTTTGGCAGATTAGGTTGATTTTGCTTGTCGAACCGCACGACTTTCGTCGTCCACGCCGCCGTGGATTCCTGCGGCGCGCCCTGATACGTGCCGCGGACCTGCGCGCGGTTCGTGATTATGTAGCCTTTGGGGAGCGTCGCGAGCGTCAAAACGCTGATTGTCGGCTTCGTCACGCTTGCAAAGCCCGCCTGAACCGTGCCGAACTCCAGCTTCACTTCAGTTACAACCTCGCCCGCCGCAAGTCCGAGCGCGCTCGCCGCGAGACTGAACGCGTAGTTGTTCGTGCTGAGTAAATTCGATTTCAGCGTGCGCCACTCGCCGTAATTCGTCCTGTACATGACGCGGTAGTACACGCGCTGATTGTATGTACCCGTCGTGAGCGTCTGAACCCGCGCCGCGTCCGTCGGTATGCGGTCTGACCAATAGAAGTCGGAAAGCGGAACGTTGGACGTGTTCGCGATTGACAGGCTGTACCACATGGAGTCGCCAGCCAGCACCTCAAGATTGCCAGTTTTCCGAATCTCCGTGCCGAGTATCGCACTCTTGTCATACGCCGCGAGGCGGATTATTTGCCCCGGATATTCAAGCTCCGCTTCAAGTCGCTCCGCGTTGACTTGGTAGTATGGCGGCGCGGTGACTTCTTTCAGGAAGTACCGCCCCAATGGCAGCGGGTTTGACGCCGCGACGCCGCGCGCGTCCGTTGTGATGTAGCCGACTACGGCGCCGCTGCGCGCCTGCGTTATCTCGTACACCGCGCCTTTCAGCGGCGTTCCCACAGGCGCGCCCGTCACGGAATTGTACTCCTGCGAGTATTTCACAAGCTGAATTTGCCCCGTAATCGGCGTGTTTTTCCACGTTATCTGCGCGGTCTTGCCCGCCTCGATGTACACGGTTTTCAGTTCGTCGTCGGGCTGATACCCCGGCGCGGGCTTCAGCTCGGACAGAAAATATTTCCCCGCCGCAAGCTGCTCGTCGCTGCCGATGTATACAAAACCGTCTTGGTCTGAAGTGTATTGCCGCAGCGGGTTCTTGCCCGCATCGTACAGCAGGAACACCGCGCCGTAAATGCCCTTGCCCGTCACGCTGTCAACTTTGTGGAGCAGTATGCCCGACGCTTTTTCGTTGTACAGCCGCAGCACGGCGAGCGCGCCGGGCTTGACCTCAATGTTGTGCGGAGCCTTGTCGATGATGTAACCGTCCGCCCGCGTCTCCGTGACGGTCAGCCAGCCCTCAACGTCAAACAGCGTGATAACGCCCGCGCTGTCGGTCTTGAACACGCCGACGCGCTCACCGTTCATGCGCTCGACCGCGAACTCAATGTTTGCAAGCGGTTTGCCGTCCGTATCGCTCTTGACGATTTGCAAGCCGCCGCGCGGAACGTCGTAGAACGTCAGCGCGTACAACCGCTCACCGCCGATTGCGACAGTCTGCGGCGTGCCGTCGAGCGTGTAGCCCTGCGGAGCGGAAACCTCGGTCACAACCAGCGCGTCGCCGGGGGTGACGTTCGCAATCAGCACCTGCCCGTTTCTGTCGGTCGTGTACCGCCCGTTAGTCGCACCAAATACCGCGCCATCCGCGCGCTTTACCTCGAACACCGCGCCCGCAAGCGGACGTTTCGTGACAGAATCGTACTTGGTGATGAGCAGTCCCGCCAACGGTTTGTTCTCAAACACGAGCTTGATGAACTGATTGCTCGTTACCTCAAAATCTTTAGGTGTGTCGTCAAGAACATACCCCACGGGACTACGCGTTTCAATCGCCTTGTACCACCCGGGTTCGAGCAGCGGTAGGAGCAGAACGCCGTCGCCGTCTGTCTCGCCCTCAAACACAACACCGCCGTCAGGCGTTACGACCTTGAACTGTGCGCCTTTGAGGGGCTGTTTCGTTACGGAATCGAGTTTAATTATTTGCGCGCCGGATTTCGGCGAGTCATAGAACGTCAGCGTATGCGTCGTATTCGCCGCGATTTTCACCGTTTGCGCGGGCGCGTCCATGTTGTGCGTGTCGGGGCAGCGAATTTCGGAGACGACGACGGTCGAGCCGATAGGCAGGAAGTCGGATATTTTAATCAAACCCGCCGCGTCCGTCGTGTACTCGCCGTTGCTCGCGCCGACAAACGCGCCGTCCGAGAACGTCACCTTGAACGTCACGCCCGCGAGGGGCAGCTTCGTCGCGCTGTCCTTTTTCGCGATTACGAGGTGTCCCATTTTCGCGTTAGAAAACGTGAGTTGCACAACAGCCTGTTCGTCGTCCGCTACGTACGCCGTCTGCACGCTCGGATTGGACAGCTCGAACCCCGGCGCGGGTCTGGTTTCCTCGCAGACGTAGGTGCCGGGCGCGAGTCCCGCAAGGACAATCGTGCCATTTATCGAGGTCACGCCCGTGTGAATAATCGTGCCGCCCGAGCCGCTTGTCCCGCCGAGATAGCGCACGGTGAACGTCGCGCCGGGCACGGGCAGTCCCGTCTCGCTGTCGATTTTCCTGATGATGATTGCGCTTTTCGGCGCGTTCTCGAACGTGATTGCCTTGTCGCGCCCCGCTTCGAGGTAGAACTCCTGCGTCGCGGGCATCTTGATGGTGTAACCGGGCGCGGGCGCGTCCTCTGTCACGCGGAACCAACCGTCCTTGAGTTTCGGCAGAATTATCTGCCCCGCCGCGTCGGTGTAGAACGTGCCGAGGTCGTTAATCTCGCCCGAAAAAGTGTTGTTCGACGCGTACACGACGCTGAATTTCGCGCCCTTAATCGGGTCGCCGGTGATTGAATCCACCTTGTTAATCGTCAGCGTCGGCTTCTTGAAGTTTTGGAACCGCACCGTGCCTGTCATTGCGGGAGTGAGTGTTATTGACTGCACAGGCTCGCGCGCGATGAGATACGCGTCGGGTACCGACCTCTCGCGGATCTCCCACACGCCGGGGTCAAGCGCGGTCAGAAGCGCTTCGCCTTTCGCGTTGCTTGTAACGGTTTTGACCTCGGTTGTGTCGGTCTTGCGAACGTCAAAAGTCACGCCCGCGACGGGTTCGCCCGTCACCGCGTCGGTCTTGACGATGAGTAAATCGGGCTTCTTGCGGTTATCGAACTTGACCTCCACCGTCTTGCCCGCGCCGAGGAACACATCCTTGCCCACGGTCAGCGCGAGATAACCGGGCGGCGGCGCAATCTCGGCTACCGTGTACCAGCCCACGTCGAGATTGTCGAGCTGAACGGTTGCCGCAGAGCCGCTAATCACACCCTGCCAGACAATCACGCCGCCCTTAGTGGTTACGGAAAACTCGGCGTTCGGCAGCGGCAACGCAGTGTCGTAATCGTACTTTTTGATGATGAGCGACGGCTTTTTCTCGTTCACCACGACGATTTGCGAGGTCCTGCCGGGGAACAATTCGACGTGGTATTCCGTCGTGTTCAGCACATACCCCGACGGCGCGGCAATCTCCTGCACCGAATAAACGCCGGGTTCGAGGTCGTCAATTTGTATGCGTCCGTTGACGTCCGTCACGCGGTCGAGGTAATGGCTGCCGTCCTCAATTTTCGCAATGCGGAACGTCGCGCCGGCGAGGTATTTATTGTTCTGCGCGTCGTATTTTACGACTTCGATTGACGGCTTTTTGGAGTTCGTGAACACAAACCGCGCGTCGGGCTTACCCGCGAGAATCTCAATCGTGCGAACGGAATCATCAATCAGGTAGCCGTTCGGCACGGAGATTTCGCGGACTTCATACGCGCCCGGGGCGAGGTGCGAGAGCAATATTTCGCCGTTTTGGTCGGTAATCAGTTCCTGATTGTACGACCCTCCGGAGATTTGCGTAAAGCGGAATTTGGCGTTCGGCAGCGGCTTCAGCGTTGCGGAATCCAGCTTCACAAGATAGATACCGGACTTTTGGGAGTTCAGAAAGATGAGTTGCTGAATCCCGCCGCCCGCTGTCAGTTCGACCCATTGCGCCGTCCGGTCGAGAACATACGGCTCCACGGAGGACTTTTCACGCGCGGTGTATGTCCCTGTCGGGAGGTTGGGGAGGAAAATCTCGCCGTTGAAATCGGTGGTATACTCGCCGTAAAGCGAGCCGTTCCTGTACACCTCAAAGGACACGCCCGGTATCGCAACTGCGCGCTCGCGGTCGAGTTTGAGGAGCCGCAATCCCGGATTTGCCCTGTTGGTCAGCGTGTACGAGGTCACACCCTCGGAGAGCGGTCGGACGCTGACCGTGTGAACCGTCGCGTCGAGCGCGTAGCCCTGCGGCGCAGTCAGTTCGCGGACTTCGTAGCCCGTGCCGTCCGCCGCGCAAGGCAGTTGGTTGAACGTCGCGGAGCCGCTGCTGTCCGTCGTCGCGGTTTGCGTCACACCCGTCGCGATGTTCTTTATCTGAATGACCGCGCCGGAAAGATTGCGCCCGTCAGCGGAGTCCTTTTTGTACACCGTCAACGAACCGTAGGGGTTGTCCTCAAACGTGACAATCGCGGTTTCGCCGCTGCTAACCTGAACGCCCTGCGTCGTGTGCGTCGGCAGCGTGTGATAACGCGGCGCGACGCGCTCGGTGATTGTGTAGTAACCCTCTTTCGCGACCGGAACGGAAATCGTACCCGAAACGTCCGTCGCCATCGAGTACAGCGTCACGCCGTCGGGGTCTTTAATGTCGAACACCGCGCCCGCAAGCGGGATTAACGTACCCGATTCCAGCTTAACAACACGCAAGGTGCCGGGGACTTCCGGGGGCGGCTCGTCGTCGCCGGGAGGCGGTTCGTCGTCACCGGGAGGCGGTTCGTCTTCTACACTCAGGGTCGCAGTAAAGTTCGCCGAAATCTCTTTCTTCGGGTCTGCTTCGACTAAGTACCGCTGCATATTTGCGTCGCCCTCGTCGCCGGTGTAGTAGGCGGTGTAAATGTCGTTGCCCTGCAACAGCGCGGTGACGGTCAGCTGCGTTGTGAACTCCGTCGCATTGATGGGGTACTTCACGACAATTTGCGAAATGGAACTTGCACCCGCCTGCACCTGCATTGCGGAAGTTATATCTGTCCCGTCAGGGAGTTCAATCTTCGTGCCAACCGGAACCGCGGCGAGGTCCGCCCACGCGAGTTTGAAAAAGCCGTTCGCGTCCGGGTTGGTTCCGACGTATTTGTTGGCGTTTATGGTGATGATTTGCTGACGATATTGCTCTTCCGAATCAAGCTGCGGTTTTGGGGAATCGGCTGTAATGAGAATTTCAGGTTCCTGAATACCCTCAGAAGCCTTGCTGACACCGTATTTGAAAATCGAGATTGCGGCGTCGTATACGCGTTTCGCAGCAGGGTCGCTCGAACCATACGCCGGATTTATGCCAATGTCGGCTTCCGTCGCTCCGAGTATGTACATCCAGAGTGCCATTTTCGTGGCATAATATCCCTCCTCCAACGTGTTGAGGTGCAACGACGCAAGCCGATTGTGTGGATAACCCTCGTTAAGAATAGAAATGTACGTCGCGTTTCCGACTTTTTCTCCTCGGTAATATGTCATGATTTTGTTCCCGATACCGAGTTTTTCAACGCCTTCTTTGATACCGCCGTTATCCGGGTCTATGCA
>JAISKH010000029.1 GCA_031261325.1 Oscillospiraceae bacterium
ATAGCGACTGGAGATTCAAGTGCTTTGAGAAGGGGGATTCTTAAGGGGCACAGCCCCTTAAGCGCTCTTTCCCCCCTTTCTTGCGTAAGAAAGGGGGCGCCGTCCGCGTAGGACACGAATCTCGCCCGCGCCGACGCGCGAAACGTCTTTTCAGGCAGGCGGGTGCAACGCGCAACAGGTGCCCTGCGGGGGACGAGGGGAGCAAGGTGAAGAATAAAAAAACTCCGCCTTTCGGCGGAGATTTTTATTCTTTGTCCTGCTTTGCGCGTTCGGCGGCTAGCTCCTCCTTGTCGCGTTTGCGGTTTTGAATGAGCTGTATCGCCACGAAAACGTACCACACGGGTATCGAGATGAAGGTGTACGCCAGCGGTACCCAGAGCTGCTTTTGAAACACCAAGCTACTCAGCAGGCAAATCAGCGCGTAAAGAATCACGAGCACAATCGGGTACGGGAACTTTATGAAAAAGTTGCGCCTGTCCTCCTCCATCGCGTCCTCTATGTCCGCGAGGATAAGGCGGATACGGTCCTCCGTCGCGCCCTCCGGCTCCGGCAGCTTCGTGCCGAGGTCCACTATTACGTCCGCGGGCACGCCGTAAAGCGTCGCCATTTTCGCAATCATTGCGGCAGGCAATTCGTCAATCCCGCCCTCCCAAGCCGCCAATTGCTCGGGCTTTGCGCCCAGCATCTTCGCCGCCTCGTACTGCGAGAGCTTACTGTCTCCGCGCAAACGCGCGACACGCCGCGCCAATTGCCGCGACTCGTTGCTGATAGGCTCCGGTTGTTCCCGTTTTTTCATTGCGGAAGCTCCTTCTCATCATCAAACTTCGTATGCCGCAATTATACTCGCATTTTTCCCCCGTGTCAACCGCCATGTCAAAGCCGCGCCATACATGAGCCGCTCGGCGGGCTGCAATTTGTCACTTCCCCCAAATACAAGCGCGAATTTCGGCACAGTAATTGTGCAATTCTGCCACAAACGGCTTGCGTATGCGCGAACTGTGTGGTATTATGTTGATTAGCGCGGTGGAAGCGGTTACATTTGGGGAGGAGCATATCGTGAAAAAGAAAAAGAAGCGAGACAAAATCAACTTCGGTAACATTCTGTACATGCTGAAAGAAGTGGCGGCGGTTTCAAAGCTGCAGTTCGCGCTGATATTCACCTCGATGGGTATAAACGTGGTAAGCAGTCTGGTCAGCATGTTCTTTCTGAAGTACATCATTGACGGGCTGTCGGAAAAGCGCGAATTTTCGTATTTTGTAACGGTCGTCGCCGTGCGGCTCGGCGTGTTCGTCGTCTCGCAGGTGTACAGCGTTTTTGTCAGTTATTATCAGCAAATAATACAATTGAAAATGAGCTTTCGGTTCTCGATGAACCTTTACAACAGCGTCAAGAACATCGACCTCGCAAGCGCGGAGAACGCGGAGTTTTACGACAAGTATCAGCGCGCGCTGTCACAAGGCTCGGGGCGGGCGCAAATGCTGCTGTCCATGCTGGGGAGCATTGTATCCTCCTTTGCCATGGGCGGCAGTCTCGTCGCGATTCTCGTAACGTCAGACCCCGTGCTGATTCTGATTTCGGCGGCGGTCGCGCTTATTCAGGTGGGCTTTAACCTCGTCACCACGAAGCTGAACTTCAACTTCAACATGGCTCTTACGCGAACCATTCGCGGGTTCGACTACATACAGCGCGTGTTTTATCAGCCGCCTTACGCGAAGGACATTCGGCGGACGCGCCTTTCGGAGCTGATGCGCGATAAATTCAAGAAGCGCATGGGCGACTATATCGACCTGATGAAAAAGAATTATCTGCCCTTGCAGTATATAAGCAGCTCAAGCTCATTGCTGCAAACCCTTGTCTTGCAGGGTGCCGCGCCGCTGTATCTCGTGTACAAGGTGGTTCGCGGCGCGGTCAGCATCGGCGACTACACGCTGCTGACGAGCGCGGTTAGCAGCACATTCGCTTACATATCGAACTTTGCGAACATGCTGCCGCAGGTCGTCGAAAACTCGCTGTTTATCCAGAACTATATTGATATTGTGACGTTTAAGTCCGGGCTTGTGTCGTCCGGCGCGGAGCTTGAGGTGGACGCGGCTGTCGTCAAGGAGATTCGGCTGAACGACGTGTCGTTTGCGTATTCCGGCGGCGCGGAGGTGCTGCGCGGCGTGAACCTGACGGTTGCGCCCGGGGAGCGCGTCGCGATAGTCGGCGAGAACGGCGCGGGCAAAACCACGCTCGTCAAGCTGATAATGGGTCTGTATGACCCGACGGCGGGTTCCCTGACGATTAACGGCGTGCCATATCGCGACATTAACCGCGACTCGCTGTATCGCTCGATGTCCGTCGTGGAGCAGGACTTCCAATGCTACGCGCTGACAATCCGCGAGAACGTCGCCCTCGCGACGCGCGACGGCACAATCGACAACGCGCGCGTGGACGCGATTTTGGAGCGCGTGTTGCTAAAGGAGAAAATCGACTCCCTGCCGAACGGCGCGGACACGGAGTACACAAAGGAATTTGACGAGAACGGCGTTGAGTTCTCCGGCGGGCAGCTTCAACGGCTCGCAATCGCGCGCGCGCTCTACAACGAGTCGGGGCTGCTCATAATGGACGAGCCGTCCAGCGCGCTTGACCCATTGAGCGAGCAGCGGATTTACGACCTGATTAACAGCATAAGCGACGGTAAGACGTTGATTCTAATCTCGCACCGCCTTTCCTGCGTCAAGGACATGGACAGGATTATCGTCATGGACGAGGGGCAAATTATCGAACAGGGCAATCACGTGACGCTTATGCAGCTCAGCGGCAAGTACGCGGAGATGTTCACCGTTCAGGCGGAGCGTTACTCGGACAGCGTGTGACGGTTTTCAACACTCGCACACGCCGCCACAGCGGCATAACGCGGGGTATATGGCAATCCTCGGCGCGGCTTATGCCGCGCTTTGTTCAACATGCCCCGTAAAACCGTTACAAATTCGGAATTTTCAGATAAATTTTCACTTGTACGCCCCGCGCCTGTCTGTTATACTTCATAACGTGACGGATTGTCAAAGTCGTTGGAATCATTGGTTCTCCAACCGCTTGCCATATCCTGACTTCTTAATTTGGGGGTTTACATTATGTGTGAAAGCTGTGGCGCGGAGAAACAGCGCGCCGATTTTACCGCGCTTGACCACGTGCTCGCGGAGTACGGCGGCGTGCGCGGTAGTCTTATTACAATCCTGCAACAGGCGCAGGAGCTTTACGGCTATCTGGCGGAGGAGACGATTGATTATATCGCCGCACGCACGGGTTTGAAGCCGGCGAAAATCTACGGAGTGGCGACGTTTTACGCGCAGTTCAGGTTGGAGCCTATCGGGCGCAACCTGATTATGCTGTGTAAGGGTACCGCGTGCCACGTTAACGGCGCGGACGACATTGAAGAGGCGGTTACGGACCACCTCGGCATTGCGGACGGGCAGACGACGGAGGACGGAACCTTTACGCTTAACAACGTGGCTTGTCTCGGCTGCTGCTCCCTCGCGCCCGTGATGATGGTTCGCGGCACGAACGGGGAGGAAACGTTCGGCAACCTCACGAAAGAAAAGGTTCGCGCGATACTGGACGAGCTGCGCGCCAAGGAATTTGAACCCGCGGGGGTGAGCGTATGAGCGGATTGACAGCCACGCGCGTCGTCGTCGGTCAGGGTAGCTGCGGCGTTGCCTCGGGCGCGAAAAAGACGACGGCGGCACTCGAAAAGCTCATCGCGGCGAACGGGCTTAACGTTCCCGTTGAAATCACGGGCTGCGTCGGCAACTGCTACCTCGAGCCGATTGTGGACGTGTACGGCGCGGACGGGTTGCAGGCGCGTTACGTCAAGGTTCAGGCGGAGAACGCGGACGCGATTGTCGAGCGGCACCTCAAGAACGGCGAAATTGCGGACGAGCTGCTTATCTCCGAAGTGGACGGCGAGTTTTTGTCCAAGCAGAACCGCATAGTCCTGCGCAACGCGGGCATTATCGACCCCGAGAGCATTGACGCTTACATCGCCGTCGGCGGGTACAAGTCCGCCGAAAAGGTGCTCACGTCAATGACGCCCGAGTGGGTTATTGACGAGATTAAAATTTCCGGTCTGCGCGGGCGCGGCGGCGCGGGCTTCCCGACGTGGTTCAAGTGGGACGCGGCGGCGAAGAACAAGGCTGACGCGAAATACATGGTCTGCAACGCGGACGAGGGCGACCCCGGCGCGTTCATGGACAGAAGCGTGCTTGAGGGCGACCCGCACTCGTTGCTTGAGGGCATGATTATCGGCGGTTACGCAATCGGCGCGACCGAGGGCGTTATCTACGTGCGCGCGGAGTATCCGCTCGCGATTAAGCGGCTGGAGATTGCCTTGGTTCAGGCGCGTGAGCGCGGCTATTTGGGCAAGGGCATTTTCGGCATGGCGACGAATTTTGACATTCGCATTAAGGCTGGCGCGGGCGCGTTCGTCTGCGGTGAGGAAACCGCGCTTATCGCGTCGCTTGAGGGCGAGCGTGGTATGCCGCGCCTTAAGCCGCCGTTCCCCGCGCAAAAGGGCTATTGGCAAAAGCCGACGAACATCAACAACGTTGAGACGTTCGCGAACGTCCCGTGGATTATCGAGCGCGGCGGCGTTGCGTTCGCCGAAATAGGCACCGACAAGAGCAAGGGCACCAAGGTGTTCGCTCTCGCGGGCAAGATTAAAAAGGGCGGACTTGTCGAGGTTCCGATGGGCGAGCCGCTGCGTGACGTTATTTTCGGCATCGGCGGCGGAATTAAGAACGACAAGGCGTTCAAGGCCGTGCAGATGGGCGGACCCTCCGGCGGCTGTATCCCCGCGCAGCTTATCGACACGCCCGTTGACTACGAAAACATCACGAAAACGGGCGCGATAGTCGGCTCCGGCGGCATGATTGTCATGGACGAGACGACGTGCATGGTGGACATGGCGCGCTACTTCCTTGACTTCACGCGGAACGAATCCTGCGGCAAGTGCAACTACTGCCGCGTCGGCACGA
Source organism: Oscillospiraceae bacterium (assembly GCA_031261325.1). Classification (GTDB taxonomy): domain Bacteria; phylum Bacillota; class Clostridia; order Oscillospirales; family Oscillospiraceae; genus JAIRRO01. Next base: position 5,017 of record JAISKH010000029.1, read on the forward strand.
AGCGTATGCTCGAAATTCTGGAGCGCATAACGCGCGGAGACGGGCAGGAGGGCGACGTTGAGCTGCTGGAAGAGCTTGCGGGCAAGATTAAGGACGGCAGCATGTGCGGACTCGGGCAGACCGCGCCGAACCCCGTGCTGACGACGATTAAGTACTTCCGCAACGAGTTTGACGACCACATTCACAACAAGCATTGCACGGCGCATTCCTGCCGCCCGCTGCTCACGTTTGAGATAACGGACAAGTGCAAGGGCTGCACGCGCTGCGCCAAGGCGTGTCCCGTCGGTGCGATTACGGGCAAGGTCAAGGAAGTGCACGTGATTGACCGCGACAAATGCATCAAATGCGGGAAGTGCGAAGCCTCCTGCACATTCAGCGCGATAACGCGAGATTAGGGGGAGCTTCATGAAAATATACACGATGAACATAGACGGGCGTGAGGTTACGGCTCTGCCCGGACAGACGATTCTTGAGGTTGCGCGCGAGAACGGCATTGATATTCCGACGCTGTGCTATGACGAGCGCACCGAGATATACGGCGCGTGCGGACTGTGCGTCGTCGAGGTTGAGGGCAACGCAAAGCTCGTTAAGGCTTGCGCCACCGAGATTTCCGACAACATGGTCGTCCGCACAAAGACGGCGCGCGTGCGCGAATCACGCCGCACGAACCTTGAGCTGCTGCTTTCCAACCACACGGGCGACTGCCGCGGTCCCTGTCAGCTCAACTGCCCCGCGGGGACGGATTGCCAAGGCTACGTCGGGCTTATCGCGAACGGCGAGTATGACGCGGCTCTGCGGCTGATTAAAGAGAAAATCCCGCTGCCCGCGTCGCTCGGGCGCGTCTGCCCGCACCCGTGCGAGACGGCTTGCCGCCGCGGACTGGTGGAGCAGCCCGTGTCAATCGCGTGGCTGAAGCGCTTCGCGGGAGACCTTGACCTCTCCTCCGGCGACCCGTATCTCCCCGAAATTGCGGAGGAGACGGGCAAAACCGTCGCGGTTATCGGCGGCGGACCCTACGGCTTATCCGTCGCGTACTTCCTGCGCCGCAAGGGGCATGACGTTACGATTATCGACGCGATGCCGAAACTCGGCGGAATGCTGCGTTACGGTATTCCCGAGTACCGCCTGCCCAAGGCTGTGCTTGACCTTGAAATTGACCTCATCGAGCAGATGGGCGTTACGATTGTGCCGAACACGAAAATCGGCGTGGACATGCCGTTTGCCGCGCTGCGCGAGAAGTTTGACGCGGTGTGCATCGGCATCGGCGCGTGGGTTTCAACGGGCACGGGGTGCGCGGGGGAGGATTTGCCCGGCGTTCTCGGCGGCATCGACTTCCTGCGCAGCACCGTTCGCGGCGAGCCGATTACGCTCGGGCGGCGCGTCGCCGTCGTCGGCGGCGGCAACACCGCGATGGACGCGTGCCGCACGGCTGTCCGCCTCGGCGCGGACGTGGTTTATAACATATATCGCCGCACAAAGGACGAAATGCCCGCCGACCGCATTGAGATTGATGAAGCTGTGGAAGAGGGCGTTGTGTTCAAGAACCTGACGAACCCGCTTGAAATTCTCGCGGGGGAGGACGGTCGCGCGAACCGCGTCGTCCTGCAAGTCATGCGGCTGGGCGAACCCGACAAGTCCGGGCGGCGCGCACCTGTGCCGATTGAGGGCGAGACGGAGACGATTGAGGTTGACTCCGTTATCCTAGCGACGGGGCAGGCGGTTAACGCCGCGGGCATTGACGGCGTTGAGCTGACGCGCAAGCAGGGAATCGCCTATGACAAGGCGACGTACATGACCGCGATTGAGGGCGTGTTCGCCGGCGGCGACTGCGGCAACGACAAGATTTCAATCGCCGTCGAAGCGATTGCCGACGCGGAAAAGTCAAGCAAAGTTATCGACGCGTATCTGCACGGGGAGAGCATCGGCTATAAGCGTCCCTACATGCACGAGCGCGACGACGTTGACGAAAAGACATTTGAGGACCGTGAGCGGCTCTGCCGCCCCGAACAGGTCACGTCGCCGATTGATGAGCGGCGCGACAATTTCCTTGAGATTTACGAGACGCTGACGGAGGAGGAAGCGCAAACGGAAGCGGCGCGCTGCCTTGAGTGCGGCTGCGGCGACTACTTTGAGTGCCACCTCGTCGATTACGCGCGCCAATACTGCGTGCGTCCGGAGCGTTTCGCGGGCGAGAAGAACAAGCCCGAGTATTTTGACGACCACCCGTTCATCTTGCGCGACCCGAACAAGTGCGTCCTCTGCGGCAAGTGCGTCCGCGTGTGCGCGGAGGTTGTCGGCGTCGGCGCGCTGGGACTGACGGAGCGCGGGTTTGACGCGGTTGTGCGTCCCGCTCTCGGCAGACCGCTACAGGACGCGGGTTGCGTCTCGTGCGGCATGTGCATCTCCGTGTGCCCGACGGGCGCGTTGCAGGAGAAGCTGTCGCTGCAAAAGTCCGTGCCGCTAAAGACCGAAAAGACCGAGACGACGTGCTCCTATTGCTCCGTCGGCTGCTCCATTTGCGTCGAGACGCACGGAAACCTGCTCATAAAGTCCCTGCCCGACGATGAGGGCGTGGTTAACGGCGGGCTGCTGTGCCACCGCGGACGCTTCGGGTTTGACGGCGCGACGGACGCTGACCGTCTGCCGTTCCCTCTCGCAAAGCAGAAGGAGGGCGACTTCGTTGAGACGAATTACCACGACGCGCTCATGCTGACGGCTAAGGGGCTTCAGCGCGCGCGCGCGATTCACGGTGTGGACGCGGCGGCAATCGCCGTTTCGCCCCGCCTGACGAATGAGGAAATTTACGCCGTTCGCGCGCTTGCGGACGCTGTGGGCGCGAAGCTGTTCTCGTTTGACAACGTGCCCGGCGGGATTGAAACCGTGCTCGGCAGCGCAAAGTCGCCGAACACGATTGACGAGCTGCGCGGCGCGGAATTGATTATCGCCGTCGGCTTTGACCCGTCGGAGAACCCCGTCGTCGGGCTTAAGCTGCGCTACGCGGCTAAGGCGGGCGCGAAGGTCGTGCTCATCAACCCGTTCACGGGTTACGGCGACCTCGGCTACGCGAGCGAGATTATCACGACGGACGACAGCGTTGAGCTGCTGCGCGGCGCGCTTGCCGAGCTGATTAACAACGGCAAAACCTCCTCCGTCGCGGGCTTTGACGAGCTTAAGGCGAGCCTTGCGGACGTTACGCCGTCCGACGCTTCGCGAGTATTGGCGCAGAAGTACGCCGCCGCGAAAAAGGCGATGTTCGTGTTCCAGCGCAGCGTCGTGTCGCACGAGTGCGCGGCGACGATTGCGCAGCTCGCGCTCGTCTCGGGGCACATCGGTTCCCCGCGCGACGGTATATTGCAGGTGCTCGCGAACAACAACAGTCAGGGGCTGCTCGACCTCGGCATTTCGGCGGGCGCGGAGACTTTGGCGGGCGTTAAGGCTCTGCTTGTATTCGGGGAGGACCCGGACGAGACGGTTGCGGCGGAGTTCCTGCCCGACCTTGAGTTCCTCGCCGTGTGCGACACGCACCTGACGCACCTCGCGGAGTGGGCGGACGTTGTGCTCCCCGGCACGGGTTCGCAGCAGACGGACGGCACGTACACGAACACGGAGGGACGATTGCTCCCCGTGCGCGGCGCGCTGCTTGACGACGACGTGCTGACGAACTGGCAGCTCGCGCAGGAGCTTGCGCACGTGTTTGAGCGCGACGCCGGTTGGGCGAGCGAGCGCGACATTGCGACCGAAATGACGAGCCGTCTGGCGTGGTACGACCCCGCCGCTCTCGGTGAGCTGACCCCGACGACGAAGCTCGCGGCGACGCTGCACCCCGTGGCTCCCGCGCGGTTGATTGACCGCCGCAAGAGCGCTGACCACTTGAAACGCCGCATCGACGCGTTGCGCGTCGCGAAATAACAAAAAGCCCGCCGATTGGCGGGCTTTTCCTTATTCTCTGCGTCTTGCCGCAGCAACGCTCTCGTCTGTCGTCCTGCGTCGCGTCTTTCCGTTCCATATCTGCTATCTATTAACTATTATCTGTTACTTGCTCCTTGCGCTACCCGCGCGGGGCCCCCTTTCCAATGCGGGAAAGGGGGGAAAGCGCATTTAAGAGGGGGTTCCCCCCTCTTAAAAATCACCCCCATAGCTAGTCGCAAACCAATTGCGGTGTTACGGGCAAAAGGTAAACGCTGGTAGTGCAAGCTGCCACTTGGCAAGGATACATCGTTGCAACAGGGTTAGCTTTCGCGAAGCGAGCTTACAACTTATGTTTAGTCTTGTGCCGCGTAATGAGCGTTTACATTTGCGATAGCGTCACTAAGCCCAAGTGCTTTGAGAAGCAGGGGATTCTTAAGGGGGCGCAGCCCCCTTAAGTGCGCTTTCCCCCCTTTCCCGCATTGGAAAGGGGGCGCCGCCCGCGCAGGGCAAGCGAATCTCCTTTGAGATTGAAAAACATTCAAACGACTAAAACAGCAAGCGCGGCGTTACGCGCAACAAGTGCCGCGCGGCGGGACGGGGGGAATAATGAAAAAAACTGACGGAGCAAATAAATGCTTCGTCAGTTTTCATCGTACCCACAAAACCGAACAAGAACATGAAAGAGTGCAAGACATGTTTGCCTGCAATTGTCCAAGACCTTCTACTGCAATTAGCAATCAGAATCAACAGGTGCAATCAATCGCGGAAAACCGTCCTCAATTGTTAATTGTTAATTG
>JAISKH010000088.1 GCA_031261325.1 Oscillospiraceae bacterium
TACTCTCTAGATAATAATGATACAGCGAAACTAATGGAGGTTCCAATGGACATACATACAGTCCGTCAGCAGTTAAAAACACGTACTGTCTACGACGTTCCGCTCCGCGTCACCTACTACGCCCGCGTGTCGAGCGAGAGCGACGAGCAGCTCAACTCGCTCGGCAACCAAATCTCCTACTACGAGGACTTTGTGCGCCGCAACGCGAGATGGGAGTTCGTCCCCGGCTACGTTGACGAGGGTTTGTCTGGCATGTCAACGAAGAAGCGCGAGCGTTTCCACCAGATGGTGAGCGACGGTAAAGACGGCAAGTTCGACCTCATCATCACGAAGGAAATCACCCGCTTTGCCCGCAACACGCTCGACAGCATCTCATTCACGCGCGACCTGCTGTCCTACGGCGTTGGCGTGTTTTTCCAAAACGACAACATCAACACGTTCGACGAGGACAGCGAGCTGCGCCTGACAATTATGTCGGGCATCGCGCAGGACGAGCTTCGCAAGCTGTCCTCGCGCATCAAATTCGGACACCAACAGGCAATCAAAGACAGCGTTGTGCTCGGCAACAGCCGCATTTTCGGTTACATCAAGAAGAACGGGCGGCTGGAGATTGACGAGAGCGAGCGGGACATGATTCGTGAGCTGTTCGAGCTTTACGCGACGAACGAATACAGCATGAAGCAAATCGAAACGCTGTTCTGGAATCGCGGCTACCGCAACCGCAACGGCAACAAAATCGCGCACTCTACGATGGCGGGCGTTATCGCAAACCCCAAGTACAAGGGCTACTATGTCGGCAACAAGGTCAAAATCGTCGATATGTTCACGAAGAAACAGCGCTTTCTCCCGCCCGAGGAGTGGGTCATGTACAAGGACGAGACTGGCGAGATTGTCCCCGCGATAGTCTCCGAGGAATTGTGGGACACGGCGAACGCCGTTCTCACGCGCCGCAGCGAGGACGTCAAGAACCGCAAGGGTATCTGCAACCACGCAAATCTGCTGACAGGCAAGCTGTTCTGCACAAGCTGCGGACAGGCGTACTACCGCCGCGAATCCAAGGACAAAGAGGGCAACGTCAACAGCAAGTGGGTCTGCTCGGGTAAAATCAACAATGGCAGCGACTCCTGCGAGTCGGTCGCGATATACGAGTCGGAGATAAAGCCTCTGTTGTTTGAGGTATTCCGCGAGACGGAGGTTGACGCGGAAGCGATGGTCGAGGAATATATCCGCATATACAAGTCGCTCGACGACGACGGCAATCTCTCCAAGCGCATAGCCGAGCAGGAGCGCCGCGCGGAGGTCGCGATGAAGAAAAAGGGCAAGCTGCTCGAATACAACGCCATGGGGCAGCTCACCGACAAGGACTTCCTCAACATGAACAAGCAGACCTCGGAGGAAATTGACCTCGCCGAGCGCGAGCTTTCGGAACTGCTTCATCAGCGCGATTCCGCCGCCGACCTGAAAAAGCACATCGACACGATACGCGCCGTGCTTGACAACGCGCAACGCGACGCGACGGACGGCATAATTGATAAGACGTTCATCGACAAGTATATCAGCAAGATTTTCGTAACGCCCGACAATGGCGAAATGCGCTTGGAAATCAAGATTTTTACGGGCGAGACGACCGAAAAGTACCTCTCTAATCTCAAGCGTCGTGCGGGTCACACGTTCAAGAAGATGATTCAGGCGTACGAGAACGGCCTCCAGTAAGCTCCAAAGCATAAAAATGCTCGCCTTACGGCGAGCATTTTTTTGTCGGCGGCATATTCACGCTAAACCCGAGAAATCAATTCCCCGTCCATTTCCACTCCGCAATCTCCGGCATATCCTCGCCGTACTTCGCGATGTACTGCTTGTGTTCCACAAGCTTGTCCTTCATCAGCTGCAACAGCGACGCGCCGCGATTGCCCAGCGTCGGTTGCAGTAGGTGAATCGCCGATTGTACAAGACTGAAACGGTCGAGGTGGTTCAACACGCGCATGTCAAACGCGGTGGTGATTGTCCCCTCCTCAAGATAGCCGCGCACGTGCAGATTCGTGTTCTCGCGCCGATATGTAAGCTGATGCACGAGGTACGGATACCCGTGGAACGCGAACAATATCGGCTTATCAGTCGTAAACAGCGCGTTGTAATCCATGTCCGTTAAGCCGTGCGGGTGCTGCGTGTCGTTTTCAAGGCACATCAAGTCCACGACGTTGATGACGCGTATCTTTATGCTCGGGAAATGCTCGCGCATTATCGTGACGGCGGCGAGCGTTTCAAGCGTCGGCGTTTCGCCGCAACAGGCGAGCACGATGTCAGGCTCCTCTCCTTGGTCGTTTGAAGCCCAGTCCCAGATGCCGATACCCTGTGAGCAATGCTTCACAGCCTGCTCCATGGTCAGCCATTGCGGGCGCGGCTGCTTTGAAGTTACCATAACATTGACATAGTTGCGGCTGCGGATACAATGGTCGAAGCAGCTCAACAGGCAGTTCCCGTCGGGCGGGAGATAGACACGCACAACGTCCGCCTTTTTGTTGATTGCGTGGTCCAAAAAGCCCGGGTCTTGGTGCGTAAACCCATTATGGTCCTGCTGCCAAACGTTCGACGAAAGAATGTAGTTCAGCGACGCGATGTCACGCCGCCACGGCAACTGGTTGCAAATCTTCAGCCACTTCGCGTGCTGCGAGAACATCGAGTCCACAATGCGGATAAACGCTTCATAGCTGTTGAAGAACCCATGCCGCCCCGTAAGCAGATAGCCCTCAAGCCACCCTTGGCACATATGCTCCGACAGCATTGAGTCCATAACGCGCCCGTCAAGCTCCAAGAACTCGTCGCCCTCGATAACGTCAGAGTTCCAACGCCGCCCCGTGACCTCAAAAACGGAGGTCAGGCGGTTCGACTTCGTTTCGTCGGGTCCGAAAATGCGGAAGTTGCGCGAATCCATATTCTCGCGCATAACGTCGCGCACAAAGTCCGAGAGAATCAGCATGTCCTGCCCGTCAACCGCACCCGGCGACGGAACGTCAAAGGCGTAGTCGCGGAAGTCCGGAATACGCAGGTCGCGCAGAAGCTCGCCGCCGTTCGCGTGCGGGTTCGCGCTCATTCGGCGGCTACCGACGGGCGCGAGCGCGGAAAGCTCGTCAACAAGCTGTCCGTTCGGCTCAAACAATTCCTCTGGGCAATAACTGCGCAGCCACTCCTCAAGCAGCGGCAAATGCGTGGGCTTAGTCATATCAATCGGCACCTGATGGGCGCGGAAATTCCCCTCAATCGGGTTCCCGTCAACCTCTTTCGGTCCCGTCCAACCCTTTGGCGAGCGAAGAACAATCATCGGCCACGCGACGCGCACCGTGTCTCCGTCCTCGCGCGCGGCTGTCCAAATTGCGCGAATCTCGCGCACCGCGCGGTCAACCGCCGCCGCCATATCGCGGTGCATCTGCTCCGCGTCGGAACCCTCGACAAAAATCGGCTCCCAACCGCAGCCGCGGAAAAACGCCTCCGTTTCCTCATGGGAAATACGGGCGAAAATTGTCGGATTGTGAATCTTATAGCCGTTCAGGTGCAGAATCGGCAGAACCGCGCCGTCCGAAACGGGATTCACGAACTTGTTAGAGTGCCAAGCCGTCGCGAGAGGTCCCGTCTCCGCTTCGCCGTCGCCGACGACGCACGCGGCAATCAGGTCGGGATTATCGAACACCGCGCCGAACGCGTGCGCCAGGGAATAGCCCAACTCGCCGCCCTCGTGAATACTGCCCGGAGTTTCGGGCGCAACGTGGCTCGGTATGCCGCCCGGGAACGAAAACTGCTTGAACAGTCGCGTCAACCCCTCCGTATCCTCGCTGATGTTGGGATAAACCTCGCTGTACGTCCCCTCCAGATACGCTTGCGCGACCATGGCGTTGCCGCCATGCCCGGGTCCCGACAGGTAAATCATGTTCAGGTCATACTTCGTGATAGCGCGGTTTAAGTGCGTGTAAATAAAGTTCTGCCCCGGGACAGTTCCCCAATGCCCGACGATTTTCTTTTTTATATGCTCGGGGCGGAGCGGCTCCGTCAGCAACGGGTTGTCCAACAGATAGAGCTGGCAGGCGGAAAGGTAGTTCGACGCGCGCCAGTACGCGTCAATCAGGCGCAGTTGCTCTGCGGTCAGAGCCGCGGCTTTTGCCGACGTTTTTTTCATAATACACACTCCCGAATTTGGTACTGACATTATACCGCCAACAGCCGCAATAATCAATTAAATTTACGGCATTTTCGGCGCGAAAATCGAAAAAAGCCCCTGCAAGTACAAAAGTCAACTATTAGACGCAGCACACCAAACAGCCCCGTAGCCAAAAACTACAGGGCTGCTATTCGCGAAGCGCGTCTAGTACGCCGAATCCCGTGCTATGTGCGCAAACTTGTCGGCAACCTCGTCAAACACCTCGACGAGAACGGGGTCAAAGTGCGTTCCCTTGCCCTCAAGAATAATTACATGCGCTTCCTCGGTTGATAGCGGGCGCTTATACGGGCGGTGCGAAATAAGCGCGTCGTACACGTCGGCAATCGCCATGAGCCGCCCCTCAAGCGGAATATCCGTGCCTTTCAGCCCTGCGGGATAACCTGTTCCGTCCCACTTTTCGTGGTGCCCGCCTGCGATATGCTTCGCGTGGCGCATGAAGTCGCGCTGCTCCGTGTTCGCCTCAATGCGCTTGATTACGCTGACGCCGATTGCGGCATGTTTTTTCATCTCTTCAAATTCTTCCTCGGTCAGCTTGCCCTTTTTATTGAGAATCAAGTCGCTGATTGCGATTTTACCCACGTCGTGCAGCTGCGCGGACGGAATCAGGTAGTCAAGGTTCCAGTCCTCGGTTTCGTTGGAATACAAGCCCTTTTCCAGCAATCTGTCAACGAGCAGCTCAAGGTAACGTTGCGTCCGCGTGACGTGACCGCCCGTCACGTCGTCGCGCGTCTCAACCAGGTCGGCAACCGTTGCGAGCACCGTGTTTTGCAGCGTCGTGACCTGCAGGGTCTTGTCTTTAATCGTGTTCCGCAGCGCGTCGTTAAGGCGTTTCAGCTCTTTCTTCTGCTCCTGAATAAGCAGGTGGTTCTCGATGCGCTTGACAAGCAGCGGCGGGGAAAACGGCTTTGTGATGTAGTCAATCGCGCCGAGGTTCAAGCCCTCAAGCTCGCTCACTTCCTCAAGCTTCGCCGTCAGGAACACGACGGGAACCTCCGCCAAAACAGGGTTTTCCTGAATCTTCGCCATTGCCTCATAGCCCGTCATATCGGGCATTTCAATGTCCAACAGGATTAAGTCGGGCAAGATGTTTTCCAGCAAATCAAACATTATTTCCGCCGAGGGCACGGGGTACACCTTAAACTTATCGCGCAGAATTTCCTTTGCGTAAGTCAGGTTAACGGGGTTGTCGTCAACGACGAGTATTATCTTTCTGTCGCTTTCCATTGCGTTTCCTCCTAAATTTCGGTCAATTGTGTAGCATTGCGCGGCTTTTCTGATGCTTTACGAAAGCTAATCCGCCAGTCGCTCGGCGATTTGTTTGAAGCCCATTATGTTGATTTGCTCGTGAATCCATTCCACCAGTTCCGCGTTGTTGTCGTATTCATATTCGTCAAGCTGCGCCATGGCGTTGTCAACGCCGTCAATATCGTACCCTCGGCAAGCTTCCGCGAGCGCGCGGAGCACCTCCGCGTTCGGCTCCGCCATGTGCGGCTTCGGGTTCGCCGCCGTAACCTCCGTGAGAAACGCGTCCAATGCCGACAGCAGGTGCTTTATCCCGCGCGTAATCGCGTCTGTGTTTTCCAGGACAAACGTCAGATTCTCCGCCTTGGACTCGCGCTCCAGAGTTTCCGCAAGCGCGCCTATTTCCTCCGCGCCGATACTGCGGCTGCTGGACTTTATGCCGTGTATCGTCGTCGCGTAATCGGAGAGCGTCGCGCCCGTGACCTCGGCAAGCTTTTCAATCAGGCTCGGCGTATTTTTGCTGTACGACTTCAGCACCTCGATATACGACTCCTCGTCGCCGCCGAACATGGACAAGCCCTTTTCGTAATCCAAGCCCTCAATGTGCCGCTCCTTAACCGTAAATGGCGCTTCCCCATCCTCTGGCTCCTGTACCTCAAGCTGCAAGTCCTTTTCCCGCGACTTATCGCGCACCCATTGGCGAATGGCGTTGTCCATCGCGATAATGTCAATCGGCTTGGACAGGAACGCCTGGAACCCGTGCCCCAAGAACATCTGGTCGTTCCCCGCAATCACGTTCGCAGTAAGTGCGAGAATCGGAACATTCTTTGCGTATTCGCTGTCTATTTCCTCGCGGATAATGCGCGTCGCTTCAATGCCGTCCATTTCCGGCATCATGTGGTCCATAAATATCGCGTCATATCGCGGCTCACCCGCGCGGATAAGCTCAATCGCGCGCTTACCGCTCTGCACGCAGTCAACCGTCATGCCGTAGGGCTTCAGTATGCCGCGCGCCACGTCGAGGTTTGTCGGCACGTCGTCAACGACGAGAACCCGCGCATACGGGAGTTTGATGCGCACGAGATTCGTGTTGCGGCGGCGTTTGCTGTCCGCGTAACGGAACTCCATGAGATTTTTCGCGACCTGCTCGCCGATTTGCACATCCGAAACATGCTTCTGGCTCAACGTAACGGCGAACGTACTGCCCACGCCGTACTCGCTCTTCACGGATATTTTCCCGTCCATCATTTCCGCAAGACGCTTTGTAATCGAAAGTCCAAGCCCCGTTCCCTCAACCGTGCGGTGGCTCATCATGTCCACCTGACTGTAATCGGAGAACAGCTTCGACAGGTGCTCCGGCTTAATGCCGATGCCCGAGTCCTTAATGGTAAACGTCAGCCACTCGGTGTCGCCGTCTTGTCGGCTGTCGATGTACCAGTCAACCGCGCCCTCCTTGGTGTACTTGAACGCGTTGGAGAGCAGATTGTTCAGCACTTGCTTGATTCGCAACTCGTCGCCGATAATATTCGCGGGTAGCTCCGGCGAGATGTGCAGGCGAAAATCAATCGGCTTGGAACCGATGCGCATGGAGTTCAGCATAACCGTGTCGTTAATCAGGCTCGCAATATCGTATGTCACGGGGATAAGCTCCAGCTTGCCCGCTTCGATTTTGGACAGGTCAAGTATGTCGTTAACAAGACCGAGCAGCGTCATACCCGAGGTGTTTATCTTCTCGATGTTGCTCCTAACGTCCTCATCGAGCGCGTCGCCGCCGAGCACAAGCTCCGACAGACCGATAACGGCGTTGAGCGGCGTGCGCATTTCGTGCGACATGTTTGCGAGGAAGTTACTCTTCGTCTCGCTCGCGGCTTCGGCTTTTTCGCGCATCGCCTCCGCCCGTTCGCGCATTGTCTCGGCTTTCTCGCGCAGTTCCTCCGCCTCACTCCGCGCGGCGACGAGCGTATGCACCGAATCCTTCAGACTGTGCGCCATTTTTTGCAGCTCGATGTTCAACAAATCGCGGTCGCTGACGGGCGTAATCTCAAATTCGTAGTCGCCCTCCCCTATTCGCTTGACCTCCGAAACTTGCTTGCGCATCGCGCTGACCAGCGTTAACGCCGCGAGCTTCATCTTGCCGATTTCGTTTCGCGTGTTCGCGTCGGGTATATCTTTAATCTCAAAGTCAATGTCGCCGACGGCGAGATGCTCCGCAACGGCGGTCATGACCGGCACCTCGTTCAGGCTGCTCCGAATCGTTAGCAGCACGACCAGCACCATGACAACTGTCAGCGTCACTCCCGTCAGCGCAATCATCTCCGCGAGCATTGTTGACGGCAGCGAAACCTCCTTCGCGGACATAAGGCAACCGACGACCCACGCGTCCGGGCTGTTCGCAAAGTTCAGCTTTTTGCCCGTGAAATAGAACTCCTCTCCCGTATCGGCGTTGCGCCCCAGCGACTGCGCGGACGTTTTGCCGCCAAGCATGTTCTCAATGTCCTCCGCGAACACATTGAGCCAAGTGTCGGAATACTGCTTCATCAGGAAGTCCTGCGTCGGGAAAATCACAAGCTTGCCCGATGGACTTACGGCGAAAAACGAGCCTGATTCAAACGTCGTCGCCGCGTTCATCTTCTGCGCGAGCGAGTCGAGCGTCAAGTCCACGCCCGCCGCGCCGACGACCACGCCGTCCCGCAATATCGGCACCGCGACGGTGCAGAACATGCGCTTTTGCCCCTCAATCTCATACTCGAAAGGCTCCGTCACATAAAGCCGCTTCGTGCTCTTCGCCATTTGGTAATACTCGCCCAGCACCGCGTCGTCGTAGCTCGTCAGCGCCGCGCGCTTTATCTTCCCGCCTATGAAGTCGCGGTAGACGTATGGGACGAACCGCCCCGTCGCGTCGTCATACGGCATCAGGTTCACGTTTGCCGCGTCGTCGCCGTCGAACGCGTTCGGCTCCCAGCACGTCCATATGCCCATGATGTTGTAACTCGCGCCGAGCGCGTGCAGCATCAGGTCAACCGCCTTTGCGCGTCCGTTCGCCTCGTGAGACATGCTGTCAACGGCGGCGGCAAGCGTGACGGCAAGGTCATAGCTGCCCAGTCCAACGCCGTCAAGCTCGTTTGCGTGGCGGTTCGTCGCCTCGCGCGCGAGATTCAGGGATAATTCGCTCGTCGCATCTGACGACGCGTCCGCGACCAAGATAGTTTGCGCGAGAAAACCGAAAATGAAAATCACGAGCAAGGGGATAATAAGTCGATATTTAATGCTCATATTTTTCATCGTTGCACCTCCTTGAAGCTTGCAGTTCTGTTATCTGAACTATAATACATATTGCGCGGTAATTCAACCCATTTTGACCAAAAAGTGAAAATTTTATTGAATTGTTTCTTGTTTACGGTATTTTGTAACCTTTACTTGTAACCTTTTATCTTTTTTGTGATAACTAATTGGCAAATTGGTCATAAAAGTAACAAAATGTCACGGCTTTAAGCCGTGACATTTTGTCTTTTATCGGTAATTTTCATCGAAAAGCTTCAACTTACCCGAACCGCGCTCGCGCGGCGTGCTCACCCAAGGTATCTAATGAGGTCACTCAACTGAGGTCACTCAACGTCGCGACCTATCATGACGACGCGGTTGCGACCCGTCTCTTTCGCGTGGTACATCGCGCGGTCCGCTTCCTTCAGCAAGTCCTCAAGCGTATCAACGCCCTCGTTGGAGGCGACGCCGATACTCAGCGTCACGGGTATCTCAACGCCCTCGTACACGCAGGGGTTCGCGGCGACGGCTGTGCGTATGCGCTCGGCGAGAATCAGGGCGATGTCATCCGTCGTCCCGCTGCCAACGTCGAGCAAAATCACAAACTCCTCGCCGCCGTACCGCGCGAGCAGGTCGTATGAACGCACGGTGTCGGACACGCGCTTCGCGACGGTGCGCAGAACCTCGTCGCCCGCGAGATGCCCGTATGTATCGTTGACCTTTTTGAAGAAGTCAAGGTCGAAAATCATCGCGTAGCACGGCGACTTTTTGCGCTTCGACTTCTCGAACTCCATTTCCGCGATTTCAAGGAAGTAGCGGCGGTTGTAAATCCCCGTCAGCATATCGGTCGAAGCCGCTTCTTCAAGCTGCAACAACAACCGCTCCGAAGCCGTCACGTCCTGAATCAGCACAATCCAGCCGAGCAGCCGCTTGCGCTCCGCCGTAATCCCGCTGACGGACGCAGAGAACGAACGCTCAACATCGTTCTTCAGCTTGAAGTGTATCGGTTCGCCGTCAATGCTGTTGAACAGGTCGCGCAGTTCGTCGGGCCAGTTCTCGATAAGCGTGACGGGCATACCCTTGCGGTATGTCTCGATGTTCTCAAATATGCGCTTCGCCGCGCGGTTCGAGTCCACGCAGTTCATGTCCGCGTCAACGATAACGAACGCGTCCTTAATCGAGTCGAGCGCAACGGAATACGCAATCGGCACGAAGTCGAACAGCCCGTAGCGCATGACGCACAGGTAGTACAGGATACTTACAATCACGAGCGTGTACGGCGTGAAGTTCAGCTGATACGCGTCGGGGTTCGCCGTTGTGAAAACGACGGAGCCAAGCACATACAGCAGGTTGGCGACCACGGGCGCGAGAGCCGACAGCATCATGACCCACAGCGTCTTGCGATAGTTCTTGTGCCACGTGAGCATACGGTTGACGAGGATACAGCACACCATGGCGACGCACACGATTGAAATAATTTGCACCATCATGTACAGCGGTCCCGCGATAATTTGCAGCCCCAGCAGCGGGTGTGCCGTGTCGAAGTAATACGTTTTGTATATGAGGTTGTGCCTGTCCATCGTCCAAGCGAGCACAAGGTTGACCAGCGGTATGCCGAGAATCGGCACGCGCACCCAGAAGTACTTAATCCTGCTCATGCTTACCTTGCAATAATCCATAACGAACAGCAGGAACAGCGGAGCCATGTAACAGCTGCCGACATACATGATTTTAACGCCCGTAAGCGAGCCTGACGCGCCTGTCGCCGTAATCTCAAGCAGGTGCCCGAACGTATAGAACAGCACCGTCCCGAGACTCAACACAAAATAGTACCGCTTCTCACTTTGGCACCGCTTGAATGTTACGCAGATAAGATAGATATTGGCAAGAAGTGTCAAGCTAAGCATTGCGATTATCAGATAAAATCCCATTCTCTGACATCTCCCTCTATTTTTTGGCGCATAAATGCCGCCCTGCGCACAGTCAAACGGACAACATCACCATGTTTATTCGTCAATTCTACTATGCCGCGCGGGAAATGTCAATCTTTGCCGCCGGAATCGTCCAAATTTGTTTGCGCAACCTCAAGGTTGTATTGCTTCATGCGCCCGTACATCTCTTCCGAAAGCAGCGCGTCAATCACAATACCGCCGTCCGTGTAGTCAACGCCCAGCACCGCCGCGTCGCCGTGCAGCTCGTCAAGCACGCGGCTCTTGTCATACGGCACCGTCAGCGTCGCGCGTTTGCGGCGGCGCGCAAGAACGCGCTCTGTCATGCGCAGCAGCTCGTTTATCCCGTGCCCCGTGACCGAAGAAATTTCGACGATATTCTCCCCATGCGGATGCAAGTCCGAGGTATACAAGTCGCACTTGTTAAAAGCCTCAATTCGCGGCGTTTCGCCCGCGCCGAGCTGTGTGATAAGCTCGTCCACGACGCGCGCCTGTTGCTGCCACAGCGGGTTCGACGCGTCGATTACGTGAATCAACAGGTCGGCATAGGTCAGCTCCTCAAGCGTCGCCTTGAAAGCGTCCACAAGGTGGTGCGGCAGCTTGCGAATGAACCCAACCGTGTCACTAAGCAAAACCTCCAGCGTGTCGGACACGCGCAAGCGACGCGTCGTCGTGTCCAGCGTGTCGAACAGGCGGTTCGCCGCGTGTATGCCCGCGCCCGTCAGGTAATTCAGCAGCGTGGACTTACCCGCGTTCGTGTAACCAACGAGCGCGACGACGGGCACTTTATTCTTCTCGCGCAAGCGTCTTTGCGTTGTGCGCGCGCGGCGCACTTCCTCAAGCTCTTCCTCGAGCTTCTGAATACGGCGGCGAATGTGCCGTCGGTCGGTTTCGAGCTGCGTCTCACCGGGTCCGCGCGTACCAATCGGCGCGGAGGTTCCCGTCTGCCGCACAAGATGCCCCCACATGCCCGTAAGTCGCGG
Organism: Oscillospiraceae bacterium; assembly: GCA_031261325.1. Classification (GTDB taxonomy): domain Bacteria; phylum Bacillota; class Clostridia; order Oscillospirales; family Oscillospiraceae; genus JAIRRO01. Next base: position 11,646 of record JAISKH010000088.1, read on the forward strand.
CAGCAGATACTTGTACTGCGCAAGCTCAACTTGCAGTCGTCCCTCGCGCGTCTGCGCGCGTTGGGCGAAAATATCGAGTATCAGCGTCGGGCGGTCGATTACGCGCACACCCAAGTCCTCGGCAAGCGCGCGCATTTGCGACGGCGACAGCTCGTTGTCAAACACCGCGAGCGTGCACTCCTCCGCGTCGATGAGCGCCTTTACCTCCTGCACCTTACCGTCGCCGATGAACGAGCGCGGGTCAGGCGCGGGTCTATTTTGCAGTACGCGGCCGCGGCACTCGCCGCCCGCCGTTTCAAGCAGCGCGGCAAGCTCGTCCATGCTGTCCTCGTCGCTGCGCTCGTCCTGCGCAAGACGATCCGCGTTAAGCCCGACGATTACCGCGCGTTCTAGAACCTTTTCTTCTGTTTGCTGTATCAATTCGTATACACCTCTAATATCTCACCGATATAGAATCGGTGGTAATCTTTCTGCGGGTAAATGCCCGCCGTTTCGGGCGCTGTGAAGTTCTCCGCCTTGAAGTCGTCCGCGTAAAGCTTGCGGCACACAAGCGTCAGCTCCGCTTCCTCGTAACCGACGGCTCCGCTTGCGTATATGACGGGCGTAAAGCCCGACTCGGCAACCTTGTCAACGTCGCGCCCGCTCCTGCCGCCGAAAATCGCGTTGAAGCCCATCAGCTCGCGGTACTTTTCGGGGTAGAACGTCAGCGTAAACGTGTCGCCCGCGTCCATAAACCCGCGCGTGTACCGCTGCGGGCGGACGTAGCAATGCGCGACGGGCTTGCCCCAAAGGATTCCCGCGCCGCCCCAACTTGCTGTCATGGAGTTGAAGCCGTTCGCGTCGCCGCCCGTTATGAGCATCCATTGTTCGCCCACCATCTTGAATATGTTGCCCTGAATTTCGGAAACATTGATTTTTTTCATTTGAAAATTCTCCTCTCATAATTGACGGCATCTAATTGCAACACCTCGCCCGCAAAAAAGCAAGCCCGCACGGTTAAGTGCGGGCTTCACGATTAGACGGTTACTGTTGCAGGCCAAACTTCTTGTTGAACTTGTCAACACGTCCGCTGGTGTCTATCAGCTTCTGTTTGCCCGTGTAAAAGGGGTGACACTTGGAGCAGATTTCGACTTTGATATCTTTCTTCGTGCTACCCGTTTCGATAACCTCTCCGCAAGCGCACTTAATAGTCGTCTGCCGGTAGTCAGGGTGGATTCCTTCTTTCATTATGCTCACCTCACTTCAGTTGTGCAAAACACGTATGGAGTATTATAGCACGGCGCGCCGCCGAATGCAAGAGCTATTTCAAGTATTATTTTCTCGCGTCTGTGTTCGGGTGTCAATGATCGGTGAAAGAAATTAGCCAACGGCTTCGAGAAGCTGCAAAGGTGAGCGAAAATTGAGGCACGTTTTGATTCTAGTGTTGCTCCAAGCGTTGTA
>JAISKH010000085.1 GCA_031261325.1 Oscillospiraceae bacterium
TATTCGCTAAAAATGAGAAAAATTAGGTATTGACTTCTTGATAAACGCGATTTATGATAGAGGTGTGCGGAGGGAGGTGAACGATATGGCGCGGACAATATTGCATTGTGATTTTCAACAATTTTTACGCGAGCGTTGAAATGATGTACAATCCCAAGCTGCGCGGTCACCCCGTCGCCGTCGGCGGCAGCGCGGAGGAGCGGCACGGGATAATTCTAGCGCGCAATTACGAAGCGCGCCCGTTCGGGGTTAAGGTCGGTCAGGCACTCTGGCAGGCGAAGCAGCTATGCCCGGATTTGGTAATTGTGCCGCCGAATTACGAGAAATATATGCGGTTTTCCAAGCTGTTTCGCGGGATTCTGTCTGAGTATTCGCCGCTGGTAGAGTCATTCGGTTTGGATGAGTGTTGGTCGGATATTTCCCTGTCATTGCAAGGGAAAACAGGTCAACAGGTCGCCGACGAAATCCGCGAGCGCGTCAAATTTGAACTCGGCGTAACCGTGTCTGTCGGCGTGAGTTGGAACAAAATTTTCGCTAAACTCGGGAGCGACATGAGGAAGCCCGACGCGACGACCGTCATCACCGAGGAAAACTTCCGCGAAACGGTCTGGACGCTCCCCGCCGCTGACCTGCTCGGCGTTGGGCGCTCGACGCAGAAAAAACTGCAAATGTATTGCGTCAGAACCATCGGCGACATTGTGGCGGTCGGCGCGGAGCAGCTGCAAACGTGGTTTGGGAAGTGGGGGCTGTACCTCTACGCCTACGCCGCAGGGCTTGACAGCTCGCCCGTGCGCGAGATTGGCGACGAAGCGGCGGTCAAATCCGTGGGCAATTCGACGACTTGTCCGCGCGATTTGGAGAATGAGCAGGACGCGCACATCGTGTTTCTGAACCTCGCGGAGAGCGTCGCGGAGCGTATGCGCGAGATTGGTCTTCAAGCGCGTACCGTGCAAATATCCCTGCGCCGCAACGACCTGACGTGGTTTGAGCGACAAATGGGCTTGCCGCGCCCGTCGTTCCTCGCGACGGAGCTGTGCGACGCGGCGATGCAGCTTTTGCGCGCGAATTACAAGTGGGAAAAACCGCTGCGAAGCATTGGAATACGAGGCACGAACCTTGTGCCGATGAGCACGTCGGTGCAGCTTTCGCTGTTCGAGGACGAGACAAAGCGGGCGAAATCGGAGAAAATCGAGCTTGCGATGGACGAAATCCGCCGCCGATTCGGGCATCACTCCGTCAATCGCGGGCTGCTGTTGCTCGACCGCCAGCTTGGGCGGCTCGACGCGAAAGCGGACCACACGATTCACCCGGTCGGCTATAAGTGAGGTAAAATGCGATGGACGAACAAACTCAAAAACTGCTCGGAAACGACTGCAAAGTCTACGTTTCCGTCAACGAGGACCGCACGGCGGACGGGCGCATTTTGCCGCGCTCGTTCGTGTGGGAGGACGGCGTTCGGTACGAGATTGACCACGTTCTCGACGTGCGCCGCGCCGCGAGTTTACGCGCAGGCGGCGTCGGCTTGCGCTACACGGTGCGGATTCAAGGGCGCGAGCGCTTCATGTGGCTAGAGGACGACGATGCGGGGCGGTGGTTTATGGAGAGGCGCGAATAACTCATTTTACTTGCGGCAACCGCAAGTAGATTCCGCAATCATGGCGTGTTACAATGAACTTGTATTTTAGGCACGACGAAACGAGGTCCGATGAATTTCCCGGGGCGTAGTATATCCAAAACCCTCCCGGAGACCTGTCAGTAACCTAAAATCATAACCAAATATACTTACAAAAACCGTGATTATCCGCTTGGATAGTCGCGGTTTTTTGTTTGTATAGAAAATTTGAAAGGAGACACACACATGAACGACCACGAAAACACCTTAGGCTTCCCAAGCGACGATTTCCCCGACTTCCCTGACTTTGAGGAAACGTCAACCCACGCGACCACGCTACTGAAAACGGCAAATCCCGCGCTAAACCTCGGCAGCGACGACACGGAGGACGACATTTTCGACGATGAGGATTCGGAAGAAATTGTTGTCCCCGCGACTATTGCAACTGCCGTAGCTGTCACAAAACCCGCTCCCGTAATCGAAATTGAGGTAGCGGAAAACCCTCTGGAAGCCGCAATCGACGCGGTGACGTTCGGTTCCATATTCGTCATGCCGCCCGTGTTTGAGTACGGCGCGGTGACGGAGGACATTGCGGACATGACGCAGACGTTCGACGCGTTCCGCCTGTCCAAAATCGTGGATTTCCCGGAACTGGAGGACGTAACGCGCGTGACGTGGGGCGTCACCTACGGTAAAACGGTGGAAAGCTTCTCCGGCGCAGACGCGAAAAAGAAGCAAATCGGAGAGGTCAAGTCGGCAATCGAAGCGTCAAAGGAGTTTAAGGACGCGCTGAAAAAGTCGAAGGACAAAAGCCCGCGCTGCGTGGTGAAGCCGCGCGTGACGGCGCAGAGCAAGGGCGACGCGATTGCCGCGTACAAAGGCGTTTTCACAAGCGTCGAGGACGCGGAGCGGTCGGGCAAAATCATCAGCATCGTCCCCGCGCGCGACGGTTACGTTTACGAAATTCGGCGCGAGGAAATCGGGACATTCACGACGCGCACGGCAAATTACCGCGAACTTAGCGAGGTGGCGGCGGGGTTTATCCCCGCCCTGCCCCGCGTGCCGCAGGAACTGCTGCTCGAAATCATCAGTTTCTTTCGCTCGTTCATGGGCGGCGGCGAGAGCAGCGAAGCGATTGTCAACGTGCTGTGGGACAAGGAGTTTCGCGGTTTCTGCACCTATGTGCCGCCGCAAGTCGTGTCGCACGACACCGCGACGTCAGACCTTGCGGGTATGCCGCCGCCGGAGCGTTTTTTGCACTACATGGACGTGCACTCGCACAACGAGATGGCGGCGAAATTCTCAAAGACCGACGACAACGACGAAAAGGCGACGCGCGTGTACGCCGTAATCGGGCGGCTCGACAGGTTTCTGCCTGAAATCAGCGTGCGAATCTCAAACGGCGGCAAGTACCTGTCGATTGAGCCCGCGATTGTGTTCGAGCCGCTTGTTCGGGAATATCCCGCGATATGGCATGACAGCGTGACGGTCGCCGACAGCGCGAGGTTCGCGGCATGAGGTTCAACACAAAAGCAGCCGTCAAAATCGTAATGCTCGGTGCGGGAGGCACGGGCGCGCATATCGCGCCGCACCTGTACAGATTGCTGTACTCGGTGGAACGCCCCGTTCGCGTGATAATCGCGGACGGCGACGCTGTGGAGGAGAAAAACCTTGTGCGCCAGAACTTCGCGTTCGCGGACATCGGCGTGAACAAGGCGCGCGTAATCGCGGAGCGGTACGCCTCGGCGTTCAAGCTGGAAGCCGAGTATATCCCGGACTTCATCGAGAACGCGGAGCGACTGCGCGAGCTTGTGACGCCGTTGGAGTATCGCGTCCCTCGGAACGATTGGCGCGACAAGTATGAGCGCGAGACTGTAATCCTAATCGGGGCGGTGGACAACAACAAGTCGCGGCGGCTGTGCCATGAGGTATTCATGTGCGCGCGCGACCTCGTATACATCGACAGCGGGAACGGCGAGTTCTCCGGTCAGGTCGTGTGCGGCGTTCGTCGCGGCGGCAGGACAATGAGCAAGCCTGTCGGATTGCTGTACCCCGACGTTTTGACGGAGACGGACAAGTTCCCGTCGGAACTGTCGTGCACCGAAGCGTCGGTGTCCGCGCCGCAGGCGATTACGGCGAATCTGACGGCGGCGACAGCCGTCGTGGACTTGCTGTACAACATACTTGTGGTAGGCGAAAACCGCGTCGAGAGCGTGACGTTCTCCACAAAATCGGTGAACGTGCAACCAAAACTGAAAGCCGTGAAAAGGGCGGCGTGAAAGGAAGTATTATGAAGCGAATTGTGTTACTGAGCGGGGCGTATGTCCGCGATACGCAGGCGTATACGTCAGACCCCGACGCTATGAACGAGGAGTCCGCGAAGTACAACCCGAAGTGGGAGGACGATTTCAGGGACTTCCACGGCGACATTTTCTTGGGCGTGTACGACGCCGATTCGGAGGACGACATTCGTCGGTCAGCGGCAATGGTGGAGCAAGTCCACGGCGGCGTTCTCGAACTTATCGAGATTGAACAGTAATGTCAATGACAGACGAAGAAATCTCCGAGGCGAGAATGAGGGAGATTAACAGGCTGCGCGGGGTCGTCCGCGAACAGAGAGCGGAGATTGAGCGGTTGACGGTGGAATTAAGCCGCGCATTACTCGAAATTGACGGCAAAGACGATGAAATAACAAAGAATAAGGAGTAAACCGCAATGTCACTACAATCACAAACACAAAACATGAAGTCGCTGGCGGAACTTCTCTCCCGCGACCTCGGGAATATCCACGGCGCGCGCGAGAGCGGACCGAACGGGGATAAGCGGACGTTCCACACCAAAGGCAGGGCGTTCCTGTCCGCGCTGGCAAAAGACCTCGGACTTGCCGAGAAGCGCGTCACCTCAAACTACGCGGGTATCGCCGTCTCCGGCGAGGTATACCTGCGCGGAATGTGGTCGGACGGCGACGGGCTGTATATCGAACTGGCACAGCCGACAATCGGCTGCAATGTCCTGCACTACGGCGCAATAACCGCGATGAACGGGCTTGTGCGCGGGCAGTACAGGACAATATCGCTAACGAAGCTGCGAGCCGCCGATTACGCGGGACTGCTGTTGGAATTGCAGGGTGAAATCCATACCGCGACAAACGCGGCATAAATAACGGGGGTAATTACAATGACAAAAACCATATACATACCGCGCGGGGAGAGCGCGTTTTTCGATGTGCTGTCCTGCGACAAGCTCATCGTTGACGGCGAAATCACCGTCGCGGGCGCGCTGACCGCTCCGTACATCTACGGAAGCGGCGTAATCAACGCGTACAGCGTCAGTGCGATAACGCTGAAATGCGGCACAGTCAACGCCGTGAATATCGGCGTGAACAAGCTGATAGCGCGCCGCGTCACCGCGACCGACGTGAAAGCGAGCGCGAGAGTGACGGTCTCCGCGCGAATCCGTGCGAAGTACGTCAAGGCGAAAGTGGTGCTTGCGGGCGAGGTCGATGTTGAGCGTTGGGAGACGAGCGACCTTGACTATGTTTCCGGCTGGCGGCGCTTCATCATCGAGACGCGGTTGCCCGCGTATGTGCGAAGCTTCTTCGCCGACGGGCTGAAGCAACGCCATAATCGCGGCATGAAGCGCGACGCGGCGCAATATCCAGCACGACTACCGACAATTCCGCTGAATGCCGAAATCACAGAGGTAATGGCTTTACTCGAACGTTCCGAGTTCCGCCGACTGATTGCGATGCAAAAGCTCGCGGACAGGTACGGATACGAGTGGAGAATGGTAGACCCGTCGCAAGACGAATTGGTGCGGGACTATGAGCGAAAAGCAGGTTGACGGCATAAGCTACGCCGCGGCAAAGCTTACGGCTTGCGGGGAGAACATCGCGCGCACGGCGGACTTCATGGCAAGGTGCCGCGCCGACGTTGAAAAGTACCGCGAAAGCGATAAGCCGCGCGCGCGGGACCGACACGGTATGCTTGTCGCCGCGCGAGATAGGCTGGTCGAACACGTCACAGACAGCCGATTGCCGCTGTTGGAGCTTGGCGGGGACGCGCTCGCGGACTACGCGGGCGAACTCGCGTCGCAGCTTGCGGCGTTCAACGTCATGACGAAAAACTACGCGCCGCTGACGGCGACGCTAAACGCCTTTGCCGACAAATTGCCGGGTGCGAACACGACGAACGCCGCCGTGCTGAGTCGGCAGATGAATACCGTGCGAATGGGCTACTACCCGACTGATTTGGCGAATGTGGAGCATATCCTGCGCGGAATCGCGTTTCCGAACGGCGTTGTCACGAACCTGCTCGACCCGTGCTGCGGCGAGGGCGACGCGCTGAAAAAGCTTGCCGTCGGCAACAACTGCATGACCTACGGCATAGAGCTTGACGAGGGGCGCGCGGACGCGGCACAGGACGAACTTCACCGCGTCGGCTTCGGCAGCTTCTTTCACAGCCGAATCAGCCGCGACGCGTTCCATCTGCTGTTTCTGAACCCGCCGTATCTGGCGGTGATGACAGCGGGCGGCGACAGGGCGCGCGACGAAAAGAGGTTTCTCGTTGAGTCCATACCGCACCTCATGCCGGGCGGTCTGCTTGTATATATCGTGCCGTACTACCGCCTGACGGCGGACGTTTGCCGCGTTATCGCGGACAACTTCGCGGACATATCCGTTTCCCGCTTCACCGACGACGAGTTTAAGAAGCATAGGCAAGTCGCGGTGCTGGGTACGCGGATAAAGCGGATTGACGGCAAGGACGCGGCAGACGCGCTCGCGGAGTCGGCGTTTACGCCGGACAAGCTGCCGTGTGTAACGGAGCTTGCGCCGGGGCGGTACGCTCTGCCCGCGAAGCCGAAAACGGTGGAGATGTTCAAGGGCGCGGTGTTCAACGAGGTGGAGCTTGCGCGGCAACTGAAAGCGTCAAAGAGCTTTGACGCGCTGTTGCAAAACAAGAGCGCGAGCGAGGGCGTTCACCGCCCGCCGCTGCCGTTTTCAATCGCGCAGCTTGGGCTGATAGGCGGTTCCGGACTCATAAACGGACTGATTGAATGCGACACGCCGCACATAATCAAGGGGCGCGTCGTCAAGACCGCGCGCACGACGGCGACCACGAACAGGGACGACTACGGCAACGTAACGTCCGAGGAAATCAAGGAAACCATCTCAAACAAGATGATATTCAACATACTAACGCCGGAGGGCTTCAAGTCCTTGGCGTAGAAAAGGGGAAAATATGCACATAAAAGCGTATTTCGACACAGGGAGAATCGTCGTCACAAGCCACGCGGCGGATACGCTCACAGACGCTGACATTACGGCGGGGCTTGCCCGCCACGTCAATTGCGACTGGGGCGAATTGGAGAGCGAGGACCAGGCGATGAACAACGCCGCCGTCAAGAGCGGCGAGGACAGAATCTTCTCGGCATACAAATCGGAGAGCGGCGCCGCGTTCTGGGTAATTACGGAATGGGACCGAAGCTATACGACCGTGCTTCTGCCGGAGGATTATTAGAACTATGCGATAGGGGAGCGATAACCGCTCCCCCGCGCTGAAAGGAGTAACATGGGCTTCATAACAAACACGTTTGACGTGAAAACGCTTGTCGGCGGGCTTCGCGCAGAAAAGGGCGCGCCCGTAACGGCGGGCGGCGGCGGGCATAATCTCGCGCGGGCGACGCTCGACCCGTACATCTATGAGCGGCTGTATCTGCCGATTGTGCAGGAGGGCGTGATACCCGTCGCGGACTTGGATTTTGCGCGGATAACTGACGCGGCGATAGCAAGTCTCGAAAGCGCGCTCGAAGCGTCGGATAAGAACAACTACTTAAAGCTCGGAAACGCGATTACGGCTCTGCCGCCGTCGTCCGCGCGTAAGAGCATATTCATTTGAAAGGGGGCATTACAATGGCACAGCTAAACACAAGCTCAAACTACTACGCGTTGGTGGAGATGCTGCAATTGATTAGGGTAATCCACGACAACGGCGCGCTTGACGCGTTACGCGGAATCAGCGAAGTATCGGAGGACGACTTTCTGGAGATTGCGCTCACCGCGCTGGAAAACGCCGCGCCGATATGCACAATGGAGGAAATCCCGATGACGGCTGACGAGGAACCGGTACCTGACTACGAACCCGGTGACACATATATCGACTGCGAGCATTGGCACACAAAATGTAGTTTTACCAGCCCCGAAATGCTGGAATACTACCGCCTTTGCAGACTGTTCGAGTACCGCGAGGGAATTGAGCCGGAGGATAATATTTATGTCACGGAAGCCGAAGCGCACTACGTTAATTGTCTCAGAAGGGCGCAAGGGCATTACTGTGCGGGCTACGACGATGACAGGCACACGACGCGGCTCGTCTTTGAGTCTTGCCCGGACTACGATTACTCCCTGCCAGATATCGTATGGGAGGTGCGCGACACGCTCGCGTACTATGCAGAGAACGTAAACACGCTCGCGCGCGATATTGCGCTCGGCAGATTTGTGTATCTGCCCGCGCTGCCCGCGTATAAGGGGGATGCATGAGCACGATATTCGACGAAGTTGTGGTGCGGATAAACGCCGCCGACGAGACGATACGCGTCGAGGAGCATTTGGACGGCGGGGTTTCCGTAAAGGAGATACTGCCGGCGGACTTTCTGAAAATCCTCACGAACAGCGCGATGGAAAACCATTGCATTGACACCGGCTTTTTGCCGGAGGGGTGCTTGTCAGTAAAAATCTACGACAAGAAAAAGCAGGTTGTGCTTTGGAACAGCGCGCTGCACGCGGACGTGACGTATTTCAACACGCTGTACGAGCGTTTCCCGCTGCCGCGCATGGTGTTCGCGTTCGGGATTGACCCCGACGGCAAAACGTCGAGTTACCGTCTCGCGGTAGTCGCCGACGAGAAGCCCACGCCGAAAACGGTGATGTATGAATACCCGTTTTCAAACGTGTACTCACATACGGGCATTTGTATCGGCGCGGCGAACTCTATGCCGTTGCACAAGTCCCTGCGCTCGCTCGCGGCGTTGCCGAACCACATTCTCGGCTTGCCGAACAACGACCACAACTTCTCGCGGGCGAATAACAGATTGAACCTCGGCTACCGCGACCTGATGGAGCACCTGAAGGACAAGCCGCCCGCGTATTACTACGAGCGTGTGCTTGTGCCGAGAAGCTTTACGCTGCAAGACTTTATTGACAACAAAATACGATGACAGGAGCGAGATAATGGATAGAATGGAACTGTACTCGGCACTCTCCGCGCCGTTTGAGGACAGCGACCTCGAATGGCGGCTGCAATGGACGAACGCCGAAAAGACAAGTGGCACGGCTGTGCCGTATGTGACGAATCGCGCGATACAGAACAGGCTCGACAGCGTTGTGGGCATTGACGGGTGGAAGAACGAATATATCCCGTGGCACAGCGACGGCAAAAAGTCCTCGCAATTGTGCGGCATATCCGTGTGGATTGCCGAGCGCGGCGAGTGGCTTACGAAATTCGACGGCGCGGAGGACTCCGACATTGAATCCGTCAAGGGCGGACTGTCCGACAGCATGAAGCGCGCCGCCGTGCAATGGGGTATCGGGCGATACCTGTACACGATGTCAACGGTGTTCGTGGAGGTTGACAGTAAGGGCAAAACGCCGAAAATTCGGCAGTCTGAATACGTCAAGTTAAACGCCGAACACCAAAAGGCGATAGCGAAGCTGTTCAAGCCGAACGCGCCGCAAACGTCACCGCCAACAACGACGGAAACGCCGAAAACAACGCCACCGCAAAAACAGGATTCCGCGCTCTATGCCGTGATTCCGGCGGTACCCACGAAAGCTGTACCCGCGTATACCGTGCTGAATGTCGTCAAGGTGGCGAGCGTCAAGCGCAAGGAGGGGGACATGAATTTGCAGTTGCGGGACGGCGGCGGTAAGACGCTTCAGGCGTTCCATGTGGGCTTCGACCCGGCGATTGCGGCGGGCGCGACGCTCGTTGACTGCGAGATTAAGCAGCGCATGAAAGATGAAGTCGTTTTCAATATCCTCGAAAAATATGTAATCGCCGCTGACGATAAAGCGGCGTAAAAGGAGTAAAGTTATGGATAAAATACAGGAATTTACGGTATCGGAAATCACAATCGGCGGCTTTAAGAACTTCGCGGAGCCGCGCACTTTCACGTTCGGCGCGGTCAACGCAATTGTCGGACACAACGGGCAGGGCAAGACCACAATCGCCGAGGCTGTCGCCTACGCGCTCACGGGCGTGCCGTTCTACGGCGAGGCGGGACTGGACAGGCTGTACACGCTGGAAAACAAGGCAATGACCGTCGCGCTCACCATCGTCGCGGACGGCGAATCGCACCGCTTGGTGCGCTCCCGCCGCTACGATGTTACCGATATTACCTACGACGGCTACACAATCAGGCAGAGCGAATTGACGATGATGTTCGGCGAAAAGGACGTGTTCCTCGCAATCTTCAACCCGCTGTACTTCATTGAGATACTGGAGGATAAGGGACGCAACTTGCTGGAGCGATACCTGCCCGCCGTCACACCGGAAACGGTACTCGCGAACATGAGCGAGAGTACGCGCTCGCGGCTGGACGGCGTAGATTTATCGTCGCCGGACACGCTGCTCGTAAATATCCGCGCCATGCTCCGCGACATGGAAAAGACAATCACCTACACGGAGGGGCAACGCGACATTTTGGGCGCGCAGGGCATTGAGAACGCCGCCGCGCTGACGCAAAAGCAAGCCGAACTCTCGGAGTTGGACGCGGAAATCCGCGACTTGGAACAGCGCAAAGTCGTCGGCATAGACTTCGACGCGCTGACAGAGCGGCGGCGCGAACTCTACGCGCGTTACAGCGAGGCGCAATCGGACAAGCGCGTTGAGCGCAAGCTGGCGCAGGCGTCCGCGGCGTATGAGAGCGCGAGAGCGCGGTATGCCCGCGAAGTCGATACCTACAAGAAGCTGCGCCCCGGCACGCAATGCCCGATGTGCAAGCGCGCGATAACGGAACAAAACCTCGATGCAATCAAGAAAGAGTTTGCCGACAGCCTGACGGCGACAAAGGACGAGGGCAATCGGCAGAAGCAAATTCTTTCGGAATTGCAGGCGGAAGCGAGGACTGACGAGACGGCGCTCGCCGCCTTGAAAGCGGAAATTCAATCCGTCGAGACGGATATTGAGTACGGCGGGATTAACCCCGACGAGAAGTGGCGGCTCGACGACCTGAAGAAAGACGCGGAGAATCTGCGCGTTGAGCTTGCGACACTCGAAGCGGCGCGGAGCGTCACGTCCGAGGACAAGGAGCGCGAGCTCGGCGTTCTGCGCGAGCGCGCGGACAACGAACGCGAGCTTGAAACTGCTGTGCGGTTCTATCTTGAGGAGCGCGCGAGCCTGATGTTCTCGGGCTTCGATATGCTCAATCGCGTGAAAATCGTGCTGTACGACACGGTCAAGACGACGGGGGAGGCGAAAAGCGTGTTCAAGTTCTCGTATGACGGCAAGCCGTACAAGTTCCTGTCGCTGTCCGAAAAGATAAAGGCGGGGCTTGAAATATCCGAACTGCTGAAAAAACTCACGGACAGGCGCTACCCCGTGTTCATCGACAACGGAGAGAGCGTACCCGTAATTGACAACATTCGCCCGACGGGGCAGCTGTTCATCGCGCAGGTGGTCAAGGGCGCGCCGCTGGAGGTCAAAATCCAAAACACGACAATGCGGCAGACCGAAAAAGCCGCCGCGTAACCGTTATGGGCGGTAATTACGCGGAGATTCCGATTCTCGACACGGCGCGAAAGTGCGGGCTTGTGATAGACAGCCGCACCGTCGGTCGCGTTGAGGTTGACGCGAAATGCCCCTTTTGCGGGGATAAGCCGCGACGTTTCCACCTTAGAATGAACACGGAGAAGCAGCAGTACAAGTGCTTCCTGTGCGGAGAGCGCGGCAACAGCGTGTCGCTGTACGCGCGCGTAAACGGCGTGTCGAACGGAGACGCGGCGCGGGAACTGCTGCGTAACAGCAGGGTATATCAGTTCCCGCGCGAACCCGTATCGAAAATCGCGACGGAGCGACAGCCGAAACCGATTACGGAGCGCAACGCCGTCTACACGGCGATGCTCGACCATCTGACGCTCGGCGACCGGCACCGCGACGACCTGCGCGAGCGCGGACTGTCCGACGAGAGGAGTGAGCGGAACAAATACCGCTCACTCCCGCAGAGCCGCGAGTCGCGTATGCTGCTCGCGTCGCTGCTGTCGAACTTCTACGACCTTGACGGGATACCCGGCTTTTTCGTGAACGCTTCCGGCAAGTGGGACATCGCGGGCGCGTCGGGGCTGCTGATACCGTTCCGCGACTGCGGCGGGCTGATTCAGGGCTTGCAAATACGGCTCGACGGCGAACAAAAACGCAAGTACCGCTGGCTGTCAAGCCGCGGCGAAAACTCCGGTACGAGCAGCGGCTCGCCAATCCACGTCACGGGCAACCTCGCGTCAGAGACGGCGTACATAACCGAGGGCGGCTTAAAGGGCGACGTCGCCAGTTTCCTCGACGAGGACTCGCTGTTCGTCTGCGTTGCGGGCGTTAGCGCGATTGAGGGTCTGCGGCAGGTGCTTGCCGCGCTCGACGTACGCGAGGTCGTCCTTGCGATGGACATGGACAAGCTGACGAACCCGCAGGTGCGTGACGCCGTGCGGCGCATCAGTCGCGAGGCGGCAAAACTGCGCGGCGTCCGCGTACACGCCGCCGACTGGGACGCGCGCTTTAACGGCATAGACGATTACTACCTCGCGAGAGGTCAAACAACAACACAGCCGCTGCGATTGCTGGCGGCGTAAGAAAGGAAATTATCATGGAACTGAACAATTACATGGCGGTCAGAGAGGACGGCGAGGGCGTGCTGGGTAAGCTGCTGTATTACTCGCTGTCGAGCATTTTGGTTGACAGGGACAAACTCGCGGAGATTTGCGAGGGCATAGGTTTTCCGTACTCGTCGAACAAGCGAGTGGCGCTCATAGACGCGTTCCGCAGCGCGACGGGCGACATTTACGACAGCAAAACCGTCGTCGGCTCTTACGGGCGGGAGATTATTAAGGTATACTGCCGCGACAACAAGACCTCGGACGGGACAATATCGCGCGAACTTGTCAAGGAGACGCTTGACGCGAGCACGAACAGCTACAAGAAGCTGGCGAACCTCACGTTCTCGAAAGACGTCGGCATAAGCTACACCGACCTCGCCTACGACGAGCACGTTGACGCGCATGACTACTGCCGCGAGGCGGTGGAACTGTACGAGTTGTACCAGACGTGCGCGGGGCGCAAGCATATTGAGACGCTGCTGGAAGCCTACGTCGAATCTCTGTCGGCGGTGAAGCTGCTGGCGCGCGGCAAGATGTATTTCGTGCCGCGCGAGCGCATGGACAGACTGGAGGTTTTCGAGGACTTGGTACGGCTGCTGGAGGAGAGCAATATCCTTGACGGCAAGCACCGCGCGCCGCTGGACAGCAACAGTATGTACGTCGTTGACGACGCGAAGCAGCGCGAGAAGATGGCGAACGCGTTTTACCGCTCCGTGCGCCGCGAGATTGCGGACTACGCGGAGCGCGCGAACCACCTGATTAACACGGGCAGCGAGAGCGCGGCGGTGATGGAGCGGTGGATTGTCAGAATACGCGGATTGGAGGCAAAGAAGCGCGAGTACGAGGCGGTCTTGCAGCGCGAGTTGCACGACACGGACGAGGATTTCACCTCACTCGGCTACTTGGCGGACGAGCTTGCGATTCGCGCGAGGGGCATACATTTGAGCCGCGACAGAGGTAAATCCGCGGCTTGAAAGGAACACTTCTGAGAACATATCTGATACGGGCAACCGACACGGCTTTATGCCGTGTCGGTTGTTTTTTTGCGTTCCCCAAAAACAAGCCAACACGGGCGCATCTTGACATTCGCCGCAACAAAATATATAATGACAAAAACTGAATCTGACCGAGCGATGCCGCCTACGGGCTTATGCCTATGGCTGTATCGCGGGAGCGCAACACAAATTATTGCGTTCA
>JAISKH010000018.1 GCA_031261325.1 Oscillospiraceae bacterium
ACCTATTTCCTCGCCTATCCGGCGGGGACCCCCTTTCTTATGCGAGAAAGGGGGGAAAGCGCACTTAAGAGGGGCTGTGCCCCTCTTAAGAATCACCCCCACAGCTAGGCGCAAACCAAGCGTGGCGTTACGGGCAGTAGGTTAAAATTGGTGTTGCAAGCTGCCACTTGGCAAGGATAAATCGTTGCAGCAGGGTTGGCTTTCGCGCGAGCGAGCTTGCACTTGAAGTTTGTCTTGTGCCGCGTAACTCGCGACATTATTTGCGATAGCGACTGGAGATTGGAGTGCTTTGAGAAGCAGGGGATTCTTAAGGGGGCGGCAGCCCCCTTAAGTGCGCTTTCCCCCCTTTCCCGCAATGGAAAGGGGGCCCCGCGCGGGGAGCGCAAGCGAATCTCCTTTGAGAATGAAAAATTAACAAAAAATCTAATACAGCAGAGCGGGTGCAACGCGCAAAAAGTGCCGCGCGGCGGGACGGGGGAACAAGGAGACAAAAAAGTAAGTGCCGCAAAAGCGGCACTTGTTTTTTTGTTATTCTTGGTCTATCGGCAGCCCCGCCGCCTGACGCTCTTTGATTGCGTCGCGCCGCGAGAGGTTCAGCCTGCCGCGCTCGTCAATCTCGGAGACCTTGACCCATGTGTAGTCGCCGATGTTCAGCACGTCCTCAACCTTTTCGACGCGGCGGTTTTCAAGCTTCGAGATGTGCACCATGCCGTCCTTGCCGGGCACAAGCTCGACAAACGCGCCGATTGGCAGTATGCGCACGACCTTGCCGAAATAGAGCTTGCCTATTTCGGGGACGAACACGATGTTGTCAATCGTCTGCTTCGCGGCGCGGCACGCTTCGATGCTGATTGAGCTGATGTACACCGAGCCGTCGTCCTCAATGTCAATCTTTGCGCCCGTTTCCGCGACGATTTTTTGGATAACCTTGCCGCCGGAGCCGATGACCTCACGAATCTTGTCGGGGTTAATCTTCATTGAAATCATCTTGGGCGCGGTGGGAGCAAGCTCCGCGCGCGGCTCCGCGATGACGGGGGTCATAATCTCGTCGATAATCTGGACGCGCGCTTCACGCGTAATCTCAAGCGCGTTCTTGACGACGGCGGGAATCAGCCCGTCGTTCTTCAGGTCCATTTGAATTGCGGTGATGCCCTTTTTCGTGCCGCCGACCTTGAAGTCCATCTCGCCGTGGAAATCCTCCACGCCCTGAATGTCGATGAACGTCGTCCAGTCGTCGCCGTCCGAAATCAGCCCGCAGGAAATGCCCGCGACGGGAGCTTTAATCGGCACGCCCGCGTCCATAAGGGCGAGCGACGAGCCGCAGATTGAGCCTTGCGACGTGGAGCCGTTGGACGAGAGAACCTCCGACACGACGCGAATCGCGTAGGGAAATTCCTCAATCGTCGGCAGGACGGCTTCGAGAGCCTTTTCGGCGAGCGCGCCGTGTCCGTACTCGCGGCGTGAGGTTGAGCGCGAGCCGCGCGCCTCACCCACGGAGAACGACGGGAAGTTGTAGTGGTGCATGTAACGCTTGCTCGTTTCCTCGTAAATTGTGTCGAGCTTCTGCGCCGCCGCGATTGTGTCCAGCGTCGCGACCGACAGCACCTGCGTCTGTCCGCGCGTAAACAGTCCCGAGCCGTGCACAAGCGGGAGAACGGCGACCTCCGCCGCGAGCGGGCGAATCTCGTTCATTGCGCGCCCGTCAACGCGCTTGCCCGCGAGCAGCCACGCCTTGACGACCTTTTTCTGGATTTTGTAGGTTATTTCCTCAAGCTGCGAGTTCAGCTCGGGATAATCCTCGCCATATTCCTCAAGCCACTTGGAGACGACTGCGTTGTAACGCTCCTCGCGCACGTTCTTGTCGTCCGTGTCCATCGCGTGCTGCACGTCGGGCAGGTACTTGTCCACGATTTTGGCGAACAGCTCGTCGTTAAAGCTCGCGTGAGCGTACTCAAACTTGGGCTTGCCGATGTCGGCGACCATTTGGTTAATCAGCTCGATGAGCGGCTTAATCGCGTCGTGCGCCTTCATGATGCCGTCAAACATTACGTCCTCGGGTATCTCGTTGCCGCCCGCTTCAATCATGACGATTTTCGTCGCCGTGCCGGCGATTGTGCAGTACATGTCGCTGACTTCACGCTCCGCGCGCGTGGGGTTGATGAAGTACTTGCCGTCGTGATAGCCGAGCGCGACGCCGGCGATAGGTCCGTTAAACGGAATGTCGGAGATTGCGACAGCCGCCGCCGCGCCGAGCATCGCCGTAATTTCGGGCGAATTGTCGTGGTCAACGGCGAGCACCGTGCAGGTGATAACAACATCGTTGCGCAGGTCGGACGGGAACAGCGGGCGCATCGGGCGGTCTATCATGCGCGCCGCGAGCACCGCGCGCTCCGACGGGCGCCCCTCACGCCGCAGGAAGCCGCCGGGAATGCGCCCGACGGAGTAGAGCTTCTCCTCAAAATCGACGGAGAGCGGGAAGTAGTCGATGCCGTCCTTGGGACGCGCCGAAGCCGTCACCGCGACGAGCACCGTCGTGTCGCCGTACTTTGCGAGCACGGACGCGCTCGCAAGCTCGGCAAGCTTGCCGACCTCGAGCGAGAGCGTGCGCCCCGCAAGCTCTGTGGTGTAAACCTTGTGGTTCGGGAATTGCCTCTGGGAAATTATCATATATGCTCCTTTCATTCTGCGATACGCGCTGCGTACCGCCCATCGCGGCGACTCGGCTCCTGCCGCGCCGCCTGTCGGAGCGCGAAGCCCTTAGCACTTGAAAACATGTCCAGCTATCGGTTGGGCGCGTTTTCAAACGCTAATGGTATTCGCGGCTCCCTTGTCCTCCGCGGGCGCTCATTAAATGAGTTCCCGCTTTATTATTGCATAACGGGGTCGTTCCGATACACACGGAACAACCCCGAATTTGCCTGTGGTTATTTGCGGATACCCAGCTTCGCGATAATGGCGCGGTAACGCTCAATGTCCTTCTTGGCGAGGTAATTGAGCAGACTGCGGCGATGACCGACCATCTTCAGAAGTCCGAGACGGCTGTGGTTATCCTTCTTGTGAATCTTCAGGTGCTCCGTAAGCTGCGAGATGCGCTCCGTGAGGATTGCAATCTGAACCTCCGGCGAGCCTGTGTCGGTTTCGTGCGTGCGGTTGGTTTCGATTACCGTGGTCTTTTGGTCTTTGGTTATCATTGTATAACTTCCTTTCTTTTGGGCGTATAGCCCGTAAATTCCCTGCGCCGCAGTATCGGGCGGAAAGGCCGCGCTTGTAATTCGCCCGCGCGCGAAAAGCTTGTCATAAGCTCCGCGCGGCGAATTGGCGCTTGCTCCCGAAACCGAGGGTCGCGGGTCTGTTCGCGCCGCGCTACGGGGAAACTATGCGCGAACTTAGTTAGTCTAACACAAAACTGTTTATTTGTAAAGGGTTTTTTGCGGCTGTGACGTCACACGCGCGTATCTACCCACGCGGACAGCAGGTCAACGCACGCGCCGTAAGAGCGAACGCCCAGCTCCTGACCGTTTGACTTCAGGTAATCGTCGTACACCGCCGTGACGGTTTCCGCCGCCGCGCGGACAATCGGCGGGTCGTCCTTAAACTGCTCCCAGTACTCGTAGTTGTCGGTGAGGTCGCGCCGCACGAGGTCGCCGTAATCCGCCGCGAGCGACATATACGCTTCCGGGTTCGAGACGTTCAGCGCGTTGGACAGCCGAATCAGCCCCATGAGGTAGCCGCTGTATTCGTAAGCGGCGTTCTCACCCGTCACGCACGCGGCAATCGCGAGGAAGTCCGCCTGCTGCTCCGGCGCGACGCCGCGCGAGTGCGCAAGCTCATGCGCAATCGTCACGGGAAGTAGCGCGCGCGGCATATCGACGTTGACGTTCGCTTCGCCCGTCAGCGCGAGGTAAATGCCCGTGTAACCCATGCGGCTGTAAGTGCGGGAGATGATAATCGGCTTTGCCTTGACGTTGGAGGAGGGCAGACGCGGGAAGTCGGGGTCAATCCCGTCGAAAAGTCCGTCCGTGCCGACGAGCAGCGCGCTGACGGGTACGTCGAAGTGCCCGTCCGCGTCGCGGTGCACGTTGCCCGCCGTGCGGTTCGCGCCGTCAAGGAAGTACCGCGCGGCGACGGTTAGCTGCTCCGCGGTGGGCGGCTCGTCATAAATGCCGCTGCCGTAGTTGAACGGGCGCGCGTAGTAGTTGCAGCCCCAGAGCCAGACGAACATTCCCGCAAGCCACGCCGCGACGGTCAGTAGCGTGAGCGCGCGGCGACCGAGTATGCGCAGTCGCGTGCCGCTGTGGCGAATGACTGTGACGACGGTCACGGTCAGGTGGACGAGCAGCCACAGGAGCAGCGCGTAAAGCAGCAGCTCCGCGACGGAGACGCTTGGGATAAGTCCCGTCAGCGCGCCGAGCCCCGCGCGGGCGGGCGCGGACACCCGCTTTGAAGCGAAGTCCATAGCCGCGCCTGTATTGCGCAGCAGCAGGAACGCGGCAAGCAGCGCGGCGGGAATGAGCAACAGTATCGCGCGGCGCAGAGCGTGTGATTTGCGCGGCATAGTTCGTCACCTCGGCTTTTTGTGGGATAAATTACGCCGCGCGGGAAAGCCCCGCACGGCGCGCGTGTTACAGGTCGATTAGCTGCGCCGTGTACATGCGGTAGTAGTCGCCTTTTTTCGCCATCAGCTCGTCGTGCGTGCCGTACTCGGTTATGCCGCCGTTGTCGATGTACATTATGCGGTCGCACTCGCGAATTGTGGACAGGCGGTGCGCGATGATGAAGCTCGTGCGGTTGGACAGCAGGTGGTTAATGCCCTCCTGCACGTAGACCTCCGTCTTTGTGTCGATTGACGAGGTTGCTTCGTCGAGAATGAGGATTTTGGGGTCGGAGATTATCGTGCGCGCGAAAGCGAGCAACTGTTTCTGCCCCTGCGACAGTCTGCCGCCGCGCTCCTTTATGCCCGTCTCGTAACGCTCGGGCGACTTCTCCACGAACTCGTCCACGTGGACGACGGCGGCGGCGGCTTCAAGCTCCTCCTGCGTCGCGGTGAGACTGCCGTAACGGATATTCTCCGCGATTGTGCCGGAGAAGATGAAGCTGTCTTGCAGCATGATTCCCATCTGCGAGCGCAGGGATTCGAGCGTGACGCGGGAAATGTCGTGCCCGTCAATGCGAATCTGCCCGCCTTTCAGGTTGTAGAACCGCGAGAGCAGGTTGACGATTGTCGTCTTGCCCGCGCCGGTGGGACCGACGAGCGCGACGCTCATGCCCGGCGTGACCGTGAAGCTCAGGTTATCGAGCACGTTCGTGTCCGCCGTGTAGCCGAAGGTCACGTTGTCAAACACGACCTCGCCGCGAATCTCGGGCAGCTCGTAAGCATCGGGCGCGTCGTCGATTACGACCGGTTCGTCCATAAGCTCAAACACGCGCTCAAGGTACGCGATTGTGTTCAGGAACTCGTTGTAAATCTGCGACAGGCGGTTAATCGGCTGCCAGAAACGCCACGAGTAGTTGCCCATCGCGAAGATTACGCCGACGCTGACGGCGGGAAACGTCCACAACACGCCGACGAGGTAGAGAAAGCTGAATATAATCTGCGAAATATTGTCCACCGCGGGCTGAATCGTGTTCGAGATAAGCCCCGCGCGGAAGTGCGCGCTGCGGGAGGAACGCGCGAGCTTGTCAAAGATTTCGGCGTTCTTCTTCTCGCGCGTGAAAATCTGCGTTATGCGCATACCGTTGACGCTCTCGGCGGCGTAGGCGTTCAGGTTGGAGTTCTTGTTGCTTACGCGCTGCCAAGCCCTGCGCTGCGCGGGCTTGATTGAGAACATAACGATGAACAGAATCGGCAGACCCGCCATGACGACGAGGGCGAGCTTCACGTTCGTAATCATCATGAACACGACGATGAATATAAGGTTCACGATTTCGAGTATGAAGTCGATAACGCCGTTTGACAGCATGTTCGCGACGGAGTTGACATACTGCACGACGCGGACGAGAATCTTGCCGTGCGGGCGGTTGTCGTAGTAAGTGAACGGCAGCTTCTGCATGTGCGTGAACAGGTCGCTGCGAATCTCGTAGATAATGTCCTGCCCGACCTCCGTCAGCAGGCGGGCGCGCAGCTTGCCGAGCAGGATACTTATGAGAATAACGGCGAGGGAGGCGAAGGAGAGCAACCCAAGCTCACGGTAATCCTGCGCGGGAACCGTCACGTCCAGCACGTGCTGAACAATCTGCGGGACGCACAGGGCGAGCACGCTGGCGACGGCGGAGGCGATGAACGCCGTGACCATCTTCTTAAGGTGCTTGCGTATGTAGACGAAGCTGCGCTTTAGGTGCTTGAAGCTGAAAGGGCTTTCAAGCGTTTCGTCAATGTCGTATTTATTCCGTTGCGGTGCCGCCATCAGTAAGCCACCCCCAATTCGTTCATAATCGAGAGGTCGTCGTCGGCAACGCCGGTCTGAATGCGCCACAGCTCGTAGTAACGCCCGCGCATGGCGAGCAGCTCCTCATGCGTGCCGCGCTCAAGCACTCTGCCCTTTTCGAGCAGGATAATGCAATCGGCGTTGCGAACCGAGCTTATGCGCTGAGCGATAATGATTTTCGTACACGTGAAGTCAAGGTTGTCAAGCCGCCCCTGAATGTACTTTTCGGTTTCCATATCGACCGCGCTCGTCGTGTCGTCCAGTATCAGAATCGAGGGGCGAATCGCGAGCGCGCGGGCGAGGGCTATGCGCTGCTTTTGCCCGCCGGAAAGTCCCACGCCGCGCTCACCGACGATTGTCTGGAAGCCGTCCGACATGTCGCTGACGAATTGCGCGGCGGCGTCGTCCGCGAAGCGGCGCACGTCCTCTTCCGGCAAATCCAAGTTGCCGTAGGCGATGTTGCTGTCCACGGTGTCCGAAAACAGGAAAACCTCCTGCGTCGTCATGCCTATGCCGTGCCGCAGAGCGGCGGTGTCCCACTCGCGCACGTCAACGCCGTCGATTAGCACCGCGCCCTCATTCACGTCGTAAAAGCGCGAGATTAGGTTCGCGATAAGCGTTTTGCCGCTGCCCGTTTCGCCCATTATGGCGCAGGTTTCGCCGGGGTTAACGTGCAGGCTCACGTCCTCAAGCACGAGCGACTGCCCGAACGCGAAGCTGACGTTTTTCAGCTCAATCTCGCCGCGCATCGTAAGCTCCGCCTTGCGCGGGCTTTCGGGATTCTGCACGTCGGCGCGCGTTTCCAGCACGCTCATGAGCTTTGTGGAGGACGCGAAGAAGCGTTGCAGGTCGTTGAACAGCGAGCCGAGCTGACGCAGCGGCTCCGTAACCGCCCACGACAGCGAGTTGAACGCGATGAACTCGCCCATGGACAGCACCTCCGGTCCCTGCATCATGAGGATACCGCCGACGAGCAGGGTTATGACCGTCATGCCCTGACTAAGCCCCTCTATGTACGGGAAGAACTTCAGCCAGAGGTATTGCGCGTCCATGTTTTGGACGCGGAACGCGTCGCTCTTGGAGTTGAATTTGTCAATCTCGTGCGCCTCACGCGCGAACGCCTTGACGACGCGGTTGCCCTCAATATTCTCCTGCGCGTCCGTATTGAGCTTTGACAGACGCTGACGCAGCTCCTTGTAGATGTTTTTAACGCGCTTGCGGTAAATAAACGTCGTGATAAAGATGAACGGCGTAAGCGCAATCATGCACAGCGCGAATTTCCAGTTGAGGATAAAGTAGTACACCGACGCGCCGAGGAACAGGAGTATGCCGGAGATAATCTGGCGGAACACGAACACGAGCGTGTGCCGCACCATGTCAATGTCGCTCGTCATGATTGTCATGATGTCGCCCGCGGGGTTGTCGTCATAAAAGTGCATATCCATTTCTTGCAGGTGGTTATACACCTTGTTGCGCATGTTGTACATCAGCCCGAGCGACGCGGACTCAACAAGCATAACGGAAAAATAGCCGAGCAGCGAGCGCAGAAAGGTAACGCCGAGCATTATCAATATCGTGGGCACGAGAAGGTCGATATTCTTCTCGCCCGTCATCACGTGGTCAACCAGTTGCCGCTGCAACGTCGGGTTGACGAGCATGAAGAACGGCGTAATAACCGATAGCGACAGACACAGCAGATACCTCTTGCGGTATCCCTTCAGGTTTTCCCACAGCCATCGTATAGACTGCAATGTAATCAATCCCCCAATCAAAGCATTAAAAATTTTGTTTAACGAACAGTATAACATACGAATGCTCAAAAAGCAATTGCCGAGAGCGTGAAAATCATGCGATTCTCATACTCTCGGCAATATCTGTCGGCGCGAATCGGTTAGGCGCGTTGGCGCGCCCGACCGTGCGTAAAGCGGCGGACGGCGGCGGTTAGCAGCAGCATCAGCGGAACGGTCAGCGCGGCGAGCAATGCTGTAACGCCGATTGCCTTGCCCGAGAGGGCGACCATGTTGAACAGCCCGCTGAACACAATCGCGCCCAGAGTGAACCCCGCGAGCATCGCGATAATGAGCGCGCGCCGCAGAGTCGTCAGCGGCACGGTGAGCTTCAGCAGCATGAGGAAGCCGACGAACGCGCACAGAATCGTCGCCATCGTGCCAAGCTCGTCCGCCGCTATGCCGAACCTTTCGGCGAGGAACATCGCAGTCAGCAGCGCGCCCACGTCCGTAAGCCCCGCGGGGAGCGCGTTCAGTATCACGTTGCGCAGGAAACGCCCGTGCACGCGCGCCTTGTTCGGCTCAAGCGCGAGGACGAAGGACGGTATGCCGATGAACATCACGTTAAACAGCGACAGCTGCGACGGAGACATCGGGTAAGTCAGCGCGAAGGTGAGCTTCAACGCCGCGAGTATGAACGAGAATATGTTCTTTACAAGGAACAGCGCGCTTGAACGCTCAATGTTGTTAATGACGCGCCGCCCCTCAAGCACGACGCGCGGCATCGCGGCGAAGTTCGAGTCCAGCAGGACGAGCTGCGCGATGTGACACGCAACCTCGCTGCCGGAAGCCATCGCGATTGAGCAGTCCGCGTCTTTCAGCGCGAGCACGTCGTTCACGCCGTCTCCCGTCATGGCGACGGTGTGCCCCGCGTGCTTTAACGCGCGGACGAGCTTGCGCTTTTGGTCGGGAGTTACGCGCCCGAACACGGTGTATTCCTCAACGGCGCGGCGGAGCTTGCGCTCCGTCGTCAGCGTGCCCGCGTCGATGTACTTGTCCGCGCCGGCAATGCCCGCCTCAAGCGCGATTTGCGACACGGTTGCGGGGTTGTCGCCCGATATTACCTTAATCGTCACGCCCTGCTCCGCAAAGAACTTAAACGTCGCGGGGGCTTCGTCGCGAATCTTATTCGTCAGCAGCACGAGCGCGACGGGGAACACCCCGCCCGTAACGGCGCGCGCGTCGGGTTCGCCGTCATACATCGCCAGCAGCAGAACGCGGAAGCCCCGCGCGGAATAGCTCTCAATCTCGTCGCGCCGCGCGTCATACCCCGCGAGCAGAATCTTTTCGGGCGCGCCGAGCAGGTACGCGCTCTCGTCCGTGAATTTAACGCCGGAATACTTCGCAGACGAGGAAAACGGCAGAACCTTAAGCGCGCCCTTTGAGGGCATTCCGTCATATTGCCGCTTGAGCGCGAGCATCGTCTCATTGTCGCCCGCCTGCGCGGAGGCGTAATCGGTCAGGATTTGCGCGACGTCCTCCGCGCTGAACCTATCCTCACACAGCAGCACCGTGTCGCGCACCTGCATGAACGGCTCCGTAATCGTGCCCGTTTTGTCCACGCACAGAACGTCAACGCGGGCGAGCGTTTCAATGCAGCCCATCTCGTGCACGAGGGTTTTCATCTTGGCGAGCCGCGTGACGCTGACCGCGAGGGCGACGGACACGAGCAGATACAGCCCCTCCGGTATCATGCCGATTAGCGGCGTAACAGTCGTGACAATACTGTCCTGCATGTTCATTTGCAGGACATTGCGGTTTTGGTACAGCATACTCGCGCCGAGCGGGATTATCGCGACGCCGATAACCTGAACGAGACGCGTCAGCGCGTGCATCATCTCGGAGCGTTGCTTTTTGCCGGACTTCTTCGCCTCAAGCGTCAACGTTGACACGAAAGAGTCGCGCCCAACCTTGTCGAGCCGCGCGCGGCATTCGCCCGACACGACGAAGCTGCCGGAGAACAACGTGTCTCCCGCCGACTTCATAATTTCGTCGGCTTCACCCGTGACGAGCGCTTCGTTAACGCGACACTCGCCCTCAAGCACTATGCCGTCCGCGTAAATTTGGCTGCCGGACGAGAAGATTACAATGTCGTCAAGCACCGTATCGTCCGCCTTGACGGTTGCAACGGCTCCGCCGCGAACGACTGTGGCGCGCGGCGAGGTGATAATCGTCATTTTGCGCAGAACGGCGCGCGAGCGCAGTTCCTGCACAATGCCGATTACGCAGTTGATGAGCACAATCGGCATGAACGTCAAGTCCTTGTAGGAGCCGACGGCGACGAGACAAACGGCGAGAACCGCGAATATCAGGTTGAAGTACGTAAAGACATTTTCGCGCACTATCTGCCCGACGGTGCGCTCCGGCGTGTCGGGATTGACGTTAGCGTAGCCGTTATGCAGACGCTCCGCCGCCTGCTCGGGCGACAGACCCTCCGCCGCGTCCGTTTCAACGCGCGGCAGAACCTTATGCAATTTTGCCCCGCCGTCCTGCGCCATGAGTAAGCCCCCGTCCTAAATTGTCAATTGTCCCTTGTCAATTGTTAATTGTAAACTGAATCCCCAGCTCCGCGAGCTGCGAAGCGTCAACGTCGCCCGGCGCGCCCGACATCGGCTCGCTCGCGTTTTGCAGCTTCGGGAACGCGGTCACGTCGCGCAGACTGTCCGCGCCGCAGAGCACCATGGCAAGGCGGTCAAGACCGATGCCGACTCCGCCGTGCGGCGGCGCGCCGTACTTGTAAGCTTCGACTAGGAAGCCGAACTTCGCGTCAATCTGCTCCCGCGTCAGCCCGAGAGCCTTGAACATGCGGTCTTGCAGCTTGTAGTCGTTGATGCGGATTGAACCCGAGCACAGCTCCGTGCCGTTAACCACGAGGTCGTAGCACTTGGCGAGGACGCGCCCCGGGTCGCTCTCAACATAGGGCAAGCTGTCCTCCGTCGGCATCGTGAACGGGTGGTGCATCGCAACCCACTCGCCCGTGTCGTCGTCGCGCTCAAAGAACGGGAACTCCGTTACCCACAGGTAACTGAAGCCGTCGGGGATTATATCCAGCTTTTTCGCGACGATATTGCGCAATTGACCGAGCACGGGGAGCGTCACGCCGTTCTTGTCCGCGATTATGAGCAGCACGTCGCCGCGCTCAAACTCCGTCGCGGCGTAGATTGCGGCGAGTGTCTCGGGCGAGACGAACTTGGCGAACGACACGTTAGGCGCGTCGTCGGCTTCAACCCAGCGCGCGTAGGCAAGACCCTTTGCGCCCACGCCCTTTGCAGTCTCGGTGAGCTTGTCGATTTCCTTGCGTGTGAGGACTGACGCGGCGTTCTTCGCGTTGATTGCGCGGACGCTGCCGCCCGAGGTGAGTGCACCGTCAAACACCGCGAAGCCGGAGTTTGCGACGACAGCCGACAGGTCAAGCAGCTCCATACCGAAACGCGCGTCGGGTTTGTCCGAGCCGAAACGGTTCATCGCTTCCGCGTAGCTGAGACGCGGCAGCGGCATGGGTATATTTATGCCCGAAACCTCGCGCATCAGTCGCGCGATGTAGCCCTCAATCATCTCAAGAATGTCGTCTACGTCCACGAACGACATTTCAACGTCCACCTGCGTAAATTCGGGTTGCCTGTCCGCGCGCAAATCCTCGTCACGGAAGCACCGCGCGAGCTGCACATAACGGTCAAAGCCCGAGAGCATGAGCAGCTGCTTGTAAATCTGCGGCGACTGCGGCAGAGCGTAAAACCGCCCGTTGTGCACGCGGCTCGGCACCACGTAGTCGCGCGCGCCCTCCGGCGTGGACTTAATCAGCATCGGGGTTTCAAGCTCCAGAAAGCCGTTTTCATAGAAGTATTCGCGCGTTACGCGGGCAATCTCGTGCCGCGTCATGAGGTTTTTTTGCAGCGTCGGGCGGCGCAGGTCAAGGTAGCGGTAACGCAGGCGCAGCTCTTCGTTGACGTTCGTCTTGTCGAGAATTTCAAACGGCGTAGTCTCCGCCTCGGACAGGACGCGCAGCTCCGTCACCTCAAGCTCCACCTCGCCCGTCGGCAGCTCGGGATTTTTACTCGAACGCTCGCGCAATACTCCGCGCGCGGCGATTACGTATTCGGAGCGCAGGGCGGTCGCCTTGTCGAACACGGCGCGGTCTGTGTTCTCGTCAAACGCGAGCTGCAATATGCCCGTGCGGTCGCGCAGGTCGATAAACAGCAGCTGACCGAGGTCGCGCCGCCGCTGCACCCAGCCCATGACGGTATATTCCGCGCCGATGTCGGCGGCGCGCGGCGCCCCGCAATAAGCGGTGCGCTTGAAGTTCAGGAGGTTGTCCATTTGTTATCAGTCCTTTGTGTTTGTATGTGTGTTTAGTCGATATAGCCGCCGCTTTTCAATTTCGCAAGCGACGCGTTAATTGTTTGCTCCAGTTCGTCCTGCACCTGATAGTAAATCGCGAGCTGCATGACGCAGGACAGCACGTTCTTCAGCTCTCCCGCCATGCTTGCCTTGCTCGGCTCGCCGCGTTTCAGGTTTTTAATGCCGCTGCCCTCAAAATGATTGACCTCGCTTGCGACCTCGCCGCACTCCTCCGCAAGGCGGGTGGCTATTTGGTATGGCGAGTTGCCGTCGGGGTAGCGTTTGTTAAGCCCCTCGGCAAGTTTGTAGAGGTTGTTCATTTGTCAGCTCCTGCCTTTATATGTTGTCGGCGAGTTGCCGCAGTACCGCTTTTGCCGTCTCGCGCACGAACGCGTCGGCTTCCGCTTGTGTGAGATATACAAATTCGCGCGCGAACCAATCGGGCGGCGATTCGTAGAAATCCCTGATGAACGCGAGCCTATCCTCAAACGCGGACGGCGGGAAGTAATCGAGATAAGTATTCGGGAACCGCTTGATTGAGCGGAACAGCCGCCACGCGCGAAAGTCGGGGTTTTGCCGCAGGAACAGCGCGTCCTGACCGTACCATTCGGACTTCAACGCGCGCATTAACTCGGCTTTGTCCGCGAATTCGCCGCCGTAGCGCGCAATCTGCGGTCGATGTATCCGCTTCGCCCACAGCTGGTCGGTGACGAGGTGGCACCAGTAACCGAGACAGAACGAACGCGCTTCCGATTCGCGGGTTGGCGCGACTTGCTCGCGGTAAAAATCCGCGCACCGATGATAGTTCTGCCCGTCGCGCTTGCCGTACCAATGCGAAATTGTTTTGGGCGGCGCATACGTGCCGTCGTCCGCCGTCACGCCCGAATCGGGCGCGATATTGCCGACGAGCCAATGAACGGGCGACAGGTAAGGTAGCGCGTCCGACACCGCGTCCGCAACGCGGAGGTGCACAATCCATGAAGCCATAGACTAATCAACAATCGGCTTCGCGTCGTTAATCGGCTTCGCGGCTTTCAGCCCCGACAGCTTGTCGCGTATGCCCTCGCACAACAGGGCGGCGGAGGCGGTCGTTTGCTCGCCGCTGCGCATGTCCTTTATTGTGACCTTGCCCGCCGCAAGCTCGTCCTCACCCAGCAGCGCGACGAACGGGATACCGAGCCTGTCCGCGTAGGCGAGCTTTTGCTTGAACTTCTTGTTCTCGCTGTAAATCTGCGCGCGCACGCCGAGCTTTCGGAGCGCGGTCGCGAGCTGCACCGCGTGCGACGTGTCGTCCGTCATGGGCACCACAAGCACGTCGGCGGGCGCGGTCAGCACCGCGTCGTTTAGGTAGCCGCAGTCCTCCAGCACGAAGAACAGGCGCGTCAGCCCGATGGATATGCCCACGCCGGGCAATTTGCGGTCGGTGTAATACCCCGCGAGGTCGTCATACCGCCCGCCGGAGCAGATGGAGCCGATTTCGGGGTGCGCCGTCAGCGTCGTCTCAAACACGGTGCCGGTGTAGTAGTCAAGCCCGCGCGCGATTGTCAGGTCAACGCGGAAATTCGCTTCGGGCACGCCGAACGCCGCAAGGTCGCGCGTCACGGCGCGAAGCTCGCTCACACCGAGGTCGAACGTCGCGTTGCGTCCCGCGTATTGCTCCAGAGCGTCAAACGGGTCGCCCGTGTGCGAGATGAGCGCGAGCACCTGCGCCGCCGCTTCGGGCGCAACTCCAAGCTCGTCCGTCAGCAGCGCGGAAACCTTGTCCGCGCCGATTTTATCGAGCTTGTCAACCGTGCGCATTACGTCCTGCGCCTTGTCGGACAGCCCGAGGATTTCATAGTAGCCGGTCAGTATTTTGCGGTTGTTAACGCGGATTACGAAGTTGCGCAGACCGAGCGCGTTGAACGCGTTGTAGATTATGCCGGGAATCTCCGCGTCGTTGCCGATTCCAAGCTCGCCGTCTCCGATTATGTCAATATCCGCCTGATAGAATTCGCGGAATCTGCCGCGTTGGGCGCGCTCCCCGCGATACACCTTGCCGATTTGGAAGCGGCGGAACGGGAACACGAGCTGTCCCGCGTTCTGCGCGACATACTTCGCGAGCGGGACTGTCAGGTCAAAACGGAGGGAGAGGTCGCTCTCTCCCTTGGTGAACCGATATATTTGCTTTTCCGTGTCGCCGCCGCCCTTTGCGAGCAGTACCTCGCTGGATTCGAGAAGCGGCGTGTCGAGCGGCGTGAAGCCGTACAGCGAGAAGGTTTCGCGCAGACGCGCGACCATGAGGTCAAACTGCACCTGCCGCGCGGGGAGTAACTCCATAAACCCCGACAAAGTGCGGGGCGTAACTTTTGACATAGTATTCAATTCTCCTTATTTTGCGCCTTTATCAAGCGTAATATTATAGTAGACTATTTTTTGGGATTGACAATATCGCGCCAGTCGAGGTCGCCGCGGCGAAGCCCCTGAATAAGCACCTCCGCCGTCGCGACGTTGGACGCGAACGGAACATTGTACTGGTCGCACAGGCGCGAAATTTCACCCGCCTGTTCCGAAGCTTCATGGCGGCGGTTAGTCGGGTCGCAGAAGTACAGCACGAGGTCAAGCTCGTTATATGTGATGCGCCGTCCGATTTGCTGAACGCCGCCTTGCGCGCCTGTTAAGTAGAGCGAGATGGACAGCCCTGTCGCTTCCGTTATAAGTCTGCCCGTCGTATTCGTCGCGCAGAGCGAATGTCGTGCCAATATGCCGCAATAGGCAATGCAGAATTGAACCATGAGTTCTTTTTTCCCGTCGTGAGCCATAAGAGCGATATTCATCGGGTGTTGCCCCCTTTCAAAATTATGCGAAATTAAGCGATACATTATATGTTACTGCGTTACTTGATGGGAATCTCCTCACCCAGCAGCCGCAACGTTACGTCCAGCAGGTCGCGCGCCGCGCCGTGGTCCGTATACAGCACGAGCGGCGTGTCCGAATTGCTTGACAAATACACGTCGGAATCCTCCCGCACTATGCCGCCGAGCTGCGCGCCAATCTCGTCCACCACGTCGTCCAGCGTGGACTTGAGCTGACCGCGCGCGTTGCCGGACAGGCGGTTGATGATAAGGCGAATGTCGCCGATGCCCATGCCGCGAAGCAGCTCGCCCGCGCGCTGCGCGTCCCGTATGCTGGACAGGTCGCTCGTCGAGACGATAATCGCGACGTCCGCGTCCGTCGTCGCAAGCGCGAAGCCCGCGCCCAGTCCCGCGGGGGAGTCTATAAGGCAGTAATCGTAATTCTCCCGCGCGTCGGCAATGAAGCGCAGCATATCTTCACGGTCAATTTCCTCCGGCGACCGAAACGTCGGCGCGGAGAGGAAGAACAGCCCCGGCAGACGCGGGTGCTCGCTCGCCGCCTCGGTGACGGTGAGGTTGCCGTCCGTCACGTCCGAGAAGTCCGAGACGGCAAATTCCGTCATGCCGAGCACGATGTCCAGATTACGCAGACCCGCGTCGCAGTCCACGCACAGCGTCTTGTGCCCCAATGCGGAAAGGCACGACGAGATTGCGGCGACGGAGGTTGTTTTCCCCGTGCCGCCCTTGCCTGATGTGACGACGATGACTTTTCCCACGGCGTACCTCCGAATCATTTTTCTGAAATTACATTTTTCGCGTCTTGGTTTGGAGTTGCATACAGCCATTATAACCAATTATCGGATACTTTTCAATACACTTTATAACAAACACGTAAAATTTATTGGAAACCCCTTGTTTGCAACATTAAAGTTACATTAAATCTTGCGCGCGCGGGAAAATAGCGTTGACAAACGGGCATAATCGTGTTAGCATTTGTATATAAATGTTTGTGGGGGAGTAGTCAACGCGGCTTGCCGTGATTCAAGTCAACACACGTCGGCGGTTTTTATTCAGATAAACTGAACGGAATTGCCTTCTGGCTTGAATGGGTCGTAATAGCGACCTATGACCAGACTCATGGATTGAGCAGGATTAGCTCGTCCATGGGCTTTTTTTATTGAAATTTCGGCAAAGCTACATGGTAAACCGAGAAGTCCAAACATTTTATTTGGAGGTCTGAAGATTGAAGTACTATTGCGAAACGGCGGAAAAAGCGCTCGTCGAAACGGGCAGCGGGTTGACGGGTCTCGGCGGCGCGGAGGCGGCGAAACGCCTTGAGGAGCGCGGCAAGAACAAGCTAACGGAGGGCAAGCATGACAGCGCGGCGCGGCGGTTCCTAAAACAGCTCGCCGACCCGATGATTATTATACTAATCGTCGCGGCGGTCGTCTCCGGCATTACGAGCGTTTACGCGAACGAGAGCATGGCGGACGTATTCATTATATTGTTCGTCGTAATCGTCAACGCGGTGCTCGGCGTGTATCAGGAGAGCAAGGCGGAAAAGGCGATTGAGGCGTTGCGCGAGATGACCTCCGCGACGAGCAAGGTATTGCGCGACGGGCGGATTGCCCTCGTTAAGAGCGAGGACTTGGTCGTCGGCGACGTTGTGCTGCTGGAGGCGGGGGATTCCGTTCCGGCGGACGGACGCATAATTGAGAGCGCGAGCCTGCAAATAGAGGAAGCCGCGCTGACGGGCGAGAGCGTGCCCGTAAACAAGCTGATTGACGCGCTCGAGCTGCGCGACGGCGCGGACGTGCCGCTGGGCGACCGCCGCAACATGGCTTACATGGGCAGCGCGGCGACCTACGGGCGCGGGCGCGTCGTCATAACGGCGACGGGCATGGAAACGGAAATGGGCAAGATTGCGGACGCGATAGCCAAGGCGGAGGACGGGCAAACCCCGCTGCAAAAGCGTCTGTCACAGCTTTCAAAGATACTTTCGATTATCGTAATCGGCGTGTGCGCCGTGATATTCGCGGTCGGGCTGATTCGCGGCGGCGTTTCGGGCGAGAGCCTGCTGAATACGTTTATGGTTGCGGTGTCGCTCGCCGTCGCGGCTATACCGGAGGGGCTTGTCGCGGTCGTCACAATCGTGCTGTCAATCGGCGTTACGAACATGAGCCGCCGCCGCGCGATAATCCGCAAGCTTACCGCCGTCGAAACTCTCGGCTGCGCGCAGATAATCTGCTCCGACAAGACGGGCACGCTGACGCAGAACAAGATGACCGTCGTCGAGACATACGGCGAGAACACGCAGCACCTCGCAATCGCGATGGCGCTCTGCACGGACTCGGACTTCTCGGCGGAGGGCGTCGTGACGGGTGAGCCGACGGAGAACGCGCT
The DNA here is from genome assembly GCA_031261325.1 of Oscillospiraceae bacterium. Lineage (GTDB taxonomy): Bacteria > Bacillota > Clostridia > Oscillospirales > Oscillospiraceae > JAIRRO01. The sequence goes on from JAISKH010000018.1 coordinate 17,788, forward strand.
CGTCGAGTGGGCGAACAAGGTCGGCTTTAACAAGGAAGAGCTGAAGCGCGGCGCGCCCCGCGTCGGCGAAGCTCCGTTTGACAGCGGACGCAAGATGATGAGCGTTATTGTAAACCCCGAGGGCGAATATGACCAGTTCACGAAGGGCGCGCCCGACAATGTTCTGCGGTTCTGCACGAGCTATGAGGACGGCGGCGAGATTCGCCCGATGGACGACGCGGCGCGCGAGCGTATTCTCGCGGCTAACAAGTCCATGGCGGACCGCGCCCTGCGCGTGCTCGCCGCGGCAAGCCGCAGACATAACGCGGAGCCGACGGACTGCGCCCCCGACGCGCTTGAGCGTGACATGCGCTTTATCGGGCTTGTCGGCATGAGCGACCCCGTGCGCCCCGAGGTCAGGGACGCGATTGACGAATGCCGAACGGCTGGTATCCGCGCGATTATGATTACGGGCGACCATGTGGACACCGCCTCCGCAATCGCGCGCGAGCTTGGCATTCTCGGCGAGGACGACGTTGCCGTCACGGGCGCGGAGCTTGAAGCGATGGACGACGAGGAATTTGCGAAGCGGTTCCGCAACATCTCCGTTTACGCGCGCGTTCAGCCCGAGCACAAGGTGCGCATAGTGACCGCGTGGCGCGACTCGGGTCACGTTACCGCAATGACGGGCGACGGCGTTAACGACGCGCCGAGCATTAAGACCGCCGATATAGGCATCGGTATGGGCATCACGGGCACGGACGTTACAAAAAACGTCGCTGACATGGTGCTCGCGGACGACAACTTCGCGACAATCGTCGGCGCGGTTGAAGAAGGGCGGCGCATTTACGACAATATCCGCCGCGTTATCCTGTTCCTGTTCAGCTCCAACATGAGCGAGGTTCTCGGCGTGTTCGCCGCGTCGCTGCTTGGGTTCACGCTGCTGCACCCCGTTCACCTGCTGTGGATTAACCTTGTGACGGACTGCTTCCCCGCGCTCGCGCTCGGACTTGAGCGCGCGGAGCAGGGGATTATGGCGCGAAAGGCGCGCGACCCGAACGACGGCGTGTTTGCCGACGGGCTGGGCTTCAGCGCGGCGTATCAGGGCGTTATGGTCGCCGTGCTCACGATGGCTTCGTACTTTATCGGGCACTTCATGCAGAGCGGCGCGTTCGCGCTGACGGACAGCATGATTGGAACAACAATGGCGTTCCTGACAATGAGCATGGCGGAGATATTCCACAGCTTTAACGTCCGCAGTCTGCGCGGCAGTCTGTTCACGATGGGGCACCACAACAAGGCGCTGAATCTCGCGGCGGTGGGCAGCTTCCTGCTGACGACGGCGGTCATATTCGTGCCGCCGCTGGCGCGCGTGTTCGAGTTTGAGGCAATCAGCCTTGCGCAGTACGCCGTCGCGCTCGGGCTTGCCGTGTGCGTGATACCGATTGTCGAGCTTGTCAAGCTCGCGCAGCGCAAATTCGGCAGAGGGAGCAAGTGAAAAAGTTTTTTGAAAAAAGTCTATATATTTCCCGGTCAAATCGCAGAATCCCTGCGCTGACGGCGTTTGCGGGGTTATTCGGGGAGCGCGAGGCTCCCCGTTCCAAGCGCCATTCCAAGATTTTTGGTAATGCGCTCGGTGAGTTCCAATTTGTGTCCTAAATCCAAGAAAGCGTAGTGATTGTAGAATACGGTGACGTTCGAGTGACCGACGTACTTCGCAACTTCCGCAGAGCTTACGCTGTCGTTCATCAGCGCGGAGCAGGCGAATTTCCGCAGCGCGTGAAACGTCATTCTTGGAAATCCGGCTTTCTCGACAAGTGGCGGAAACGTGATTGTCAGATAGTCAGGGTCGTAGTGCTTGCCGTTCGGTCGAGTAAAAATGTAGCCCTCGTCCGTATAACCGTCGCCCAAAAGCAACTCGTATTCCGTCTGCTTGCTCCTAACTTGCATAAGCAGATTGTAGAGTTTTTCGTCAAGCGGGCAACTGCGACGACTGCTTCCGGATTTGGTGACGTTCTCGCGGAACTCCCCGCCTGCGATTGTATGCCGGATTTGAAGTGTGCGCTCTCGCTCGTCGAATACTTCCCATTTCAGCGCGGCGACTTCCGAGCGCCGTAGTCCAAGCGCGGCGGTCAGATAAATCAGCGGGTAAAGTTCTTCGCTTTCAAGCGCGGTGAGTATTTCATTGAACTGCTCCACGTTCGGCACAAACTTCGCAACGGGACTTTTCTTTTTCGACTCCGGCAATTCCACATCAAGCATTGGCGAGTGTAGAATATAGCCGTGTTTTCTCGCCGCGTTCAGGGCTTGGCTCAAGACTACCCGATGGCATTTCAGCGAACCCGTGCAGAGCGTTTTTGCTTTCTCTTGCAGATACTGCTCAATTTCAGACCACCCGACTTCGGAGAGTTTCATTTTCTTTCCCGCGAAGTACGGAATGATATGGGTATGAGCGTTCATCTTATAGTTGTCAAGCGAGGTCGCCTTGATTTTGTTTTGCGCCTCTTTTTCCACAAGCCATTGCGCGACCCAATCGGAGAAAAGCATATTTGCGTTGAATACCGCGTTGTCCGGGTGACTGTTGCGAAGCATTATTTCTTCGTTCAGCTTTTTAAGAGCTTCGCGTTTTGTTGTGTAACTGCAACCGAGGTACTGCGGCTTGTTCTTGCCCTCGGTTTTGATATTGACGTAGGGATAATAACGTACCCCTGATTTTGTGTGCTTCTTCTGCACATTACCTGTAACAGACTTTGACATCGTATGACTCCTTTCAGTCAATGCCTTGGATTAGTCTGCTAATCAACACGGCTATTATAGCACGAATCGCCTAAAAATTCAATCACTTTCCGCTTCGGAACAAGGTATTTGCGACCGATGCGAACGCTTGCGACTGCTCTGGTGCGAACCAAATCATACGCCGCATTTTTTCCTATTCTCAGCACCTCCGCCAACTCCTTGACAGTCAGCACATCACGGTAATTATCAAGCATAATTTTTCTCCTCTCACAAAACAAAAAACGGGGAGCGCGGTTATAAAAAACCACGCTCCCCGTCAACAC
>JAISKH010000074.1 GCA_031261325.1 Oscillospiraceae bacterium
ACACAGACCGAGCGGCTACTCAATCGGAGCGGTTGCGGGCGATTATCCCACAATTAAAATAGATGTTACAAATAACGTGATTAGAGTTCTGTATCTTCAAGTGCGTATTCCGTTGACTACGACAGAAGCGACAAAGGTGCCTGAGACGACTGAACCACAAACGACAGCAGAACCAACAATAGAAGAAACAGTAGAAGGCACGCCCGCACCACCAACGACAATGAATCCAACTCCGACGCCGGAAGTGACTGTGACGTTCTTGCCGCAGGCGCGCGTTGACGAACCGACACCTCCTGCTCCGACTACTTTAGGCAACACGCTCGTCCCACTAGACGACGGCGGTTTCATGGAGCTTGACGAGGACGGCACACCGCTCGGTGAGTGGCATTTGGTCGACGGCGAGTGGGTGTTCTCCGAGTACCCGATTCCGCTGCCGCACACAAGCGATGCGGGTGTTGTGATGTGGCTCGCGCTCACCGCTGTCTGCGGCGCAGCGGTAATCTCAGTACTGGCAAAGAAAAAACGCGCAAAATAGTGCGGAACATAACGACACTATACAGGTCTGCAATAGTCCCACACCGATGCCGGAGATAACCCCGACACCCACGCCGTACATACCGACGTATTCGCCGTCACCGACAACGTCGCAGACGCCGCCGTCCTCGATGATGCCGCCGAGTAGCCCGATTACACTACTGCCAGAGCACTCGCCCGCCCCGAATGTGTTCGGCGACACAGTCGTTCCAAGTGACGACGGCGCGTATATCGAGCTGAAAGTCCGACCTTTAGGGGGCGGACTTTCCGTGCAGATGAACACGGTTAACAAGCCGTAGAACTATCTTTTTTGTTGTTATTCGCGCATTATGTGTATATTGTAACCGAGTTTCATTGTGAATTTCTACATTTTCCCTTGATTGCAAAGAATATTCACCATTTGTCGCAACCATGTTATCGTCGATTTGGAACGGCGTATATTATAATTCAGAAAAAAGAAACGAGATTTGGCTTGTCATTGATGAAATGGACTGAAACCAATCCTGTATTTGCCTGTCAGGATAGAAATATGACATTGTGTTCTGTGATACAACTGAGTGCAACCTCTCACAATCGCTAAAAGAAGCACCGCTGAAAACACAACAGAGGTGCATTGTATCAAAAGTTGCTACCTTTGCCATAGTAACGTATGTATACCTGAGTTGAATAAATTGTTGCGTGGCACATATACTAATCTAAAATGTTTACTGATGTCACAGTATAGCACACACCATTTCGCAACATTTCTTCTTATCCAAGGGGGGATTTTGTCGTGAAAAAAACAATGGGTCTCATACTCGCGCTATCGCTCTTCTTTGCGCTTTCCGTATCTGCGCTCGCGGCTTTTCAGGATACGCAGGGGCACGCGTTGGAGAGCAAAATCACACAGGCGGAAACAGCGGGTATCGTAAACGGCTATCCCGATGGTACCTTTAAGCCGGACGCGGCGGTTACAAAAGCGGAGTTCGTGAAAATGGTCTTAGCCGCAATGAAACTTACTGACGGCGGCGAAACGGCGAGCTGGTTAAAAGCCGCTTCAAATGACTATTACGGCAGTCATAAAACAGCCTTTGCCGAGATAGCCGATTCATGGCTGACGGAACAGGGGTGGTCGGAAACGGTAGTGAACTTCGGGCTAATCCGAATCGGCGAAGCGTTCGACCCGGATAAGTCAATCACGCGCAGCGAAGCCGCCGCAATGCTCAAAACCATGCTTGGACAAACGGATATCCCGGAATCGGTCATGACGCAAACAGACAGCAGCGACAATATTGCGCGCGCTGCCGCCGCCGAGATTGTACTCAAAGCGCAAGCGTATGCCGAACGCGGCGTGGACACCGCGATAAAAGTAGTCGTCGTTACATCCGACGCCGAAAGGGGCGGTCGCGACGTTGAGTTAAGCGTTCCCGTGCAGGTCATTGACGGTATAATATTTGTTCCGGCGCGCTCGCTCTTTACCGCTGCCGACGAATTGTCAGCTGATGTTTCACCAAACCCAAATCTTGTGAAGTGGTCACCGGAAGGAACGTTTGACTTTGCAGTCAACTTCTGGTATGTGACCTATACGGCAGGACAAACCGCGATAAAGACTGTTCTGCTGAACGGAAGACCTGATGACAGCGGCTTTTCATGGGCTACGGCGCCGCATATTCTGCGCGGCGAATTGATGATACAGGTCTATCCGAAGCCGGAAGCCAATTTTGCTGTTCCGCAAATGTGGTCGGTATATGCTGAGGGTACAAAAACGCTGGAAGTTAGACTTCCGTGGATTGTCCAGACGCCCAGTTCGTAAGGATAGTTTGCCAAACGCGGCTTTATATTAGCAGTATACTTAGAGCATAGTTATTTGGTGGTAACTATGCTCCGCTTTTTTCGCGGAGTCCAACAATCGGTCGCACTATCAATGACGCACAACAACGACGAGCAACATTGCCCGCCGCCGAGTTGTGTTGATTAGCAGCCCTATTCCAAATCGTTCCAACAAGGCGGCGGGATTATTGTTATAACGCAAGGGAGACGGGCAAGCACCCATCTCCCTATTTTTGCGATTAACCCCCCGCGCGACCGTCAGTTATCAACTTCGCTGCCGTTATCCTCTGCCCGGCGGACGGGCATGACCACGGGAAAATCGTCCATCATCAGCGCGTAGCAAAATCGGAGATACGACGCGATGTTCTCGTCAAAAATGTTCATATCAAAGACCTGCGTTATCTTGTCAAGGCGGTATTTCAGCGTGTTTCTGTGGATATACAGGGCTATGGAGGCGTTACTGGAGTGCCCCTTGTTTATCAGCAGACAGTAAAGCGTCTTGTAATACTCCGTGCCCTGCGCGGCGTCAATTTCAATCAGTTTGAAGAGCGCGGGCGTGACAAAGCTGCGCCAACTGACGTTGGATTTGACCGCCTGAACAAGCCCGTCAAACGCGCAGTCCTTAAAATAGTGAACCCGAGCGTCGCGCTCAAGTCTGATGTCAATGGCGCGCCCTGCCTGAAAGTAGTGCGCCGCGATGTTTGCCAGCCCGGAAAACGTGAAGCTGACGCCGCAATGGAAGTCGCCGAACGAAATCAGCGATTGAATATAAGCGAGCAATGTATTCGACTTGCTCTCCACCTGTCTGGATATGACAACGATAGAGTTGTTGTACGTAAAGACAATCTCGTTTACCGCCTTCGACACTATTTTGTCGTATATCCAGTCGAGCCGCGATATGTCGGGGACGTTCGGCGGCGTCGTAATCTTGTACAGAACGAGATTTGACTGCTCGTCCCAGTTCAGCTGATAATACAGATTGTGTATCGCGGACTCGGGGATGTCCTTGCCGTCGAGCAGATAGACGAGGAAGGGGTATTTTTCATATCTTTCAAGGTTCTTGTTGAACGACATATTCAGCAAATCCCCGTAAACGTCCGCCGTGTAGCGGGCAAGTTGCATGACAGTAGGGCTTATAACCGACTTGTTATAATAAAGATACATATGCCCCCATATCTCGCCGCCGAAATAGCAGTTTGTGCGAATCTGGTAATCGAAATGCTTCGTATCATCGCCCGCCGTGGAAATAGCGGCGGGGTCGAGGTCGTCGGGGTACAGCGTCATGTCCAGACTGCGCGCGCGCTTTAGCAGACTAAGCGGTATAGTGTTCAGGTCTTTAACCTCGCTCCACCCGTCGTATACCTGCTCGTCCGTGTACTGCGCGGTGATTGCGTAGATGCGCAGACTTTTATGCCCGAAGAGCATTGGACATCGGAACATCTCGTGCGCTATATCCAGAACCGCCTGAAACGGATTCGGGTCAAGATACGTCTTGCGGAGACGCTCGTCCCAGTCGCGGTATTTGTCGAAGATTTGGATAATACGGTTGAGCACCTCGGCAACGTCCGTGTGCTCGATGAGGATTATATCGTGCCCGTGGACGAGCAGCACCTGATTGCTGCTGTCGTCAAAAAAGTCGTTCGAGTTGCCGATATAGGCGTAGTCGCGCGACAGCGTTTCCTCAAACGAAAAAACGCGCACGCTGGAAATTTCGCACTTCCCGTCCTGAATCGCGCTCTTCGCGCCGAACTCGGAAAGCTCGTCGGACAGCATCCACATGCTGAGCTTCATCGCTCTTCCCCCTTGCTATGTCTGCATTTTACATCTATCGCGCCCGCGTGTCAATTGCTTTCACCGAATATGCACAAATATTCTCGGCTCAAGTTGTGCATATTTGGACGCAATGGACAATGACTTCGGAATCCGGCGGTGATATTCTGCTGTTGGAATGCCCTCGGCGGATTTCGGAATCGGAAAACGGCGGGCGCATATATACCGGCAGGCAGGTGGGTGGACACATTTATTTTTTGAAAGGAAAGGGAGAACATGTACGAAAAATTGGTATTCGAGTTTCCAAAGGAGAACAATGAGGTGGTGGCGGAGGGAGACGACCCCGGCTTTGTCATCAAGCCTCAGGCTTACTTTAGGGGCGCGTCTCAGATTCCCGGTTCAAATTTCAATGTTGGGTTTCAGATTTTTGTTAAGCCGTTTTTCCTCGACAGAGACCAGCACCGCCACTCGGAGGACGAGTATCTGATATTCCTGGGCGGTTCTTTTCCGAACGTCTTTGATTTCGACGCCGACATCGAATTTACTCTCGGCAAGCCGGGCGTGGACGCGGAGCTGTTCAAAATCAACAAGCCGACAATCATTCGCGTCCCGGCGGGCGTGTACCACTGTCCGCTGAACTTCAAGAGGGTTGACAAGCCGGTGTTCTTCCAGGCGTCTCTCATGCAGCCCATGTTCGGCGGCATATACGACACGAAGGACGGCGAGGTGGAGATGAAGTACAACGGACCCGTGCCCTGCAAATACAACGAGGCGAAAAGATGCGACTCGTGTGGCAAGTGTCTTACTGAAGATTGGAAAAGCTGACGGAAGATTTGAAAACTGACGATAGTTCGGGCAGTTAACGGAAGAATGGGAAAGTTAGAGGTAGAATAAATGGCAAGATATATAGGAAAGCGGCTGTTGCTGTTGATTCCTGTTTTGCTGGGTATCGCTCTTGTCGTGATGATTATAATCGACATTACCCCGGGCGACCCCGCGAGAATGATGCTCGGCGCACAAGCGACGCAGGAGCAAGTGGACGCGTTGCGCGACCAGTTGGGGCTAAACGACCCGCTCCCGGTGAGATATGTGCGCTATATCTGGAACGTGGTGCGCGGGGATTTCGGCACCTCGCTCATGTCGAAGCGCCCGGTGATAAGCGAGATGATGGAGCGCTTTCCGTACACGGTGAAGCTCGTCACTCTCGGGACGGCGTTTTCAATCCTGATTGGGATTCCGCTCGGCATCTTCGCGGCGACGCACCAGCGAACGTGGAAAGACAACACGGTTATATTCATCTCGCTGATTGCGGCGTCAATGCCGAGCTTCTGGTTCGCGTTGCTGCTGATACGGTTCTTCGGTGTCAAGTTAAGATGGCTGCCAATCTCCGGGGTAGAGACGTGGCAGGGTTGGGTACTCCCGTGCGCCGCGATGGCGCTCGGACTCGCCGCGCTGATAGCCAGACAGGTGCGGTCAGACATGCTTGAGGTCATACGGCAGGACTATATAACGACGGCGCGGGCTAAGGGACTGTCAGAGGGCAAGGTTATCTACCGCCACGCGCTCAAGAACGCGATGATTCCCGTAATAATGGTAATCGGCGGCATATTCGGCTCCTCGCTCGGCGGCTCGCTGATTACGGAGGTAATCTACTCGATTCCCGGTCTTGGGCAGTACATAATGACGGGGCTGAACAACCGAGACTACCCGATAATTCAGAGCGGTATCCTAATAATCTCAACAATGTTCGCGGTAATTATCTTAATAGTGGACGTGGTGTTTGCGTTGGTGGACCCGAGGATACGCTTGCAATACGCCCGCAAACGAAAAGGGAAGGGGGAAAAGCAAAGTGAAGATAAAGAGTCGAAAGAAGTCGCGGCTTCATGAGATATGGCAGCAACTGAAGAAGAACAGATTGGCGGTCGTCGCTCTGTTTATCATTATCCTGCTCATACTCGTCGCGCTGTTCGCGTCGTTCATCGCCCCCTATCCATACTCGCAGCAAAACGCGAAGCTGTCAAACGCGCCGCCGAGCGCGGAACACCTGCTCGGTAACGACAAGCTCGGGCGCGACATTCTCAGCCGATTGATATATGGCTCGCAGCAGTCACTCAGCATGGGCGTTATCGCGGTCGCAATCGCCGCAACGCTCGGCATTTTGCTTGGCGCGGTCGCGGGGTACTTCGGGGGTTGGGTGGACAGCCTGTGTATGCGATTGCTTGACATTTACCAGGCGATACCCATGTTTCTCCTGAGCGTCGCGCTGGCGGCGATAATGGGACCGAGCCTACGCAACGCGATAATCGCGCTCGGCATCGGCACGGTACCCGGATTTGCCAGAATCATGCGGGCGTCGGTCTTGACCGTGCGCGAGAAAGAGTATATCGAGGCGGCGCGCGCCATAAACGCCGGCAACGGGCGCATTATAGTAAAGCACATCATTCCGAACGCGATAGGACCGCTGATTGTTCAAATCACGATGGGCATTGGCGGGTGCGTGCTGGCGGGTTCGGCACTCAGCTTTATCGGACTTGGCGTTCAACCGCCTATCCCCGAGTGGGGCGCGCTGATTTCGGACGCGCGGAGCGTGATGCGCCAGTACCCGACACAGGCGCTTTACCCAGGGATATGCGTTATGGTCAGCGTTCTGGCATGTAATCTGCTTGGTGACGGGTTACGTGACGCGTTAGACCCTCGTCTGAAGAATTGAGGTGTATGTATGGCGGATAACTTACTTGAAATACGGAATCTGGCGGTTGAGTACCATACCGACGACGCGCAGATATACGCCGTCAACAACATCAACCTCACAGTAAGGCAGGGCGAGACAATCGGAATCGTCGGCGAAACGGGCGCGGGCAAGACGACGATAGCAAAGAGTATCATGCGGATACTGCCGAACCCGCAGGCAAAGCTCATCTCCGGCGAGATTTTCTACAGAGACGAGAATATATTGAAACTGTCCGAGAAAGAGATGCGAAGAATCCGCGGAAACAAGATAGCGATGATTTTCCAGGACCCGATGACGGCGCTCAATCCGATTGAAAAGGTAGGGTTCCAGATAGCCGAAACAATCAAACTGCACAACAAAATCTCAAGCGTTGAGGCGGAAAAGCGCGCCTGCGACATGCTGGAGATGGTCGGGATACCGATGGAGCGGTTCAGCGAGTACCCGCACCAGTTTTCCGGCGGAATGAAGCAGCGCGTGGTTATCGCCATGGCGCTCGCGTGCAACCCCGAGCTGTTGCTCGCCGACGAGCCGACAACGGCGCTCGACGTGACCATTCAGGCGCAGGTGCTCGACATGATGCGCTCGCTCAAGGAGAAGCTCAACACCTCGGTTGTGTTGATTACGCACGACCTCGGCATAGTCGCCGACTTCTGCGACACCGTCGCGGTGACATACGCCGGGGAGATAGTCGAGCGCGGCACCGTTGAACAGTTGTTCGACAACCCCTCGCACCCGTACACGCTCGGGCTATTCGGCTCGCTGCCGAGACTTGACTCCACCGAGCGGCGGTTGAAGCCCGTCAGAGGACTGATGCCGGACCCGACAAACCTGCCGAGCGGCTGTCGATTCCACGACCGCTGTCCCGATGCGACGGACAAGTGCGCGGAGGTGGCGCCAGAGGACGTAGAAGTTGCGCCCGGGCACATTGTCAAGTGCATAAACGCTGTGGGAGGTGCGGTATGACGCCATTACTCGAGGTTCGCGACCTGAAGAAATATTTCCAGAATAAGGGAGGAATGTTGCACGCCGTTGACGGCGTCAATTTCAAGCTCGAGGCGGGGCAGACGCTCGGCGTCGTCGGCGAATCCGGTTGCGGCAAAACGACGCTCGGGCGCACGGTTCTGCATCTGACAGAGCCGACGAGCGGGCAGATACTGTTCGAGGGCAAAGACATAACAAATCCCTCGAAGCAGGAGCTGCGGCGCTTGCGCGAGCAGATGCAAATCATCTTCCAGGACCCGTTTTCATCGCTAAACCCGCGCATGACGGTCAGCGAAGCGATTATGGAGCCGCTGTTACTTCGCGGCGGCATGAAAAAAGCGGAAATGCTCGACGAGACGCGGAAGCTGATGGAGACGGTGGGGCTTGCCGAGCGGTTTGAGAATACCTACCCCCACGAGCTGGACGGCGGGCGGAGACAGCGCATCGGCATCGCGCGCGCTCTCTCGCTGAAGCCCAAGTTCATCGTCTGCGACGAGCCTGTATCCGCGCTCGACGTCTCAATTCAGGCGCAGATAATAAATCTGATGCTCGATTTGCAGGAGGAGATGGGGCTGTCGTACATATTCGTGACGCACGACCTGTCTGTTGTCAAGTATATCTCAAACGTCATCATGGTCATGTACCTGGGGCAGGTGGTGGAAATGGCTCCGGCGGACGACCTGTTCTCGAATACGAGCCACCCATACTCAAAGGCACTACTATCCTCGATACCGGTTCCCGATATACACAACAAAAAAGAGCGTATTCTTCTGCACGGAGAGATAACCTCGCCTGTGAACCCGAAGCCCGGCTGTCGCTTCCTGGCGCGGTGTCCCTACGCCGCCGAAGAATGTAACCGGCCGCAAACACTTGAGGAGTGCTCACCCGGGCATTTCGTCGCGTGTTGTAAATATACGGAAATAAAATAAAAAAAGGAGAAAGAAAAATGAAGAAAACCAAAAGACTTTTGGCAGCGGTACTCGCACTCGTTTTAGCACTCTCAATCCTCGCGGGTTGCGGCGGCGGAGGAGCAACAACCTCGCCCGACGGCGGAAACTCCGACCCCGCTGCAAGCGCGGCGCCCCCCGCCGACGGCGGCGATACAGGCGGCACAGGCGGCGCGAACGCCAACAGAACCCTCAACATCGCTGCCGGGCAGGACAGCGGAACGCTCGACCCCCTCGCCGTAACGGGCGGCTTCGTCAGCATCATGTACGCGTTTTACGAGCCGCTGTTCGACACGAAGGCGGACGGCACGCGCGTGTGGTTGCTCGCCACCTCGCTTGAGCCGGTCAGCGACATCGAGTACACGCTGACAATACGCGAGGGCGTAAAATTCTCGAACGGCAACCCGCTCACGGCGGAGGACGTAATGTTCACAATGGAGCAATGCGCCGCAAATCCTCAATTCGCCCTGAACGTCAAGGTCGTTGACTTTGAAAAGACAAAGGTAACGGGCGACTACACAATCGACCTCTGGTACACAGAATTTAACGCCTCGCAGGAGCCGGGATTTGCCTCAATGCTTATCCAGGACAAAGAATCCTATGATGGCGCCGATTTCTCCCGCAACACAATTGGCACCGGCGCGTATGTCGCGACGGACTACGTCGTCAACAGCCACCTGAACGTGACGGCGCGCGACGACTATTGGGGCGTTCAGCCCGCGATTAAGAACATCTCTTTCAAGGTCATAAACGAGCCGTCGCAGGTTATCAACGCGCTTGAGACGGGCGAGGTTGACATGTCCACCATAGCGATTTCCGACGTTGACTATGTCGAGTCGCTCGGATACGACGTCACGGTCAACAAGGCGGGCTACAACAACGTTATTCTGTTTAGTATGCTGCCGGGCACGCCCCTCGAGTCAAAGGAAGCGCGCTACGCGGTCAGCCACGCGATTGACCGTCAGTCCATCACGGATATTCTCTACGACGGTGAGTCCACGGTTACGGATTACGCGGCGTCTCACGGTCTGGTGGACTTCGAGGATAGGTTCCTCAATATCCACGACACGTATTCCATCGGCTACAACCCCGACAAGGCAAAAGAGCTTGCGACGCAGTCGGGGCTTGTCGGAAAGACAGTCCGCATCATCACAAACGGCGCGTCGGACGCAGTTACGACAGCCGAGATGATTCAGGCTAATCTGCTTGACATCGGCATTGACGCGAAAATCGCAAACTACGACCAGGCGACATATTTCGGCACGATAATGGACGCGAGCAACTTTGAAATTGCGGTCTTTGCCCCGTCGTCGCCGAGCTACCTGGCGGTCGATATTCTCGCCATGTACCTGACGTTTATTCCGCTCGGTTGGACGGACCCCGACCGCGACCTCTACGGTGAAATCAGCCAGGGCGCCATCACAACGGCGGACGACAAGGCACGCGCGGATAAGCTGTACGACACAATCGTCATGTTCGAGGACTTTGAGCCGTGGTACAGCCTGAACGAAGTCGTTATGGCGCGCGCGCAGTCGCCCGACCTGACAGGCGTTGAGTACATGCTCCCCGGCTCGATATACTACAACAACATAGCTTTCAAATAAACAGGCAATTTACCTCAAAGCGAACATTCAGCACATAGAAGTATAACAAACCGCTCCTCTATTCAGTAATTATTGCTTTTGTAGAGGGGCGGTTTCTGAAAAAGTATAAATATGGGAGGTTTTGCAATGGGCAAATTTGACGATTTGGTATTCAAGATTCCGCAGGAGTTTCACGAGTGGTATGGTTTCGCGTCGCCCCGCGGATTCTTCCGCGGCACAACGATGATGCAGAAAGCAAAAATCTACATGGACTTCACCTCAATAACCAAAGACCTCGTTATGGAGGTGCCGCACACCCACCACGCCGTTGACGAGTACATAGTGCTGACAGGCGCGGACTACAACAACTTTTTCGACTTCGGCGCGGAAGTGGACTTCTGGCTCGGCGAGGACCCGGAGCATCTGGAGATGTTCACAATCACGGAGCCGACGATTATACGCATTCCGCCGAAAATGTATCATTGCCCGCTGAATTTCCGCAATGTTGTGCGCCCGATTGTGTTCTCCGCCATGTATCTTGACGGCGACTGGTCGAAAATCACCCCGCAGGTCGGCGCGGACGGCGAGCAGGAGTTCAAGTACGACGGAGCCGGCGTGCGCCGCTGCGTTTACGACAGGGCAAAAGAGTGCGTTTACTGTGGCAAGTGCTTCTCAAAGGCGCTGAAAGAGTTCGACGAGAAGTCGGAGGACGAAAAGGCGGCGGACGAGAAGCCGTCTGCAAATCTGCTGACCCCGTACTACGAGATGAACAAACTGCCGCGCACCGGGAAATACGACAAGTACGTCTACGCCTACAAACCCGAGATACACAGCGACGACAGATTTCTCAGTCCGCGCTCCGGCTTCCGCGGCGTGCGGGAGATGGAGGAGTCGCGCCTATGGTACCTGAACGACATCGTGCAGAAAGCCTGCGAGGTCGGCGAAACGCACATGCACCACGCCGTCGAGGAATACCTGTTCTTCACGGGTGCCGACATCACAAAGTTCTTCGAGTTCGACGCAGAGATTGAGGTGCAGCTCGGCGACGACCCCGACCACATGGAGACATATACGATAACGGAGCCGACAGTTATTCGCGTCCCCGTCGGCGTGTGGCACGGACCCGTCAAGTTCAAGCGCGTCGGCGCGCCAATCAACTTCATGCCGTTCTACCCCTCGGGCAACTACGGCAGGGTCATAAGGGTTAAGGACGCCGACGGCGCGTATTCGTATAAATACGAGGGCACCGACGTTCCTGAATAAGCAATTGCCGAAATGTAACATGCAAGCGGAATAAACAGCAATAAATCCCGCGCCGACGGCTACACAGCCCGAAGCGCGGGATTTATAGGTGCATAGTGAACGCAGAATAGAATTACAAAGAATTGCGCCAACAGCTGAAAGCAAACGGCGCGATATACGGTTGACAAACGCGGGATTCTGTGGTAAATTCTACAATGTGTAGTAACAAACGACAAACCGTTACATTAACGAAATTCAGGGGGAAAACTATCATGACAAGAGCTTTGGCGAGGTCATTTTATAACGCGGCGAAGCGGGTGTTGCCGCTCATATTGGCGTTTATCATGGTTGTCGGGCTGCTGCCGGGCGACCTTTTTGCGCACCTGCCCGCCCGCGCGGAAACCACAGGCATGATATTCAACTCCGACGGCATGAACTACGGCAAATCCGTGCTCGCGAACCCGATGCCCGACCACCTGAAATTCAAGTTGATAAAGGACAGCAACGGCGTCGCCGTCGGCTCGCAAGGGCTTGCGTTCGACGGTACATATATTTACGGGTACAAGTCAGGGAAAATTCATAAAATCCACAAGGACACGCTGGTGGTTACGGAAATTACCGTGCCAAATACAAATGTTGCAGTCCAACAAATCTCTTATGACGATGCGGGCGGCGTTTGGTTTACACATTGGCAACAGAATACCTTGCTGTATTTGAACATTGCAACTGGTGAGGTGACAGACTATTCCGCAAAAATGGGAGCGCGCTATTCCGGTGCGATTCCCGACGGCAAGGGGAACTTGCTACTGATACCGGATTATGGTCGCGGTTTGGCGAAAATTGATTTGTCGGCGGAGGCGCCGAATCATACAAAAACGGTCATTACGGGGTCTATGCCGTCCGGCAATGAGAATAGTAGAACCGGCGGCGGCGTAATTGCTGACAACAAATTATGGACTGTGGGGTATAGGTATCCGGCTAATACCGCTAACTATGTGGTTGATTTGGACGATTACAATATAACCGACACCACACCTCCCGATTGGACGAAATATAGTAACTACTACTGGGGTGCAGTTAATGACGGAAATGACGGTGTGTGGTATATCCCTTACAATACCTCCGGCAACCCGGTGGCAAAAGTTAATACAAAAACAGGGGACGTGGACACTTACCCAATTCCAACAGCGACACTAATCCCCGGGGCGACAGCACTCTTCAACGGACAGACTCTATGGGGCGGCGTGTTTGACGGCAGGTATATTTATATGTCGCCCGATAGCTCAAACATGATGATACGCGTGGACACTAAGGACGGCAGTCTGCGCGCCTACGACGATTTCAGCGCAATCGGCGGAAAACCCGGCAACGTGCTCGGCGGTATCTTCGACGGCGACAAGATATGGTTTGCCGGTTTGAACGGCATATTTACCATCGAGGGTTCCGGCACGGTCAGCGTCTCCAAAACGCCGAACACAAAGATTTACGGCGCGTCCACCAACGTAATCACCGCAACGGCAGTCTCCGAATTAACGGGAGATAAAATCCTGAATATGCAATGGTTCCGCGTGCCGACGGCGGACACCACGAGCTATGCAACAGCCGCGGAGTTCGACGCGAAATACGCGCTCGGCACAACGCTTTCCGCCGACAAGGGGCAGATTAACGCGCCCGCCGACACGCGTGGAAGCTATAACTTCACGCTTCCCGATTCAACCGTGACGAAAAACGCCGCCTATTGGGTTAAAGTGACGTTTGAATCGTCAGAAACCTACACCGCCGTCGGCAACATCACCGTTGACAACCTCTACACCCCCGTAACCGCAAACGAGCGCGGCTACGCGCCGAGCATTCCCGAGTATTTTTACGGCGCGGCAAACGCGCACATTCCCATTGCGGGAACATACGGTATCCCCTATGACTTCGGCAGTACGACGGCGGTCGTCGCCGCGCCGACGCTCGGTTTCGACACCTTTACAATCGCGGCAAAGTCCGCCTACACCACCAACTGGACGGCGAAAGTCGGCACAAACGGCACTTTGCCGCTCACGGTAACGCTGGACGGCGCGTTCGTGACGAGCGGCAACGCGAACTCGGACACGAACGAAAAGTACAAATACACGGTTACATATGAGAAAAACGCGAATTGGCGGGGCATTGATGCGTATTATGTGGACACTTACGGCGACCCTGTTATCGCGGGCGGAGCGACGCACGATTTGCTGTCCATTCCCGTCACCGCAGATTCGCCCTACAACTGCGAGCTGTTTTACGCAAGCGGCGGCAGGTTCACGCCGCCAGATTCGGCGGGAGCGCAGCCCGTCGGCTACGTCGTCGGCAGCAGTTACACAGGCGGCGCGTATACCGCGTGCAACAACTTCGGCACGTTCGACCCGATAATTCCCTACGCCGCGACGCGGATATACATAATTTACCAAACGGGCAGCGTTAAGGTGAATGAAACCTACCTGAACGCCGACGGCGGTGGAGAGCTTGCGCCGCCAACGCGCACGGTCGTGACGGCGGGGGATTACGTCAAGGCACCGCGCGAGATAACGGGCTTTGTCCCCGTGCGCTATGTGATAACGGGCGCGGGTGCGTCCAATACCGATTACACGTTCAATTACGGCACTTCGGGGCTTGCGCCCGACGAGTCGCAATACGCCGCGCTCACCGTGACCATTCCGACGACGAACTTGACCGCAAACACCGCCGTAACTTGGTATTACAAGGTGGAGGCGGGCGACAGCGGAATCCCGATGGACGAAGCCGTGTTGGTGACAAAACAGCAAATCGGGCATCGCGTGACAATAGCCGAAACGCTGATTTCCGAAACCACGCGTTACACGCGCAAGGGCTATGCGTATTCGGTGACGAACGACGGCACCGCGGACGGCAGCGCAACGCACATAATCCCCGCGAGTGCTCCGGCGCAATGGATATTTGACAACACACAGCCGAACAGCGGCGGCGGCAATCAAAAGCAAACGTTTACGCCCAATACTGACGTAACGGTGCGGTTTCACTACAATTACGACACAAACGGTAAAGACATTCCCGACAAAGACCAACTGGTAATCGAAAAGTACCGCGTTTACGGCAGTACCGCAACTTTTTCGCCGGACACGGAGCAGCAGCACTTAATTGACACGCCGTATTCCAAAATCGCGCCGGAAATTGATAATTACGTCGCCGTCGGTTGGATTGAGGGCGATTACAGCGGCGCGACTGGCGCGACGGCGGACGCGACTATTCACCACATCACGGAAAACGGGCAGACGGTGAACGCGGCGTTTACGCCGACCGCCAACAATAAAGTTGTGACGTATATTTACCGCGCAAAAGCCGAGCCTGTAACGGTGCTTTGGAAAGGCACCACCGGCAGCGGAAACACGGTTGTGCTGAACACGGTCACAATCAACGGATACATTGGCGAGGTCGTAACGCCGCTCCGCGCGGACTTTGCAACGGAGAGCTATTGGGTCAAGACGGCGGCGGCAGATGCGGATTTTTACGACATTACGCTAAACGCCATAGCGGATAGGAAATACGAATTTACCTTCGTTGAAAACAAAACGTCGTCGCTGATTAAAACCGTCGGCGTGAGCACGGACGGCGTGCTGAATTTCAGCACACAGCAGGTTGTGCCGATTAGCTCAACCGCGCTTGAAGTCAAGGCGCTGACGGGGTTTTACGGCTATCGTGTGACGGGTTATACCGTTGAGGACGCCTTCGGCAATGAGCTTGACAGCGGCACGGGTACGAGCGTGACGATTGACCCGTCGCAGGGCGACCAGACTGTCACGTTTACGTATGTGTCCACCATCACCACCCTGAAAATTCGCGCGGTGGAGAAAGACAATGTTGCTAACCTGCTGTTTGAGCAGGAAATAACCGACCTTGTAATCGGCGAAACCTACGCGGCGGTCGCGCCGTATATCGACGACACGTGGGTGCTAGACGGCACGACGACACAAACGCCGCAAATTGCCGAGGGCGCGAACACGGTCGTGTTTGAATATGAAAAAGCGGCGGGCAACCTGACGGTAGTGCTGCGCGAGGTTGACCCGGACGACAATAATAACGTCATTGCACCGATTAAGGTTATTTCGATGCAGGTAGATGCAAATCAAGACTATCACGCGCCGAATATGATAGTGGATTTCTATACGCTGGCTCCGGGGCAGAGCGACACGATATATATTGATGTCGGCAATTTGCCGAACCCTTTATATATTGACTATGTAAAGACGCTTGCGGACATTACCATTGTGCCGCTTGACGAGAACGGCACCGCAATTACAGGCGCGCCAACAACCATTGTCGGCGCGGCGCGACGGGGCGATATGTATATCGCGTCGGCGTATACAATCCCGGGCTACACGCTCACCGAATCGCCGACGAAAGAGGTGTATGTCGGCGCGGACCCGACCGTCGTGAACTTCAGCTACAAGGCGGACGCGCACGGGCTTGTGAACATCAACCACTATTACATGGACGGGCTGACGAAGGTTTACCTGTCGCAGAGCGTCGTTACGCTCGTTGTGGACACAAAGCTCGGCGTTTCGAGCGGCGTAACGCAGGGCGGCTTCACATTCAGCAAGGCGTTTGTGGGCATCGACGAGCAACCGAGCGGCGACGTTGAAATAACCGTGCCGAGCGGCGGCGCAACGATTGAGTTTGAGTACACCGACGTGCGGAAAACGGTGACGGTCACGAACAACCAAAATTCGGACACGCTGACCTACAAGGTAGTAAGCGGCACAAATTTATTGCTCGCCGTGCCGTATATCCCCGGCTTTGTACCCGTGAGCTACACGGTGGACAGCGGCACCGCCGTTGCTGTCGGCGAGTCGGTTGCAAGCGTTACGCTGCCGAATGTCAGAGTTGATACGGATGTTGCGTTCACCTATCAGACGGTGGAAAACGCCGTGAACTCGAAATACATCAACATCACAATCAAAGGCGAAGCAGGCGTAAATCTACTTTACAGCTACGCGATGCGCATTTCAAAAAGCTTGTTGCCATTCACCTTGAATGACGGCACGGAAGTGTTCGACGTTCTCGGCTATTCGATAGACGCGGGGCAAGACCACGAGGTGACGGACGCGGGCGTGTACACTTTCAACTATACGACCTTGGCGACGACGGTGACAATCAAATTGAAAAAGCAGGGTACGGAAGACCCTGTTGGTGCGGGAACCTTTACTGTCGCTGCAACCGCGAACAGTCCGTTCACCTATCTCGCGCCGTTTGTGAACGGCTATAAGCTGACGACCACGAGCAACATTGGCAGGGTAGACCCGGTTGCGGCGGACGGCTCAAGCGAGATTGTGTTCGAGTACGCGCAGATTGTCAGCAAGGTTACTGTGATATACAAAGAAACGGATACAAATGGCGCGGTGATTCGCTCGGTCGAAATCGTAGGCCCGACGACGGGCGGCGCTGACTTCGCCCCGCCGACAACACTCCCGGGCTACTACACGCTACAAGCGGGCAGCACGAGTGTTTACTACAACTTCAACGGCACGGACGCCCTCACGATTGAAGCGTATTACGACAAAGAGTTGGTGCCCGTCGCCATCACCGCGACGGACGACGCGGGTTCGGCGGATTTGTCGGATAGCAACGGTTCGCTCGTAGACCAACGCCGCGGCGAGGTCGTGAGCGTTGCCGCGCCGATTATCCCCAACTACATCGTAGTCAACGGCTCACCGAAGCTGGTCATTGCGGACATCGACGCAAGTGCCGACTTCCGCTACAGAAGCACAACGACAAGCGGCGTGACGGTGGAAATTCGCGTGGGCAGCGTTACGGGCGCGCTGCTGCAACAGTATGTTATCCCCGCGACCTTGGGCGATACCGTTACGGTTGACCCCGCGACCATCAGCATTTCGGGGTATAACTACGAGCCAACGGGCAGCGTACTCACCGCCGTGGCGGGCAACGTGTTAAGCGGTGTGGGCGGCAAAATCGTCGTGCTGATGAACGACGCGCGCGTTAGCCTGACGATTAAGACACAGCTCGGCAAGGGAACCGCAACGCCCTACGGCGACGTCGAGCGGCTAGTCTCGCCGTTTGACAAAACGGTTTACGCGCCGTATATCAGCGGGTACATTCTGGCGGGTTACACAATCGACGCGGACGACGAAGTCACAACGGGCACGATTGACACGGTGTCGCTCACGAGTAAGGCGGCGAACACGGTTGTGACGTTCCGATATATCCCCGAAACGGATTATGTCGCAAGCCAATTTGTGGAGCTTACGATTATCGCGTCAGACGGCACGGACACGCTGACCTCACAGACGAGCTTGATATACAAGGGCAAGGCGACGGAGATTACCGCGCCGACAATCTCAGGCTACGCATTGGATACAACGATAGCGAGCAATTACCTTGACCACGACGACACGAAACCCGAGAATTTCGGCAAAGCCGAAGTGACCCTTGACGCGAACGGCAGCAAAACCTTCTTTTACAGAGTGGTAATCAACTTGGCGAATGTCGAGGTTCGCTATATCAACAGCGACGACGGCACGACAGTCATTAAGACGCAAGCGGTAAGAGGCTTTTACATAGGGCAGCAGTTCACGGTTACGGACGTTGTGCCCGACGCGTTCAACGCGGGCGGCAGGAAGTATCAGCTTGACGCAAGCAAATCGTATCCTCCCGTGATACTTTCGGCGGAAAACACCGTTGACGTGTTCTACAAGGACGTGGGCGCGGAAAACTCGGGCGGCGGCGGAAGCGGCGGCTATTCAACCGCGAAATTGGTTGTTAAAGGTGTTGAGAAAGCGACAGGCGAGCTGATTTTCAGCCAAACAATTAAGTGCGTCGTGGACAGCAAGGAAACCGTATTCGCGCCTTTCATCAAGAACTACGCGCTGACCGCGGGCTCGTCAGCCGAGCAAGTAATCACAATCAAAGCCGGCACGAATACCGTGACATTTGAGTACGACTTCACGGGTTCGGAGGAGAAACAGGGCGACGGCGGCGTTAGCGACAAGATTAAGGACACACTCGAAACCGTGAAGCACATCAAGTACATCAACGGCTTTGAGGACGATACCGTGAAACCCGACGCCGCGACGACGCGAGCCGAGGTTGCGGCGATATTCTTCCGCCTGATAAAAGACCCGACGAAAAACAATGCAATCAACGACACGTTTACCGACGTGGCAAGCGGCGCGTGGTACGCGCAAGCTGTGAATTATCTTGCAAAGCTTGGGATTCTCAAAGGCTACGAGGACGGCACGTTCAAGCCCGAGCAGCAAATCACAAGGGCGGAGTTCGCCGCAATCGCGTCGCGCTTCGACGATGTGCAGCAGGGCATCGCGAATGTATTTACGGACTTGGACGACGGGCATTGGGCGTACAGCTACATCATGTCCGCCTATGCGAAGGGCTGGATTTCCGGCTACCCGGGCGACGAGTTCAAGCCGAACAACGCGATTACGCGCGCCGAGGTCGTGAAGATTGTCAACAAAATGCTCGGGCGGCGGCTGCAAGCGGTAAGCATTCCCGACGAACTGCGAACGCTTTACCGCGATTTGAGCGGCAACCATTGGGCGTTCGCGGACATGCTCGAAGCGTCGGTGGAGCACGATTACGTCCGTGACGCGAACGGGAACGAGAGTTG
This sequence comes from Oscillospiraceae bacterium, assembly GCA_031261325.1. Classification (GTDB taxonomy): domain Bacteria; phylum Bacillota; class Clostridia; order Oscillospirales; family Oscillospiraceae; genus JAIRRO01. Next base: position 19,240 of record JAISKH010000074.1, read on the forward strand.
GAAGTAGGTTGATTGCATTCAATCGAGAAGTTCTAAATGTAAACGCCTTTTCAAAAGTCAAACGTCTCTCGTATCAAGACGTTTGACTTTTGTATTGGGGTGTGCTAACCTGTGCATTGTATCAAAATGCAGTAAGAAAGCCACCACTTGACCTAATGTTCGATACAATTTGCATTAGGTCAAACAAATGAGCAAAAAACAAAGGCAGCACTATCACTCGTTTTACGAGATTGTGGATTGAGGTGCAAATATTGATTATCAGCGCGTCTCGCAGAACGGATATTCCGGCATTCTACTCCGAGTGGCTCGTGAACCGATTGCGGGAGGGCTTCGCGCTCGTGCGCAATCCTATGAATGCGTCGCAGCTCCGCCGCGTCGAGCTTACGCCGGAGAGCGTGGACGGCTTCGTGTTCTGGACGAAAAACGCCGCGCCGATGCTCCCGAAACTCGACATGCTCGACGCGTTTCCGTACTATTTCCAGTACACCATCACCGCTTACGACACCGATATCGAGTGCGGTCTGCCGTCGAAGCGCGACGTCGTGCTCCCCGCGTTCCGCGAACTCGCGGCGACGGTCGGCGCGGAGCGCGTCGTGTGGCGGTACGACCCGATTCTGTTCACGCGCAGGTACGATTTTGAGTACCACATCCGCGCGTTCACGCGGCTCGCCGACCTGCTCGCGGGCAGCACGCGGCGGTGCGTCATAAGTTTCGTGATTCCGTACAAGTCGCTCGCGGGCAGCTTCCGCGCCGCCGGTATTGAGGTGCCGCAGGGCGATACGCGCTTGCGGCTCGTCGAAAAACTGCTGCAAATAGCGGCGGAGCGCGGAATAACGCTCTGCGCGTGCTGCGAATCACCGGAGTTGTACGCGCTCGGCGTAAGCCCGACGGCGTGCGTGGACGCGACGCTGCTCGGCGAAATCGCGGGGAAAACGCTCAATGTGAAGCGCGACAAAAACCCGCGAAACGGTTGCAACTGCGCGGCAAGCGTCGATATTGGCGCGTATAACACATGCCTGAACGGTTGCGCGTACTGCTACGCGAACCACGGCGAGCGGCGCGGCGCGGCGAACTCGGCGGCACACGACCCCGAAAGTCCGCTGCTCGTCGGCGCGGTCGGCGACGGGGAAGCGGTGCGGCGGTAAACGCTTGGCATCATATTGCGCATTAAGTTGTAAATTTTCATGAAATGCTTGAAATCTATCGAACATTGTGATATACAATTAGTATGTTTTGCATATAGAAAATCCATCCCTCATGCTTTCATTAGAAAAGGTCGCAAAGAATGGGACACCACCGACATATTCGTGTTCAAATCGCTCATTTTGGGCTGCCTTTCCCATGCCGCCGTTGTAGATGGCGTTAACGGCATTCCCGTTGTTTCAAAGACTCAGGCAACCTACTTAAAAAGTGGGCATTACTGGTGCCTGACAATTTCATTGAGGTTATCGGCACGGCAAAGTACAGCGAAACGCTGGAGGATATGGTGGTCTACCGCGCTTTGTACGGCGAAGGCGGTTTGTGGGTACACCCCGCGTCCATGTGGGAAGAACTTGTGGAAGTTGGCGGAGAAAAAGTCAAGCGGTTTGAGCGCGTTGAATAGGCGATAATAAGCAAATCTGATGTAAGGAGCAATAAGTTATGCCGTTTATAATCGCCCGTCAGGACATAACAAAAATGAAAGTTGACGCAATCGTGAACGCCGCGAACACCGACCTTGCAATGGGCGGCGGCGTGTGCGGAGCTATATTCAAGGCGGCGGGAGCGGCACAGCTTCAAGCCGCCTGCGATAAACTCGCGCCGATTAAGACAGGCGAAGCGGTCATCACGCCGGGGTTTGGTTTGTCCGCAAAGTTCGTCATTCACGCGGCGGGTCCGGTGTATAGACACTGGAACACCGCACAAAACGAGGAATTGCTACGCGCCGCTTACACGAACTCGCTCAAACGCGCCGTTGAAAACAAGTGCGAGAGCATCGCGTTTCCGCTTATTTCGAGCGGCACTTACGGTTACCCTAAAGCCGACGCGCTTGCCGTTGCAAACGCCGCGATTCGCGATTTTCTCGCGGACAACGACCTCGACGTGTCGCTCGTAGTGTACGACCGCGCAGCGTTCGAGGTCAGCGAAAAGCTGCTCGGCGCGGTCGCGAGTTACATCGACGAGCATTACGTCGAGGAAAACCACATCGCGCACAGTCTGGTACTCGATGCGGAGAGCGTCGCGCTTGATACACGAATAAGGTTTAGTCTTACCGAGCCGCAGGACTTGGAAAACGCCGTCGGCAACCTCGACGAGCCGTTCACGGCGACGCTCCTGCGGCT
>JAISKH010000023.1 GCA_031261325.1 Oscillospiraceae bacterium
AAGCCGTAACGACCAACAAAACCGCTCTTTGACTTAACCAGTCAGAGGGCGGTTTTTTTATGCCTTGAAAAAATAATTTTCGAGAAATTGGACAAACCCCCTTGACAAAACCTCTATCAGGCTATTGCCCGCTCGTCAAATAGAATTGTCAAGTGTCATAATTGACAAAAACCCCCGAGCGGTGTATTCTGGAATAAATAATACTATGGAGGTAAATGTTATGGCATATCTCGGCGAAAGCATACCCAAGCTCGGTTTCGGGCTTATGCGTCTCCCGACGGTTGAGGGTTCGCAGGACATCGACATCGAGCGCGTTAAGGAGATGGTTGACCTCTTTCTCGCCAAGGGCTTTAAGTATTTTGACACCGCTTACGGCTACAGCGCGGGCGAGAGCGAAAAGGCGATAAAGAAAGCCCTTGTGGAGCGTTACCCGCGCGAGAGCTTTTACCTTGCGACGAAGCTGCCCGCGTGGGCGGGGGCGGAGGACGCGGAAGCGGCAAAGCAAATGTTCTGGACAAGCCTGGAGCGCACGGGCGCGGGCTACTTTGACTTCTACCTGCTCCACAATGTCGGCGCGACGAGGACGGCGAAGTTTGAGGAATACGGCATATGGGATTACGTTAAGGGGCTTAAGGAGCAGGGACTTGTCAAGCATTGGGGCTTCTCGTTCCACGACTCCGCGGAGCTGCTGGACAAGGTGCTGACGGAGCACCCCGACGCGGAGTTTGTGCAGCTGCAAATCAACTACGCGGACTGGGAGTCCGGCGGCGTTCAGGCGCGCGCGTGTCCCGAGGTCGCGCGGCGGCACCACACGCCCGTCGTCATCATGGAGCCGATTAAGGGCGGTATGCTGTCCAACCCCGCAGACTCGGTTAAGGCGGTGTTCGACGCTTACGGTTCCGGCGCGTCGTATTCGTCATGGGCGATTCGCTTCGCGGCGAGCCTTGAGGGCGTGATTACGGTGCTGTCCGGCATGTCGAATATCGAGCAGATGCGCGACAATACGGGGTACATGGAGCACTTCAAGCCGCTCGATGACGAGGAAAAGCAGGTCGTTGAGAATGCGCGCAAGGCTCTCGCCGCGATACCGTCAATCGCTTGCACAGGTTGCAAATATTGCGTCCCCGGGTGTCCGCAGAATATCACGATTCCGAGCATATTCGACGCGATGAACCGTGAACTTGTGTATAACGACGCGCAGGCGGCGCGCTTCGGCTACAATTGGGAGACACAGTTCGGCGGCAAGGCGAGTGCGTGCGTCGAGTGCGGCGCGTGCGAAAGCGTCTGCCCGCAAAAGCTGCCGATTATCGAAAACCTTAAGCTCGCGGCGCAAAAATACGAATAGACACGAATAAATTTAACGACAAGGAGGTTATATTATGCACGACCATGAGCACGACCATGACCACGAACACGAGCACGAGCATGAGCACGACCATGAACACGAGCACGAACACGACCATGAGCACGACCATGAGCACACGCATGACCACGAGCACGGCGCGGTTCCGACCAAGGAGGAAGCCCTCGCCCTACTGCGCTACACGCTGCACCACAACGAGCACCACGCCCTGGAGCTGCACGACCTCGCCCACGACTTGGAGCATTTGGGGCTGGCGGAAGCGGCGGAGGATTTGTGGAAAGCCATGCGGCACCAAGAGACGGCGAACGACCTCCTCGCGCTCGCAATCGAGGACATAGCGGGTTAGACGCGAACTACCGGAAAGGAGTGAGTCCAATGTGCTTATCAACAGCGTATTCAAACGAGAAATCACCCGAGCATCTCATCGCGAAGAACATTCAATTCATGCGGTTTGAGGAGGGCGGCGTTATCCTTACCGACCTGCTCGACAACGAGACGCGCGTGCCGGGCGCGGTCAAGTCCATCGACCTCGTTAACGGCGTAGTGATTATCGACACGGAGGTGGCGTAGCATGGCGCAACCCATTGTAATCGCCGTCGCCGGCAAGGGCGGCACTGGCAAGACCACCATCTGCGGCATGATAATCGAGCAACTGGCAAGGGCGGGCAAAAAAGTGCTCGCCGTGGACGCGGACCCGAACTCTAACCTTAACGAAGTGCTCGGCGTGGACGTTGAGACGACGCTCGGCGAGATACGCGAGACTATGGCGGGGCGCGAGCTTTCGGGGGAGGCGATGCCCGCGGGAATGACCAAGGCGGAGTACGCCGAGTTCATGATGTCGGACGCGCTGAGCGAGGGCTTGAGCTATGACCTGCTTGTCATGGGCAGGACGCAGGGCGCGGGCTGCTACTGCTACGTAAACGGCATACTGACGACGCAAATCGACAAGTACTTCCGCTCCGGCGCATACGACTACCTCGTCGTGGACAATGAGGCGGGGCTTGAGCACATCTCGCGCGGGGTACTTCCGCACATGGACGTGCTGCTGCTCGTGTCGGACAGCTCGCGCCGAGGGATTCAGGCTGTCGGGCGCGTCAAAGTCATGGCGGAGGAGCTGAAGCTCGCGCCGTCCGTGATGAAGCTAATCGTTAACCGCGCGCCGAACGGCGTGCCCGACGAGGGCATCATGGAGGAGATTAAGCTACAAGGTCTTGACCTAATCGGCGTTCTGCCGCAGGACGAGACGGTCTACCGCTACGACTGCGACGGCAAGCCGACGAGCAAGGTACCCGACGACAATCCCGTGAAAGTCGCGGTACGGGAAATTTTAGAACAATTAATAATTAAAAAATAATAATGAATAATTGTTGTGTCGCGTGACGCGCGACCTATCTTAAATTCGCCGCGGCAGCGGCACCTCAATTGTTAATTATGCATTATTAATTATTAATTGCAATTGCAAATTGCTAAGAAGGAGTGAATTATAATGAGCGTATTAACAGACCTGATTTATGCGGGTTCCAACGCTGTGGCGAACCTTACCGACGGAGCGGTGACCGCCGCGATTGCGCAATTCGGAGCCGAGAGCAAGCTTGCGTTTCCTGACACGGCGTACTTTTTACCGACGATTTACGCCGCGACGGGCGTAAAGGTCAAGACCATCGGCGACTTGACGGCGTGCGTTGACGTGCTGAAATCCCTGATTACGAACAAGCCGGAGTTGGGCGACGCGCTGAACGCGGGACTTGCCACAGCCGTCGGCGCGGAGATACTTGAGGCGCTCAAGTACGCGGCGGGCGAAAGCCCCTACAAGGACGGAGCGGGCATCGGCTTTGTGCCCGACTCGGTGATTCGCTCACTCGGAGTGCCGCTCGTGACGGGGGACATTCCCGGCGTCGCCGTCGTGCTCGGGCAGGCGGACGACCCCGCGAACGTCGCGCTCGTCGTCAAGGAATATCAGACAAAGGGACTGCTCACGTTCTTAATCGGCGGCGTTATCGACCAGGCGACGGCGACGGGCGTCAAGATGGGGCTGGATTATCGCGTTATCCCGCTCGGCTATGACGTTACGGCGGTCACGCACGTCGTCACCGTCGCGATTCGCGCCGCGCTTATATTCGGCGCGGTGCAGCCCGGCGACCTCGCGGGATTGCTCGCCTATACAAAGGAGCGGGTGCCCGCGTTTGTGAACGCTTTCGGCGCGCTGAATGAAATCATCGTGTCGGCGGGCGCGGGCGCAATTGCGCTCGGCTTCCCCGTAATCGTGGACAGCGACTTGGGCGACGTGCAGGTTCCCGGCGCGCTTGAGAGCGTTACCGACCACCTGCAAACCGTCGCGCGCTCGCTGGAGCTGCGCAATATCAAGGTCAAGAACAAGAATATCGACATTTGCATGGGCTTTGCCTCCGCGTTTGAGGGCGAGATTATCCGCAAGGGCGACACGCACGCGGAGTTCTATTCGGGTTCCAACCCGACGGTCGAGCTTGTGGTGGAGCGCGAGCTTAAGGACGTGACCGACCACAAAATCACAATTATCGGTCCCGACATTGACGAGAGTGACGACGGCGAGATTGTAAGTCTCCCGCTTGCGACCTACGTCGAAGTCGCGGGCGCGAAGATGCAGACGGACTTCGAGCCTGTTATTGAGCGCAAGATTCACCATTGGTTCAATTACATTGAGGGCGTAATGCACACGGGTCAGCGCAACCTGTTCCGTCTGCGCGTTTCCAAGGACGCATATGAGCACGGGTTCCGCCTTAAGGACCTCGCCGAAGTGATTTACCACGAGATTATGGACGAGTTCGACAGCGTTGTTGACAAGTGTCAGGTCACGATGATAACCGACGAAGCGGAGGTTCACCGTCTGCTTGAAGCGGAAGCGATGCCGCGTTACCACGCGCGCGACGACCGTCTTGCCGCAATGACGGACGAGAGCGTGGACACGTTCTACACCTGCGTGCTGTGCCAGTCGTTCGCGCCGAGCCACGCGTGCGTCGTCACGCCGGAACGTCTCGGACTGTGCGGCGCGGTCAGTTGGCTGGACGCGAAGGCGACGCGCGAGCTTACCCCGACGGGTCCTTGCCAGCCGATAGCCAAGGGCGAGGCGATTGACGCGCGCAAGGGCGCGTTCGAGTCCGTGAACGAAGCGGTTTCCGCCGCGTCGCACGGGGCGACCGAGCGCGTTACGCTGTATTCGATTCTTGAGGACCCGATGACCTCATGCGGCTGCTTTGAGTGCATCTGCGGCATTCTGCCCGAAGCAAAGGGCGTGCTGATTGTAAACCGCGAGTACACGGGTCAGACACCGAGTGGCATGACGTTCGGCGAGCTTGCGTCCATGACTGGCGGCGGCGTTCAAACCCCCGGCTTCATGGGTCACGGGCGGCACTTCATCGCGTCGAAGAAGTTCGCGGCGGCGGAGGGCGGAATCGCCCGCATAGTTTGGCTGCCCAAGGAGCTTAAGGACGACGTTGCCCCGCGCCTGAACGCCGCGGCAAAGGAGCTGTACGGCATTGACAACTTCACCGACATGATATGCGACGAGACGATTGCCGTCAACTCTGACGAGGTGCTTGATTTCCTTGTTGCCAAAGGGCACCCCGCACTTGCGATGGAGGATATTGTTTAACACAATATTCTCTGCGTTCCCCGCAGGGCACCTTTTGCGCGTTGCGCGTGCCTTGCAGTATTGTTTTTCAATCTCAAAGGAGATTTGCTTCGCCTATCCGGCGGGGACCCCCTTTCCAATGCGGGAAAGGGGGGAAAGCGCACTTAAGAGGGGGTAAACCCCCTCTTAAGAATCACCCCCACAGCTAGGCGCAAACCAAGTGCGGCGTTACGGGCGATAAGTGTAAACTGGGATTGCAAGCTGCCACTTGGCAAGGTCAACTGCGTTGCAACAGGGTAGGCTTTCGCGGAGCGAGCTTGCACTTGAGTGTTGTCTTGTGCCGCGCTGTAGAACATAACATTTGCGATAGCGACTGGAGATTCAAGTGTTTTGAGAGCAGGGGCTTCTTAAGGGGGCGGCAGCCCCCTTAAGCGCTCTTTCCCCCCTTTCTTGCGTAAGAAAGGGGGCGCCGTCCGCGTAGGACACGTAGCCAATTAACAATTGACAATTGACAATGAACAATTAGAGGTGCGCCGCGCGGCGGGACGTGAGAATAAGGAAGTGCCCTGCGGGGGACGGGAGAATGTAGTATGTATGATATAACATTTAAGGTAGAGGGCGGCGACGAGGTTGTCATATCCGCCAACCACGGCGAAAACCTGCTTGAGCTGGCGCGCAAGGCTAACGTCGCAATCGACGCGCCATGCTCCGGCAACGGCTCGTGCGGCAAGTGCCGCGTCCGTCTGATTGAGGGCGAGGTTTACAGCGCGATTACGCGCCACATCAACGACTATGACTACTACAACGGCTGGCGGCTTGCCTGCGTCGCAAAGGTGTCGGGCAAGGCGAAGCTTCTCGTTCCCGACATTGCGGGCGCGTTTAAGAGCCGTCTGCGCGTGACCGACCTGTCGTCGCCGTTGGAAATGAAGATTTTCAACGAGCTGCAGGACGCGATGCGCGACACGGGGCTGAAATTCGGCAGCGGGTTCTCAACGCTTACGATTGAGTTGGACGAGCCTACGTTGGACGACACGATGCCCGATAACGAGCGGCTTATGCGCGCGGTCGCGGCGGTGCTGCCGGAGGACGGACGCGAGCTGCACTTGCGCTACTCGCTGCTGAAAAAACTGCCGGAGGCGCTGCGCGACAACGGTTTCCGCATAAAGTGCCTGCTGTTTACCAACCGCTCGAGCGTGCGCATACTCGACGTGTGCGGCGTTGATGAGGTCGCGCCCGTGTGCGGACTTGCGGTTGATATTGGGACGACGACCGTCTCCGCGCTGCTTGTTGACCTTGAAACGGGCAAAATTCTCGCCAAGGGCAGCACGGGCAACGGGCAGATACGCTACGGCGCGGACGTGATTAACCGCATAGTCGAGCAGCAGAAGCCCGGCGGCGTGGAGCGACTGCGTTACGCCGTCGTGCACGAGTCGCTACTCCCGCTGATTCACCGCATGTGCGACGACTCCGGCATTGACAAGGAGCGTATCAGCTCCGTCATGCTCGCGGGGAACACGACGATGAACCACCTGCTGCTCGGCATAAACGCCGACCACCTGCGGCGCGAGCCGTATGTTCCCGCGTTCTTCCGCATTCCGCCCGTGTTCACGCGCGAGGTCGGCATCGACCTTGCACCCGGGGCGCGCATGGCGGTCGCGCCGAATATCGGCAGCTACGTCGGCGGGGACGTTACGGCGGGCGCGCTGGCGAGCATGATTTGGAACGAACCGGAGCTGTCCCTGCTTGTCGATTTGGGTACGAACGGCGAAATCGTGTTCGGCAACAACGAATTTCTCATGGCTTGCGCCTGCTCCGCGGGACCCGCGTTTGAGGGCGGCGACATCAAGTGCGGTATGCGCGCGACGGACGGCGCAATTGAGGACTGCGCGATTGACGGCGACACGCTGGAACCGACGCTGAACGTCATCGGCGGCGAAAAACCCGTCGGGCTGTGCGGCAGCGGCATTATCGACGTGATTGCGGAGCTGTTTCAATGCGGCGCGATTAACGGCAAGGGCAAGTTCACGCGCGAAGCAACGCGCATAGTGTACGACGCGGAATTTGGCACGGGCAAGTACATTCTCGCGACGACGACGGAATCCGCGACGGGGCGCGAGGTGTACATTGACGAGACGGATATTGACAACTTTATCCGCACCAAGGGCGCGATTTTCTCCGCGATTATGTCGCTGATAACCCCGCTCGGCTTCACGCCCGAGGACATTGAGCGCGTGTTCGTCGCGGGCGGAATCGGCAGCGGCATTAACATTAAAAACGCGATTCGTATCGGCATGTTCCCCGCGTTGCCGGAGCCGCGCTTTCATTACATCGGCAACTCGTCGCTGTCGGGCGCGTATGCCGCGCTCGTCTCGCGTGACGCGGAACGCAAGCTCACGGAGTTGGCGCGCGGCATTACCTACGTCGAGCTGTCAACGCAGGCGGGGTACATGGACGAGTTTATTGCGGCGTGCTTCCTGCCGCATACTGACACGTCGCTGTTCGCGGCGATTGAATAGAGGTTCGCGATGGACATTCGGAACAACAAGGAGAGGTTGCCGCTTGAGCATTACGCCGCGCTTTTCCGTGAGGTTGAACCCGCGGAGGTGGAGCGGCGCACGGGCGCGCGGTTCGACGGCGGAGCCTTTGCGCTGAACCTCATGGGGCAAGGTCTGCGCGCTGAATACCCCGAGTTTCGGCTGACGGCGGCGGACGGCGACTGCCCCGAACCGCTGCTTGGCGTTGCGGCGCAGATACTCGTCAGCCGTTACCTGACGGGCGGCAAGCGCGCGCCGTGGAACGGGCGGTTCCTGTCCTACCGCGAGCTGCCGTGGGGCGAGGTGTATGACCGCAATTTTCAGGGGCGGTGCGTCTCGCGTCTGGCGCGCACTTACGGCAAGAACGCGGACACGCTCGCGGCATTCCGCGCGGCTTGCCTTAAATTGTGCGGCACGCCCGCGAAATCGGTCGGCGGCGCGGCGGTAACATTTGGCGACGCGGCGTATGACCTGCCGTTTACGGACGGCATGACCGTGCGTTTCATCGTGTGGACGGGGGACGACGAGTTCCCGCCGAGTGCGCAAATTCTCTTCTCCGACAACACTCACGCGGCGTTTGACGCGGAGGATTTGGCGGCGGTGGGCGAGGTTATGCTCGCCGCGCTGAAGTCCGTCGGGTAGGTTTGCGGACTATTGACAGCGGTGTTATAATGAGTTTGGATACATATTTCTTCATATTAGGAGAATGACAGCATGAAAAAGAAGCGTTCCGCGCGGAAAATTATATCGAATATCCTGCTCGTGCTCTGCATAGGCGTTATGCTCGTCAGCGGGTACATGATTTACACGAATCTCGCCGAATACAAGGCGGGCGACGACGCGTATATCGACATTGCGGACGGGTTGCTGAAGCCGCCGTCCGAAACCGCCGAGCCGTCCCCGACCGCGAAGCCCAGCCCGATAGCGAGCGGCGAGCCGACGGAGCCGCCCGACGACGTGCCGACGCTCGCGCCCGGTGAAGTTGACGACGGGAATTACGTGGACGCGCCCGCGCCCGACTACTGGCCGGAGGTCAATTTCGAGTCCGCGGCGGACATTAACCCCGACTTTGTGGCGTGGCTCTCCGCAACGGGCACGAACATCAACTACCCCGTCGTGCAGGGTTCGGACAACGAATATTACCTTGACCACCTGTTCACGGGCAAGTCGAACAAGATGGGCGCGCTCTTTGTCGATTACCGCAACAAATCGAATTTCCGCGACCTGAACACGATTATTTACGGGCACAACATGCGCAACCACAGCATGTTCTGGACGCTGACGCGCTACAAGGCGCAGTCATATTACAACTCGCACCCGACGATGCGCATTATGACAAATCGCGGTAACTACACGCTGGAGCTGTTCGCGGGCTATGTCGCCGACCCGTCTGAGGACGCGTGGCGCATTTACTTCAAGTCAGGGGAGGATTACCTTGACTGGATAGCGAACGCCAAGGCGCGCAGCTCGTTCAAGAGCGACGTTGTTATCGGTGCAAACGACCATATTGTAACGCTTTCGACGTGCTCGTATGAGTTCAACGACGCGCGCTATATCGTGTACGGCAAGCTCGTGCCGCAGTCGGATTCGGCGGAGTACGCGATGCGCCCGACGCCCGAGCCGTCGCCGGAGCCGACCCCCACGCCGGAGCCGACACCCGAGGTTTGGGGCGGCATAGGCGGCGAAGAATCGCCCGCGACCGAGGAGCCGCCGATTGACTCGCCCGCTCCGCCGCAAGCGGAGACCACCGACGGCGGAGTCTCGCCGAGCGGTGAAACGCCGTCGGACGGTGAACCTCCCGCTGACGGTGAGGCACCGCCGCCGAAGACGGAAACGCCCGAGGTGTGGGCAGGATTTTAATGAAAAAACCGCCGTTTGGCGGTTTTTTCATTATTCTCCGCGTTCCGCCGCGCGGTGCTTGTTGCGCGTAACGCCGCGCTTGCTTTATTAGTTTTTTGATTGGTTTTTAATTCTCTAAAGAGATTCGCTTGCCCTGCGCGGGCGGCGCCCCCTTTCCAATGCGGGAAAGGGGGGAAAGCGCATTTAAGAGGGGGTAAACCCCCTCTTAAAAATCACCCCCATAGCTAGGCGCAAACCAATTGCGGCGTTACGGGCAGTAAGTTTACGCTTGGGTTGCAAGCTGCCACTTGGCAAGGACATGTGCGTTGCAACACGGTAGGCTTTCGCGCGAGCGAGCTTGCACTAATTTTTGAACCTTTTCCGCGTAATGAGCGTTTACATTTGCGATAGCGACTGGAGATTCAAGTGCTTTGAGAAGGGGGATTTTTAAGGGGCACAGCCCCTTAAACGCTCTTTCCCCCCTTTCTTGCGTAAGAAAGGGGGCGCCGTCCGCGTAGGACACAGTCTCGCCCGCGCCGACGCGCGAAACGTCTTTTCAGGTGGGGCGAGTGCAACGCGCAATAAGTGCCGCTGCGGCGGGACGTTGGGGAATAATGTGAATTATATAGCAACCCCATTCGCGTCGAACAGCGGCAGCGGTTCAAGATAGGTGATGTCCCGGCGGCCGATTGCGTCGCCCTCCGCGAGAATCGACATGCGCCCGGCGACAATGCCGCCTGCCTTTTCGACAAGCTCCTCCACCGCGCGGAGCGAACCGCCGGTCGAAATTACATCATCGATTATGAGAATACGCTTGCCGACCATTTTCGCCGCGTCCGCGCCGTCCATGTACAGCTTCTGCTCCGCGTCGGTCGTGATTGAGCGCACGTCCGCCTCGAACACGCCGTTCATGTACAGCTTGGGTGCCTTGCGCACGAGGAAGTACTCGTTGCGCCCGCTCTGCCGCGCCATTTCGTGAATCAGCGGAATCGCCTTTGCTTCCGGCGCGAGCAGGTAGTCGAATTCGGGAGCTTTTTCAAGCAGCGCGCCCGCGCACGCGACCGTCAGCTCCACGTCGCCGAAGATAACAAAAGCCGCAATCGTAAGGGTTTCGCTCGCCTTGCAAAGCGGCAGTTCGCGGTGCAGCCCCGCAACTTTTAGTGGGTATGTCATTGTAATTCCTCCTACATTATTCTCTCGTCCCGCCGAGGCGACTCTCTCGTCCATCGTCTTGCGTCGCGCTCTGCCGTTCCATATTTGTTTGTTGTTGACTGTGTTCTCCAACTTACTCCTTGCGCTACCCGCGCGGGGCCCCCTTTCTTATGCGAGAAAGGGGGGAAAGCGCATTTAAGAGGGGGTAAACCCCCTCTTAAAAATCACCCCCGATGCTAGGCGCAAACCGAGTGCGGTAGTACGGGCAGTAGGTCTTAAGTGGGGTTGCACGCTGCCACTTGGCAAGGACATGTGCGTTGCAACACGGTAGGCTTTCGCGAAGCGAGCTTGCATTAGAGTGTAGTCTTGTGTCGCGTAACTCGCGACCTGATTTGCGATAGCGACTGGAGACTTGAGTGCTTTGAGAAGGGGGATTCTTAAGGGGCACAAGCCCCTTAAGCGCTCTTTCCCCCCTTTCTTGCGTAAGAAAGGGGGCGCCGTCCGCGTAGGACACGGAACTCGCCCGCGCCGACGCGCGATACATGCGAATCTCCTTTGAGATTGAAAAACAGCCAAAAAACTAAAGAAGTAGGTGCGGCGTTACGCACAAAAGGTGCCGCGCGGCGGGACGGGGGAATAAGGAGGGCTATTGCCCTCTAAGAGTGGCAAGCAAATCCGCTGCGCCGTCGGTCTTGCCGACGACGGAGAGCGACGTCTGCGGCGCGTCTAGCACGTACTCCGCAACCGCCCGCACGTCCTCGCGCGTCACCGCGTCGTATGCCGCGATTATCTCGTCCGGTTCCTCCAAACGCTCGAAATTCAGCAGCTTTGTCAGTCTCGCGCTGCGCGACGTGGTGGATTCCAGCGACATCAGCACGTTCGCCTTGACCTGCTCACGCGCGCGCGACAGCTCTGCGTCGGTAACGCCGCTGTCGAGCATCTTCTTCAGCTCGCCCGCAATCAGCCCGACCGCTTCCGTTTGCGATTCGTAACCGAGCGCGGTGTAAATCGTGAAAATTCCCGTGTCAAGGTGCGTCACGCCCGAGGTGCTGATTCCGTAGCACAGTCCGCGCTCCTCACGCACTTTTTGGAACAGGCGCGACGACATGCCGCCGCCCAGTATGTCCGAAAACAGCTGCATCGCAAAGCGTCTCGGGTCGTTCGCCGCAATGCCGGGCAGGGCGACGCAGACGTGGTTCTGCTCGAGCGCGCGCCGCTTGACCGTCAGCGTCGGCACATATTTCGCGGGCTTGTAAGCGTTCTTGCCGCCCTCCGGCAATGCGGAAAACAGCTCCGAAATGCGGCGAATGTCGCCGTCCTTAAAGCTCCCCGCGAGCGCGATAATCGTTGCGCCCGCGCGATATTTGCCGTTCATGTACTCGCGCAGGGACGCGCCTGTCATAGCCGAGAGCGAAGCCTTTGTGCCCAGAATCGGGCGCGCGAGACTGTTGCCCTTGAACACGCCGGTTAGCAACCGCTCGTTCACGAGGTCATCGGGCTGGTCGTTGTACATATCAATTTCTTCGTAAATCACGCCGCGCTCGCTCGCAACATCGCCGTCGTCAAGCCGCGAATTGAGCAGCATGTCCGCGAGTATTTCCGAGAGCTTGTCCAAATGCGTGTCAAGCACGCGCCCGTGAAAGCACGTGGTTTCCTTGCTTGTGTAGGCGTTGATTTGCCCGCCGATTGCGTCCATTTCCTCGGCAAGCCGCGCGGCGGAGCGCGTCTCGGTGCCCTTGAAAAGCATGTGTTCGAGGAAGTGCGACGCGCCGTTTTCGCGCGCCGTCTCGTGGCGGCTGCCCGCGCCGACGAGCACGCCGAGTGCCGCCGACCGCACGTAAGGGATATGCTCGAACGCGAGCCGCGTCCCGTTGGGCAGCCTAATTTGTTCTGTCATGGCGTTGCCTCATATCTTTGTTTTTGGTTTATCTTATAATATTATCACATTATGATTTGCTGTGCAATACCCAACCTTATTCTCTCGTCCCGCCGCGCGGCACTCTCGTCTTATCGTCCTGCGATGCGCTCTTCCGTTCCATTTTGGTTTTTTGATATTTGTAATCTCCAACTTGCTCCTTGCGCTACCCGCGCGGGGCCCCCTTTCTTATGCGAGAAAGGGGGGAAAGCGCATTTAAGAGGGGGCAAGCCCCCTCTTAAAAATCACCCCCACAGCTAGGCGCAAACCAAGTGCGGTTCTACGGGCAGTAGGTGTAAACTGGTAGTGCAAGCTGCCACTTGGCAAGGACATGTGCGTTGCAACATTGTTGGCTTCGCGAAGCGAGCTTGCACTTGAAGTTTAGTCTTGTGCCGCGTAACTCGCGACCTGATTTGCGATAGCGACTGGAGACTTGAGTGCTTTGAGAAGCAGGGGCTTCTTAAGGGGGCGGCAGCCCCCTTAAGCGCTCTTTCCCCCCTTTCTTGCGTAAGAAAGGGGGCGCCGTCCGCGTAGGACACGGAACTCGCCCGCGCCGACGCGCGAAAC
>JAISKH010000091.1 GCA_031261325.1 Oscillospiraceae bacterium
ACCTATTTCCTCGCCTATCCGGCGGGGACCCCCTTTCTTATGCGAGAAAGGGGGGAAAGCGCACTTAAGAGGGGCTGTGCCCCTCTTAAGAATCACCCCCACAGCTAGGCGCAAACCAATTGCGGCGTTACGGGCAGTAGGTTAACAATGGTATTGCAAGCTGCCATTTGGCAAGGTCAACTGCGTTGCAACAGGGTAGGTTTTCGCGGAGCGAGCTTGCACTTGAAGTTTAGTCTTGTACCGCGTAATGAGTAATACCATTTGCGATAGCGTCACTAAGCCCAAGTGCTCTGAGAAGCAGGGGATTCTTAAGGGGGCGCAGCCCCCTTGAGCGCGCTTTCCCCCCTTTCCCGCGCTGGAAAGGGGGCGCCGCCCGCGCAGGGCAAGCGAATCTCCTTTGAGAATAAACAACAAGAGAAATAACCAAAACAGCAGGGCGCAGTGCAACGCGCAAGAGGTGCCGCGCGGCGGGACGGGGGAGTCGCTGCGGCGGGACGAGGGGAATATTGAAAATAAATATTGACATGCCAACTTTATCTATTGTATAATAAGTTTCCGCGATTGGCGGCAGCTCGCCGTCGCGATTAAACATTAGGAGGTGAAACTGTGCTCAGAACATATCAGCCGAAAAAGCGTCACCGCTCTAAGGAGCACGGCTTCCGTAAGCGCATGGCAACCAAGAACGGTCGGAAGGTGCTCGCGCGCCGCCGCGCCAAGGGCAGAGATAAGCTCTCCGCCTAGCTCGCGATTCCGCACAATATTTTGCATTTGTCATTCGAGAAATTGCAGGGTCGGCGCGCGTCGGCTCACAGGGGGTTGGGCGTTATCCTGACCCCCAACAGTTGTATGCCCGCGCGGCGGTGCGGTTCGCGCGGCTTGCAACGCGAACGCGTTTGAAAGGAATCGTGATTTACGAATGAAATTTTCCGTTTCGCTCAAGAAAAATCACGAGTTCCGCCGCCTGTATAACAAGGGCAAAAGTGCCGCCGGCGGCTCCTGCGTCATTTACTGCCGCAAGAACGGGCGCGGTGAGAACCGGCTTGGACTGACCGTCAGCACAAAGCTCGGCGGAGCCGTCCGCCGCAACCGTATCCGCCGCCGCTTGCGCGAAACTTACCGACTGAACGAGGACAAGCTGCGCCGCGGGTACGACGTCGTGATTGTTGCGCGCGCGCGCGCAATTGACGCGCCGTTTGACGAGCTGCGCCGCGACTTTCTGCGCCTGTGCGCCAAGCTTGAGCTGCGCGGCGACATGCCGCCCAAGCCGCAAGCCGCGCCGACTACCGCAAAATCAGGCGAAGCAGTTAAGTCGGGCGAAGCCGCGAGGTCGCAGTCAACTTCACAACCAAAGGGCGGCGCGAAATGAAGCGTATACTTATCGCGCTCGTCACCTTTTACCGAAAGAACATATCGCCGACAAAGCCGCCGACGTGCCGTTTCGCGCCCACGTGCTCGGCTTACGCGCTTGAGGCGCTGGAGAAGTACGGCGCGCTGAAGGGCGGCCGGCTCGCCCTGCGCCGCATATTGAAGTGTCACCCGTTCCACAAAGGCGGGTTTGACCCCGTACCGTGACAATTAACAATTAACAATTGACAATTGACAATTGGGGGACGCGGGACACGATTATTGACCCTTATCCGTCTTAGTACGGTTTATGGAATATATTTGAACGGAGATTTTTGATGCAGATGATAGCAAAGCCATTCGGCATGTTGCTGATGTGGCTGTACGAGGTCGTGGCGAACTACGGCGTGGCGATAATCCTGTTCGCGATTATCGTCAAGGTGCTGCTGCTCCCTTTCCAGATGAAGTCGAAGCGCGGCTCCATGCAGCAGTCGCGGCTCGCGCCCAAGCTCAAGGAAATTGAGAAGCGGTGCGGCGGCGACAAGCGCAAATATCAAGAGGAACAAATGAAGTTCTACAAGGAGGAGGGGATTAACCCGACCTCCGGCTGCCTTTGGGCGTTGCTTCCGTTCCCGATTCTGTTCGCGCTGTATTACGCGGTGCGCCAACCGCTGACGACGATGATGGGCATGGCGGGCGACCTGCTCACGCGCGCTTCCGCGCCGTTCGGCACATTGATTCAAAAGCTGCTCGGCACGGGGTTCGCGCCCTCGCTTTTGAAGAACGCGTCGTTTGAAATCCTCGCGGCTGAGCACGTCAACAACAACTGGGCGGCGTTTGAGAGCTTCGGCAATAACCTGCGCCGTATAGACTTCCACTTCCTCGGCATAAACCTCGCGCAGACGCCGCATTGGGACTACCTATGGAACAACGGCGGCGCGACGGGCGCGGAATGGACGCAGGGCTTTTTCCTGTTCCTGATTCCGTTCATCTCGGCGGGGCTTACGATGCTGCAAATGTCAATCTCGATGAAGCAGCAGCCGCAGCAGGAGGGGCAGCCGGGCATGGGCAAGTCCATGCTGCTGATGCAGCCGATTATGTCGCTGTATTTCGCGTTCATCATGCCCGCCGCGCTCGGCATTTACTGGGCAATCGGCGCGGTTCTGCAAATCATTCAGGACACATGGCTAACGCGGCACTACACGAAGATACTCGACGCGGAGGACGTGGAGCGCAACAAGGTTCGCGCCGCGAAAGCCGCCGAAATTGAGCGCAAGCGCAAGGAGACAGAGCAGCTCCGCGCCGAAAATCAGGCGTACTCGAACCCGAACGTCTCCAAACGCCGTCTCCGCCTGACCGAAAAGCAGGAGCGCGCGCAGAAGCAAGCCGAGTGGGAGCGCACGCACGCGCCCGAAAAGCAGTCCAAGCGCGAGAAAGAGGAAAGCCCGTCCCGCGTCGGCAACCGCCCGTTCGCGCGCGGCAGAGCGTATGACCCGAATCGCTTTGGCGATTCGGCTCAATTAATAATTAATAATGAAGAATTAATAATTGAGGATGAGGACGAGGATTACGAGGAACCGGAGACTGCTGGTAACAACGAGAACGATGAGGATTTTGAGTATGAGAACGACAATAACGGCGGGGCGGAGCCTGAGATTAAGCCGCTGCGCGGTCATGACGACGACTGATAATTATTTCGGGGGAGGGAAACTATGATAAAGATACTGCAAAAATCGGCGCGGACCGAGGAAGAGGCTGTGCGGCTCGCGCTGGAGGAACTGGGGCTGACGCGCGACGATGTTTCCGTCGAGATTGTGGAGCGCGCGAAGTCGGCGCTGTTCGGGCTGAAGGTCACGCCCGCCGTCGTCAACGTGAGCTACGAGGTGCCGGACGAGCCTGTTCCCGCGCCGATTGAGACATACGCGCCGCCCGTCGCCGAGCCTAAGGCATACGACAAGCCGCAGTCTCCGCAGTCGCCGCAACGCCGCCCTGCGGAGCGCAACGCCGCGCCGCGCGGTAACGCAACGCCGCGCGACAATTCCGCCCCGCGCCGCGAACGCGAGCAGGGACGCGACCGCTACAGCGAGCGCGAAGCGTTGAACGGAGACGGAGAGGGGCAGATTGAGCCGCTGCGCGAATTTCTGACGGGCTTGCTCACGCGCTTCGGCGTGCCGTCCGAGCTGGACATCACCGCCGAGGGCAGCACCGTGTCCGTCGTCATCACGGCGAGCGAGCCGGGCGCGCTGATTGGTCGTCGCGGCGAAACGCTCGACGCAATCCAGCACCTGTCGAACTACGTCGTCAACCACAAGCTGTCAGGCTCTAACCGCGTGCGCGTCAACGTGGACACGGAGAATTACCGCGCCCGCCGCGGCGAAACGCTTGAAACCCTAGCCGACAAGACCGCCGCCAAGGTGCTCAAGTACCGCCGCAACGTCACGCTCGACCCGATGAACGCTTACGAGCGGCACGTTATTCACGCCGCCCTGCAAGAAAAAGAGGGCGTGTCCACCTACTCCGTCGGCAGCGAGCCGAACCGCCGCGTCGTCGTCGCCTACGGCAGCGGGAATAACCGCGCATCGCGCGACAATTGACGATTAACAATTGACAGTTGACAATTGACAATCAAGACGCAAGAAACGGAATTACTATATAGACATTGGAGGGTAGAAATCATGGAACCGATTGCGCTGAAAATACGGGACGCTTTGGCTTCTCAGCTCGGGCTTGAACCCGAGGAGATTCTGGAGGACACCGACATTATTGAGGAGCTTGGCGCGGATTCGCTCGACCTTGTGGAGCTGATAATGGAGCTTGAAAAAGAGTTCAACATCAGCGTCACGGACGACGCAATCTACAGCTGCCACACCGTCGCGGACCTCACCGAGTTTGTTAAGAACATGCAATAAAAAAACCAACGCCATGCGGGAAACCGCATGGCGTTAAACTTTAATCCGTCGGCGCTGTCAATTTCGTTACTTGCCGAGCAGCTCTTTCAGCTCCGCAACCGCGTCCGGGTTGCCGACCTTGCTCTTCACGTCGTCAAACACGTTGTAAACGCCCGCTTCGTGGAGCGACTTCAACTGCTCGTCAGAATAGCCGAGACTCTTCAGAATTTCCTCGCTGTGCTCGCCGAGCTGCGGAGCCTTGCCGTAGGGACGCTTGTAGCTGCCCGTCAGCTCAATAGGCTGGCGAACCATCGCGCGCTTGCCCGTCGGATAATCGACGTTTTCAAACGCGCCGATTGCCCAAGCCTGCTCGTCCTCAAGCACTTCCTCCCACACGGCGGCAACCGCGAACGGCACGTCCGCCGCCGTGAAGATTACCGCCCACTCGGCGGCTGTCTTTTTGCCGATAGCTTCCTCCAGAATCGCGATAAACTCACCGTGCAGCTCGTTCTTCGTTATGCTCGCCATCGTGTAACGCTCGTTGCCGACCAAATCCTCGCGCCCGATTAACGGCATGAACTTGGGATAGAAAATATCGAAGGGCGGCATGGAAATTTGGATATACTTGCCGTCCGAGGACTTGTATGTGTTGTTGAACGGATTCTCCGCGACCTTGCGGCTAATCGGGTACTGCTTGCCGAGACCCTTGTACTGCGCCGCCTCAATCGCGATTGCCTGCGCGAAAATCGCCGAGTGCAGCAGGTTGACGAGCACCTTGTCGCCCACGCCCGTCTCCTTCGCCTTGTGCAGCGCGACCATGCAACCTGCGGCGAGATTCATGCCCGCCGTGTGGTCGCCGATGCCGGGAATCAGGTTGTTCGGCTCCGAATCCGCCTGATACAGCGTGCCGAGTAAGCCGGAGCGCGCCCAGAACGCCGTGAAGTCATAGCCCGGCAAATCCTTGTCGGGACCGACCTCGCCGTAACCCGTCAGCGAGCAGTAAACCAGCTTGGGGTATTGGTCTTTCAGGTGATCATAGTCAAGACCGAGCTTTTCGAGAGCCTGCGGCCGCCAGTTTGTCAGGAATATGTCCGCGTCGGCGAGGAGCTTAAAGAGAATTTCCTTGCCCTCCGGCGCTTTCAGGTTCAGGATTATACCCTTTTTATGCGCGTTTTCGAGGTCGAACGTCGTGTTCTCATACGGGGAGCCGAGACGCCCCTCCGACACGCCGTTAAAGCGCACGTTGTCGCCGGACTTCGGCTCGACCTTGATAACCTCCGCGCCGAACTCGGCGAAGAACCGCGCCGTTGCGGGGACCGCGATAAACGTGGACATCTCGATAACTTTGATGCCCTCAAGTGGTTTTGATGTACTCATTTCAATTCCTCCAGTATATAATAAGTGGATAGCTTAATTCGTATCCTTAATTTTATGGTATTACGGCGAAAAAGTCAACCGAAATACCGCAAAACATTTGATTTCATCGGAATTTTGGGTAAAAACAGAAAGGAGCGCAAATTATGGACCTCAAATCAGGCAAAATCACGCTCGGCGAGTTGATGCGCGAACCGCGCGCAAAGGCGTTGCTCACCCGCGAGTTCCCGCAGTACGACAACCCGCTGACGCTGACGGTGGCGCGCGGCTTCACACTGAACAAGATACTCGACATGGCGAAAGGCAACGTCCCGCAGGCGAAGCTCGACGAGGTGGTCGCAGCGCTTGCCGCACTATGACCTCCTTATTCTTCGCGTCCCCCGCAGGGCACTTGTTGCGCGTAACGCCGCACCTCCTTTGTTAGTTTTTCTATTGCCGATTGCGAAACCCCAAAACCGTAGCAACAGCAACGATTCCGAGCCTCGCGAACAACTGACTTTCCTCCGCTTTTGTGGTATAATTGCAGGTGTCAACGCCACAGCGACACCACGCAAACGGAGGAAATGTCATGCGAAAGAAATATGTGCAGATGTCGCTTTTGGACACTTGGCACAGCGTTGAGGAGCGCCTTGAAAACGACAAGCCGGGGCTTTTCAGACTCTTAGACGAACACCTCGACTGGGATGAAATCATCCCGGACGCGTTTTACCGCGCCTTTTATCTGAAAACAGGGCGCAAGCGAAAATACGAGTTGGAAAGCTTCATGCGCGCTCTGTTTTTACAGCGGATTTTCCACTATGTGGAGGATTCTCAACTGCTCGCAACCTTGCGGTTCAGCTATGAAATGCGGGAGTTCTGCGGCTTTTCGGATGTGCCGGACGCTTCCAAGCTAACTCGCTTCAAGCAGGATTTCTGCGACCACCTCCGCGCCGTTTTTGAGCGGTTGGTTGATTTGACCGAGCCGATTTGCCGCGAGATGGACAAAACTCTTGCCGACACGCTGCTGTTCGATACGACGGGGATTGAAAGCTACGTCGCTGAAAACAACCCGAAGTTCTTGCGCGGCAAGGAAGCACAAGCGAAATCCATTGCGAAAATCGACCCGGCATACGACGCTTCGCTCGGCGGAGTTGCGCTGCTTCCGAAGGTTGCCGCGAGCAACCCCACCGTAAAGCAGCAGTACATCAACGGGCATTTCTGCTACGCGCAGAAAGCGGTCGTCGTCACGAACGGTCTCGGAATCGTGCGACATTTGGAATTTCTCGACGAGGATTTCAAACGCGCTCACCCTGAAATTGAGTTTGCAAAGCGAACAAACAACCCCGAGCTTGACAAGGAAATCGGCGATTCCATCGCGCTTCAACCTGTTTTACGCGACTTCCGCGAGTGCCATCCGTCCCTGCGGTACGGCACTTTTTCCGCCGACGCCGCCTTTGACAAATTCGACCACTACAAGTTCCTGCTCGACGACTACGGTTTCCGCAAGGCGGTCATCCCGCTGAATCCGCGGCATGGTTTGTCCGCCACCGACATCGGCTTCAACGAACTCGGTACGCCGTTGTGTCCGAGAAACGGCACGCCTTTCACGTCAAACAGGAGGGCTAATGACGCTCATCGCTCGCCGCGTTTGAAGTTTGTGTGTCCCGGAGCGCGACGCGTCGGAACCACCATGCAAAACCGTTGTGAGATGCCCTGCTCTCCCTCGAAATACGGGCGCGTCGCTTACGTTCACTTGAATAAAAACTTTCGCCTGTACCCCGGCATTTCCCGCGAAGAACCCGCTTTCGCCGAAATCTACAACCGCCGCGTCGCCGTCGAGCGCACCATTTACACACTCAAGGACACTCTCGGTCTTGCCAACCGCAAAACCTCGAACACACTCACCACCAAGGCGGATTTGTTCCTCGCAGGCATCGTTCAGCTCTTGTGCGTCCTGCTCGCGGGCAAACTGCACAACCTCAAACTCGCCCGCAGCCCGCGCAGACTCATCGCCTGACTGCGGCTGAAACTTAATCGCCGCGCGCCGCTCCGTCAGGGGCTGGCGTCGCTGTGTTGCGCGTTAGGGTGAACTGTTGATTTTGTTTTGTGTCATCATTTGTGCCTCTTTTCCGCGCGGATTGACCGCGAGTTTCGCAATTGGCTATAGTTTTTCTATTGTTTTTCAATCTCAAAGGAGATTCGCTTCGCCTGTCCGGCGGGGACCCCATTTTCCAGCGGGGGAAAATGGGGGAAAAGCCCGCTCAAGGGGGAAACCCCCTTGAGAATCCCCCACAAGCTAGTCGCAAACCAACTGCGACGCAACGGGCAAAAGGTTAACGCTTAGGTTGCAAGCTGCCATTCGGCAAGGTTTAGTTGTGTGGCTGTTGTTAGTCTTTTAGTTCGCGTCCTAATTGTCCATTGTCAATTGTCAATTAGATTACAACCCCTCCGTTTGGGGACAGAACCTGACCTGTTACGAATCTTGCGGCTTCGGACGCTAGGTAGCGGACGGCTTGCGCCGCGTCGTCGGGCGTGCCTAGTGTGCCGAGCGGGGTTTCGTCGCGCAGGGCGGCAAGCTCCGCGGGCGTGAGGTTGGCGTTCATCGCCGTGTCAATCACGCCCGGGGCGACGCAGTTCACGCGTATGCCCGACGGCGCAAGCTCTTTCGCGAGCGACTTCGTCAGCCCGACGACCGCCGCCTTTGACGCGGAATACACCGCCTCGCACGACGCTCCGACAAGTCCCCAAATCGACGAAACCGTTACGATGCAGCCGCTTCGCTCCCGCACCATGCGCGGAATAGCCGCGTTGCAGCAGTTGATTACGCCGCCGACATTAACGGCGAACACGCGCTCCCACTCGCGCGCCGTATCCGTGAACAGCCCCGTCAGCGCAACGCCCGCGCAGCACACGAGCGCGTCAACCCCGCCCGCGACGGAAAACAGCTCGCGCACAGCGTCCGCGTCCGCAACGTCGCACCACAGCGCAACGCCGTTCAGCTCCGCCGCGAGAGCCTCGCCCTCGGCGCGGTGCGTGTTGTAGGTCAGCACGACGCGGTACCCGTCGGCGGCAAGCGCGCGCGCCGTCGCCGCGCCGATGCCCGTAGCACCGCCCGTTACCAAGGCGGTGCGTTTTTCAATCCCGCCCGTAATTAAGGCGGTGCGTTTTTCAGTCCCGCCTGTGACCAAGGCGGTGCGCGATTCAATCCCGCCTGTGATTAGCGCTGTTTTCATTGGCAAAACCTCCTGTTAAAGCGGGCGCGGCAATTGATGTTTGCCGCGCCCGAGTGGTTACACTATAATGTTAATTGCGCCGGGCTTCACCGTTATCTCAACCTCGCGGTGAGTTCCGCCGTTCTCGCCGTCGCGCGTCCATGCAACGTCCTCGTCAAACGTGAACTTCGCGCGCGTCGTGTGCAGCAGGCGCACGTTGTCGTTGTCATAATCGCGCAGCAAAAGGCTGTGCAAAATGTCGCCCATCGCGAGCAGGTCAACGGGATTTTTGACGAGCAGCACCTCAAACAGTCCGTCCGCAAGCTCCACATCGCGCGGCTCCAGCCGCACAAGCCCCGCGACGGACAGCGAATTGGTTACGCCGCCGAAGATAAAATCGTCCTCAATCACGCCGTCGTCAAACTCAACAATCGTGTGCACGGGGTGAATCGCCGCCATGTCCGCCAGCCCGCCGAATATATAGGCGAGGTGCCCGAGGGCGCGCTTCGCGCTCTGCGGCGTTTGGTAGGACACGCCCGTGAACGCGCCGAACGCGGCGACATACGTAAAGAACTCGCCCGCGAACACACCCACGTCGAGCGGCACGAGCGCGCCGTCCAGTATGCGCTGCACCGCGAGATTCGGGTCGCGCGGAAGCTCCAGCGACGTTGCGACGTCGTTCGCCGTTCCCGACGGGATATAGCCGACAGACGGCGGATTTTCAAGCATCACAAGCCCCGCAATAACGTCCGACAGCGTGCCGTCCCCGCCGATGCAGGCGACGACCTCATACTGCGAGCCGTACCGCGCGGCAAGCTCGCCGCAGCGCAGCTCGCCCGCGACGTAGGTCGTGACGGCGTAACCGCCGCCGCACAGCGCTTGCACCACGCCGCCGAGGTTTGTTTTGGTCAGTCCCCGACCAGAGAAGGGGTTTATTATCAGCATCAATGGAATATACATTATTCTCCCGTCCCGCCGAGGCGACTCTCTCGTCCTCTCGTCCTGCGTCGCGTCTTTCCGTTCCATATCTGTTATCTGGTATCAGTTATCTGTTACCTGTCATCGCGCGTCGGCGCAGGCGAGTTCCGTGTCCTATGCGGACGGCACCCCCTTTCTTACGCAAGAAAGGGGGGAAAGAGCGCTTAAGGGGGCTGCCGCCCCCTTAAGAAGCCCCTGCTCTCAAAGCACTTGAATCTCCAGTCGCTATCGCAAATGTTAACGCTCATTACGCGGCACTAGACTACACTCTAATGCAAGCTCGCTCCGCGAAAGCCAACCGTGTTGCAACGCACATATCCTTGCCATGTGGCAGCTTGCAACCCAAATTTACACTTCTAGTCCGTAACGCCGCAAATGGTTTGCGCCTAGCTGCGGGGGTGATTCTTAAGAGGGGGTTTCCCCCTCTTAAGTGCGCTTTCCCCCCTTTCCCGCATTGGAAAGGGGGCCCCGCGCGGGTAGCGCAAGCAAATCTCCTTTGAGAATGAAAAACAGTCAAAAAACTCATAAAGGCAAGCGCGGCGTTACGCGCAAAAGGTGCCCTGCGGGGGACGGGGAATAAGGAAGCGTTGCTGCGGCAAGACGCAGGGAATAAGGTTGGGGTTATGCCAAAACCCTAACCTTAATCACGTCTTTCAGCTGCGCGAGCGCGTCTGCGACGCCCTCCGGCACGTGCCGCACGTCAATTAGCGTATAGGCGTAGTTGCCGCCCTTGCCGCCGGCGTTTAGCATATTCTCGATATTCAGTCCGCGCGCCGAGAGCGCGCCCGCAATCTTGGAAATCATGTCCGGCACGTTCCTGTGGTACACGCACACGCGCATGTCGCCGCCCGTGCGCGGCAGGAACGCCGTCGGCATATTGACGGAGTTGACGATATTGCCGTTTTCGATGTAGTCAATCACCTGCGCGACAGCCATGTAAGCGCAGTTATCCTCGCTTTCGGGCGTGGACGCGCCGAGGTGCGGAATGGCGATTACGCCGTCGGCTCCCGCCGTCTTGCCGTTCGGGAAGTCCGTGACGTAGCGCGAGAGCTTACCGCTCGCGAGTGCGGCGACAACCGCGTCGTCGTCCACAAGCTCCGCGCGGGCGAGGTTGATAAGGCGCGCGCCGTCGCGCATCTGCGCGATTTGGTCGCCCGAGATGTAGTGGTGCGTCGAATCCATGTAGGGCACGTGGATTGTGATGTAATCGGAGTTGCGCAGCAGAGTGCCAAGCTCTTTCGCGTGCGTCACCTTGCTCGACAGCCGCCAAGCCGCGTCCACCGACAGATACGGGTCGTAACCGTACACGTTCATGCCGAGGGCGATTGCGTCGTTGGCAATCTTCGCGCCTATCGCGCCCAGACCGATAACGCCGAGCGTCTTACCGTAAAGCTCGGGGCCGACGAACTTGTTCTTCCCGGCTTCGACAAGCGAGGCAACCTCATCGCCCTTGTCCGCGATTGTTTGCACCCATTTTATGCCGCCGATAAGGTCGCGCGAGGACAGCAGCATCGCGCCGAGCACCAGCTCTTTGACGGCTTCCGAGTTCGCCCCGGGCGTGTTGAACACGACTACGCCGCTTTCGGCGCAACGCTCCGTCGGAATGTTGTTCGTGCCCGCGCCCGCGCGCGCAATGCAAAGCAGCTCGGGGTTAAACACCGCGTCGTGCATCTTTGCCGAGCGCACGAGTATCGCGTCGGGCGCGTCAAACTCCCCGACCTCGTACCGCTCAGGGTCAAGTATATCCAATCCCACGCGGGAAATGCTGTTCAGCGTCTTTATCTTATACATATTTCTATCCCCTTAATGCAACCGCCAATTGACAGTTGACAATTGACAATTGACAATGATTGTGTCGCGCTTTGCGCGATGTTATATCTTTCGGACTAATTGTGAACCTCAAAATCCCTCATGAATTTAGTTAGTGCTATCACGCCCTCAACCGGCATTGCGTTGTAGATTGAGGCTCTCATACCGCCGACGTTGCGGTGCCCTTTCAGATTGTCGAAGCCCGCGGCGGTGGATTCCTTGACGAATTTCGCGTCAAGCTCCTCGCTCGCCGTGCGGAACGTCACGTTCATGTCGCTGCGCGCTTCGGGTTCGGCGCAGCCGCGGAACAGCTTGGAGTCGTCCAGCACGTCGTAGATTAGCTTCGCCTTTTCGGCTTTCAGCTTTTCCATACCCTCAACGCCGCCCTGCGTGTCCAGCCACTTCAGCACAAGCCCGAGCATGTAGATTGTGTAGCACGGCGGCGTGTTGTCCATGCTGTCCTTTTCAATCGCGACCTTGTAGCTCATAATCTTCGGCGTGACTGACAGCTCCGCGCCCGCAAGTGCCTTGTCGATTATAACGACAGCCATGCCCGCGGGAGCCATGTTCTTCTGCGCGCCCGCGAATATAAGCCCGTACTTACTAACGTCCACGGGCTTGGACATGATGTTGGACGACATGTCGCACACGAGGGGGATACCGTTCGTCTCCGGCGTGTACTTCCACTCCGTGCCGTAAATGGTGTTGTTGGCGCAGTAATAGAAATAGCTCGCGTCGGGCGCGATATTCAGCGCGGACTGCGCGGGGATATACGTGTGGTTCTTGTCCGCGCTCGTGGCGGCGATTTCGACATTGCCGTACTTGCCCGCCTCCTTGGACGCGAGATTCGCGAAGTTGCCCGTAACGGCGTAGCTCGCCTTGCCCGTCCTTGCGATTAGGTTCAGCGGAACGGCGGAGAACTGAAACGTCGCGCCGCCCTGCATGAACAGCACCTCGTGCGTGTCGGGCACCTTGAGCAGACGCTTGAGGTCCGCCTTCGTCTCCTCAAAAATCGAGAGATAGACCTTACTGCGGTGGCTCATCTCCATGACGGACATGCCGGAGCCGCGATAATTCGTCATCTCGCGCGCCGCCTGCTCCAGCGCGGGCAGCGGCAGCATCGACGGTCCCGCCGAAAAGTTATAGATTCTGTCATTTGGCATATTGGCACCTACTTTCTGCAATAAGCAAAATAGCTGATATTTATAGGTTTATTATTATAGTACAATGTGTACTGCTTGTCAAATATCCAATTCGCCGAATAGCTCCCCGCCCGCAACGCCCTTTATCAGCACATTGGCGACCGTGTTATGCAGGTTCTCCGCGCTCGTCACTCGGACGCGGCAGTAATTGCCCGCGTGACCCGTCCACACGCCGTTTTCGGCGTCCTCAAACAACACCTCAAGCCGCCGCCCGACCTGCGCCGCGAGGAACTCGCGCTCCGTGCGCCGCCCGACGGCTCTTGCCGCCGCCGCGCGCCTTGCCTTAACCTCATTCGTCAGCTTGTCGGGCATTGCCGCCGCCGCCGTTTCCGGTCGCTCCGAGTAGGGGAACACGTGCAGCCCCGAGAACGCGCATTGCCCCAGAAACGCGAGCGTGTCCGCGAAGTCGTCCTCCGTCTCCCCGGGGAAACCCGCGATAAGGTCGGCGGTCATGCCGCAATTCGGGAATCGCTCCCGCAGGCGGCGCGCAACCTCAAGGAACCGCTGCGTATTGTACTTGCGGCGCATACGGCGCAGCGTCGTGTCGCACCCGCTTTGCAGCGAGAGGTGGAAGTGGTCGCACAGGTTCGGCAGAGCGGCAAGCTCGTCGCACAGCTCCCGCGTCAGCACGCTCGGCTCCAGCGACGACAGCCGCAGACGCAAATTCGGCGCGGCGGCGGACACGGCGCGCAGCACGTCGGGCAGCGTAACGCCGTCCAAGTCCTTGCCGTAAGAGGAAATTTCAATGCCCGTAATGACGACCTCACGATAGCCCGCGCGCTCAAGCTTTGCCGCTTCCGCCGCCGCCTGTTCGAGCGGCAGGGAGCGGACGCGCCCGCGCGCGAGCGGAATGACGCAGTAGGCGCAGAAATTATCGCACCCGTCCTGAAGCTTCAGCATCGCGCGCGTGCGCCCCGAAACACCGCCGGAGGGCAGCGACTCAAACTCCCGCGTCAATTCGCGCACTTTTACGCGCGATTGCAGCGTGACGCGCTTTTTCGCGGTTAATTTCGCGCGGTCGGATATAAGCTGTTCTATGTCGAGGACAAGCTTCGCGCGGTCGCCGCTGCCTGTCACGAGGTCCGCGCCGATTGCCGCCGTCTCTTCGGGCGAGATTTGCGACAGGCAACCCGTCACGACGATGAGCGCGCCCGGGTGCTCCCGCCGCAGCCGCCGCGCCGCCTGACGCGACTTGCGCGCGGATTCCCCCGTCACGGCGCAGGTGTTGACTATGGCGACGTCGCAGTCGCCGCGCACAAATTCATGCCCGTTGGCGCGGAGGAGCGTCTCGAGCGCGTGCGATTCGTATTGATTGACCTTGCAACCCAAGGTCTCGATGGTAAACCTCATAAGCACCCTGTCCTGACAAAGCGCGCCCGACAATGCAATGCCCTACAACGCACTTGTTATTTTGATAAAAGCAGTATATAATAACCGCGGAATATTTTCCAGAGGAAATTTTTGTCGCATATGCGCTTCACGAGTATCCGCGCCGATTCACGGGCGTATCCGCCCTTGCTTTCAATACAAATTAAAGGAGAACACAATGAAAAGGTTATTACCGCTCGCGCTTATATTCATACTTCTGCTGTCGGCTTGCACCACGAACACGGGCACGCCGTCACCCGCGCCAGCTTCGCCCACGGCGGCAATCACGGAAAGCCCCGCGCCGTCCACCGCTCCCGCCCGCCCCGAGCTTCCGCCGGATTTCCCGCGCATCGACGGCTCGACGGCGACGATTCCGCTCGCGGAGGCGATTTACGCGATTAAACTCGGCATTGCGCGCGAGGAAGCCGCCGAAATGGTGCTGTTCAACGGGACGACGACCTCATATGAGCAATTGTTCTACGGCGCGGCTGACCTTGTAATCGCGTATGAGCCGACGGCGGGAACTCTGGACAAATACGCGGAGCAGGGCGTTCCGCTGGAGGTCACGGCAATAGGGCGCGACGCGCTCGTGTTCCTGCTGAACGTGCAGAACCCCGTCAACGAGGTAAGTGCGGACGAGCTGCGCGAGATTTACGCGGCGGACGGCACGATTAAGAGCTGGAGCGACCTCGGCGGCGGGGACACCGACATCGTGCCGTATCAGCGCAACTACGACTCGGGCAGTCAGGTCATGATGCAAAAGCTCGTCATGGGCGACCGCCCGATTGCGGAGCCGCCGACATTTCAGGTCGTCAGCGAGATGGGAATGCTCATTGACGTTATCGCCGACTACGACAACGGCGCGTCGTCAATCGGTTACAACGTTTACTACTTCGTGTCGCGCATGAACCCGAACCCGAACATCAAGCTGCTGAGTATCGACAACGTGATACCGAGCAACGAGACAATCGCGTCGGGCGAATACCCGTTCGTCAACGACTTCTACGTCGCGATTCGCGCGGATGAGCCGACAGGCAGCCCCGCGCGCGAGCTATACGATTGGCTGATTGGCGACGAGGGTCGTGAGCTGTTACGGGACGAAGGGTACGTCGCAATTAACAATTGACAGTTGACAATTGACAATTAAAGTATCGCGCAAAGCGCGATTTATTCAAAACAGGTCGCGCAGCGACACAACAATTGTCAATTGTACATAGTCAATTGTCAATTAGAAATTGGGGGTTAATTATGATTTATTTGGACAACGCGGCTAGTACTCGGGTTCGTGATGAATGCGCGGCGGCGGCTTTGGCGGCTATGCAGACGGCTTACGGAAATCCGTCGTCGTCTCACGCCTTGGGGCGGGCGGGAACCGCCGAGCTGGATACGGCGCGGGGGCATGTCGCCGCGCTGATGGGCGTTGCGCCCGAATGCATTGCGTTCACTTCTGGCGGGACGGAGGCGAACAACCTCGCGGTGCTGTCAGGCGCGGCGGCTAACCGCCGTCACGGCAAGCACGTCATAACCTCCGCCGCGGAGCACGACTCGGTGCTCTCCTCCGCGCAATGGCTCGCGCAAAACGGGTATGAGGTCACGTTCCTGAACCCGAATCGAGACGGCGTTGTGACGGCGCAGTCGCTTGCGGACGCTCTGCGGGACGACACCGCGCTTGTGTCGCTAATGCTCGTCAGCAATGAGACGGGCGCGGTCAACCCCGTCGCCGAGTACCGCGAGGTGCTGAAGTCGCGCAATTCAAACGCGCTGCTGCACACGGACGCGGTTCAGGCGTTCGGCAAGCTGGACATAAAGCGCGAAATTGCCGCCGC
Source organism: Oscillospiraceae bacterium (assembly GCA_031261325.1). Lineage (GTDB taxonomy): Bacteria > Bacillota > Clostridia > Oscillospirales > Oscillospiraceae > JAIRRO01. Next base: position 15,981 of record JAISKH010000091.1, read on the forward strand.
GGACTTGGCTTCCGCTTCGGCGCATAAGATTCACGCGGCAAAGGGCACAGGCGCGCTGTACATACGCCAAGGCTTGCACCTGTCGCCGCGCGCCATGGGCGGCAGCCATGAGCACGGCGTGCGCGCGGGCACCGAAAACGTGCCGGGCATAGCCGCGTTCGGTGAGGCGGCGCGACTTCTCGCGACGGAGCGACCGGAGCGCGCGGCGCACGCGGCGGCTCTGCGCGAGCTTACGATACGTGAGCTTTCGGCAAGAGTGCCCGAGGCGCGGTTTGTGGACGGCAAAAGTCCGTTTATCCTTAATCTCGCCCTGCCCGGGTATAAGAGCGAGGTACTGATGAACTGTCTGGAGGAGAGCGGGATTTGCGTCTCGCGCTCGTCCGCCTGCAAAAAAGGCTCGCGCAGTCACGTGCTGGAGGCGATGCGGCTGCCGAACGAGATTATCGACTCGTCGCTGCGCGTCAGCTTCTCGATGTACAACACCGCCGACGACATTATGGCTTTCGCGGACTGCGTTGAAGCGGCGACGCGCAAGCTCTTCCGTAAAAAGGGGAGAGCTTAGAGATGATTTCAACCGTTCGTTCACTTGGGCTTGGCGGGATACGCGGCTATGAGGTGTCGGTTGAGACATTTCTGTCGGGCGGACTGCCGAATTTCGACATTGTGGGCTTGCCCGACGCGGCTGTGCGCGAGGCTCGCGAACGCGTCCGCGCCGCGACGAAGAATTGCGACATAAGCTTTCCCGTCTCGCGCATAACGGTGAATCTCGCGCCGGCGGACACGCGCAAGGCGGGAACGATTTACGACCTACCAGTCATGCTCGGCATTCTCGCGGCGAACGGCGACATAAAGCCGATTCCGCCCGACGCGGCGTTCTTCGGCGAATTATCGCTTACGGGGGAGCTGCGGCACGTGTCGGGCGCGCTGCCTATGGCTCTCGCGGCGCGGCGCGCGGGGATTAAGCGGCTGTTCCTGCCCGCCGAGTGCGCGGCGGAGGCTTCCTACGCGGGCGACCTTGAGGTTTATCCCGTGACGCACGTCGCGCAATTGCTCGCGCACCTGAACGGCAGGGAGCTGATTGAGCCGATTGCCGCCCGCGAACCCGACGCCGCGCGTGCGGACGGTCCCGACATGTCCGAGGTGCGGGGGCAGGAGAACGTCAAGCGCGCGCTTGAGGTTGCCGCCGCGGGCGGGCACAACATTTTAATGGTGGGACCTCCCGGCTCGGGCAAAAGTATGCTCGCAAAGCGGCTGACGACGATTTTGCCAGACATGACGCGCGACGAGCGCATTGAAGCGACGGAAATTCACTCCGTCGCGGGTTTGACGAGCCGCGAGAACCCGATTCTCGCGCTCCGTCCGTACCGCGCGCCGCACCATTCCGTGTCGGCGGCTGCCGTCTCTGGCGGCTCCGCAATGGGCGGCGCAACCGTTCGCCCGGGGGAAATTTCCCTCGCGCATAACGGCGTGCTGTTTCTCGACGAATTGCCGGAGTTCCACCGCGACGCGCTTGAATCCTTGCGCCAACCGCTGGAGGACGGGCAAATTACAATTTCGCGCGCCGCCATGAGCGTGACGTTCCCCGCGCGCTTCATGCTCGTCTGCGCGATGAACCCCTGCCGCTGCGGGTGGCACGGGCACCCCTCGGGGCGGTGCTCCTGCTCCGAAAAGGCTCTGGCGCAATACCGCGAGCGGCTGTCGGGTCCGCTGCTCGACCGCATTGACATGTACGTTGAGGTGCAGTCGCTGGAGTTCGCGGAGCTGCAAAAGAAGTCGGGCGGGGAGCCGTCCGCGTCGTTGCGTGAGCGCGTCAACGCCGCGCGTGACCGTCAGCGCGCGCGCTATGTCGGCACGGGCATCGACTGCAACGCGCACATCGGCACAAAGCAGCTCGACGAATACTGCGGCTTGAGCGATGTGAGCGTCGCGCTCATACGCTCGGCATACGACAAGCTGGGGTTGACGGCGCGGAGCTATGACCGCATTTTGCGCGTCGCGCGCACGATTGCAGACCTTGCGGGGGCGGACGAGATTCTGCCCAAGCACCTCGCGGAAGCGATACAATACCGCGCCTATGATTTTCGCAGCGAATCGTGAGCGAGTTTTGCAAAAAAGTGCTTGACAAGCGATTGCGTGTGTTGTAGAATAACTTTCGCTGATGGACGATTAGCTCAGTTGGTAGAGCATCCGCTTGACGTGCGGAGGGTCAGCGGTTCAAGTCCGTTATCGTCCACCAAGGAAATAACCCTGTAACAGCAGTTACGGGGTTATTTCTTTGCCCCGCGGCAAGCGGCTTTTTCCGCACCTGCGTATTGCATCTTTTTGCGCAATTGAGTGCCGCGCCGCGCCGCGACCGAGAACCGCAAAGAATATTGTAAAAAACTGCTTGACAAGCGAATAATTGCGTGATAAACTAGCCGAGCACCTTTTCGGGGAGAGCAGGGCATTTTGCGCGCATAAACGGCGCGGAAACGTTATGCGAGAACGAAAATGAATGAAAATTTATGAATGTAATTCAGGTGCGATGCGAAGAACCGGGAGATTGCGGCTTACGCCGGTAACTTTCGGGGAGCATGTCCGGCGCGGGGGAGAGGTTCCTTGTAATAAGAGGAGCAGCCCTGCGTGTAATCGGGCGGTTGAGTTTTGTTGAGACTGCGGCGGTGCCACTTTACGTGGTATATCGCCCGCACGAGACGAACCGGCTGTTGTAACAGGCTTGCCGGTTTGATTTCCAAGCGGGAATGATACGCACGGGCGCGTTGTCGGTAACATAGCAGAGCTTATCCGTAACGAAACATTATATTTCGGGAGGAGCAGTAATCACAATGGCAAAGAAAATGATTCGTATACGCTTGAAGGCGTATGACCACCAGCTAATCGACCAGGCGGCAAACCAAATCGTCGAGACGGCGAAGCGCACGGAGGCAAAGGTTTCGGGACCTATCCCGCTGCCCACGCGTCGCGAAATCGTCACGATACTCCGCGCCGTCCATAAGTACAAGGACAGCCGCGAGCAATTTGAAAGACTCACACATAAACGTCTTGTGGACATCATTAACCCCACGCAAAAGACGGTTGAGTCGCTCATGAGCTTAGAGCTTCCCGCCGGCGTCGAAATCTCAATCAAGCTTTAACACGCGCACCCCTCGGCTACGCAATTAGCAATTTCAATTGACAATTACGGAGCCGATTTTCCGCGCGTCTTTCTTGCGGGGGCGCGCGGGGTCAAGTTGACATGAGTCGTCGGTCAGAGTTGAGGCTGACGGGGAGGTCAACCAATAACCTTATTATATGGAGGAATCACGATGGAAAAAGGAATCATCGGTAAGAAGCGCGGAATGACGCAAATCTTCGATGAGAACGGCAAGGTCGTCCCCGTTACGGTTATCGAAGCGGGACCTTGCGTCGTCGTTCAAAAGAAGAGCGACGAAAAGGACGGTTACGTCTCGGTTCAGCTCGGGTTTGAGGACGTCGCGGAAAAGCGCCTGTCCAAGCCCGAGGTCGGACACATTAAAAAGGCGGGAGTCGCCGCCAAGCGTCACCTTAAGGAGTTTAAGCTGACAAACGCCGCCGAGCTGAACGTCGGCGACACGCTGCTCGCGGACGTGTTCGCGGAGGGCGACAAGGTTGACGTTACGGGCACTTCAAAGGGTAAGGGCTTCGCGGGCGTTATCAAGCGTTTCAACGCGCAGCGCACACCCATGAGCCACGGCGGCGGACCTGTTCACCGTCACGCCGGTTCAATGGGCTCGGGCACAGACCCGTCCCGTATCTTCAAGGGCAAAATCGGCGCGGGACACATGGGCGCGGAGCAAGTCACCGTTCAGAACCTCGACGTTGTCAAGGTTGACGCGGAACTCAATCTAATCGCCGTGCGCGGCGCGATTCCCGGTCCTAAGGGCGGGGTCGTGTACCTTAAAAACACGGTTAAGAACGCTTAAAAGGGGAGGTAAAGTCAAATGCCAACAGTCAAAGTCTACAGCATGGCGGGGCAGGTTCAGGGCGAGACTTCCCTACCCGAAGCCATCTTCGGCATTAAGCCGAACAAAAGCGCATTGTACGAGGCGGTCAAGAACCATCTCGCAAACCTGCGTCAGGGCACGCAGTCCGCGCTCACCCGCGCGGAGGTTTCCGGCGGCGGCATAAAGCCGTATCGCCAAAAGGGCACGGGTCGCGCCCGTCAGGGCAGCACGCGCGCTCCGCAGTTCACGCACGGCGGCGTCGCTTTCGCGCCCAAGCCGCGCGACTACAGCTACAGCATCAACAAGAAGCTGCGCCGTCTCGCGCTGAAGTCGGCGCTGAGCCAAAAGGTCATCGAGGACCGCGTTATCGTGGTGGACAACCTGAATTTCTCGGACATTAAGACGAAGGACTTCAAGAAGTTTCTCGAGGCGGTGGGCGTTTCCGGTAAGGCGTATGTCGTAACACCCGAGGTTCGCGAGACGGTCGTTAAGTCCGCCCGCAACATTCCCGGAATCGTCACGACTATCGCGCGGATACTCTCCACGTATGACATCATCAACGCGCGCACCATTATTATCGACAAGGCGGCTCTCGCCGTTATTGAGGAGGTTTACGCATGAAAACAGCTTATGACGTAATTCTCACTCCGATTATCACGGAGCAGGCTCTTGAGCACAACGAGCTGGGCAAGTACGCGTTCAAGGTCGCGCCGGACGCGAACAAAATCGAGATTAAAAAAGCGATTGAGGAAATTTTCAAGGTCAAGGTCCTTAAGGTCACGACGCTGAACATGGACGGCAAGCGCAAAAAGCAGGGGCGTTACCCCGAGGGCAGCCGCAAGGCATGGAAAAAGGCGGTCGTCCGTCTCACCCCCGATTCAAAGAGCATCGAATTCTTTGAGGGATTGGTATAAGGGAGGAAGCTAAATGTCTGTCAAAACGTATAAACCTACCACTCCGTCGAGAAGGCACATGTCCGTTTCGGGCTTCGACGGGGTTGATAAGAAAGCAAGACCGGAGCGCAAGCTGACCCAAGTGCTTAAAAAGCACTCGGGACGCAACAGCTACGGGCGCATTACCGTTCGCCACAAGGGCGGCGGAGAACGCAGAAAGTACCGCATAATCGACTGGAAGCGCGACAAGCATGACGTCGCGGGAACGGTTCTCCGTCTTGAGTACGACCCGAACCGCTCCGCGTTCATCGCGCTGATTGAGTATCCCGACAACGAGCGCCGCTACATTCTCGCACCCGTGGGGCTGAACAAGGGCGATTCCGTCATCTCGTCCACGAGCGCGGACATCAAGCCGGGCAACGCCCTGCCGATTACGAATATCCCCGTCGGTACGGTTATCCACAACATTGAGCTGTACCCGGGCAAGGGCGCGCAGCTCGTGCGCTCCGCCGGAACTTCGGCGCAGCTCATGGCTAAAGAAGGCTCTATGGCGCAGGTTCGCCTGCCCAGCGGCGAGTATCGCCTTGTGCGCGTTGAGTGCACGGCGACAATCGGACAGGTCGGCAACGTTGACCACGCGAACATCTCGCTCGGTAAAGCCGGACGCAAGCGCCACATGGGCATACGCCCGACGGTTCGCGGCTCGGTGATGAACCCGAACGACCACCCGCACGGCGGCGGCGAGGGTAAGTCGCCCGTCGGACGTCCGGGACCCGTTACGCCGTGGGGTAAGCCGGCTCTCGGCTACAAGACCCGCAAGAAGAAAAACCGCACCAATAAATTCATTGTCAAACGCCGCGGCAGCAAGTCGTAAGGGAGGAGCAGTTTAATGAGCAGAAGTGTTAAAAAAGGTCCTTTCGCCGCGCCCGAGCTGTTAAAGCGCGTTGACGCTATGAACGCCGCCGGCGAGAAAAAGGTGCTGAAAACATGGTCGCGCGCGTCCACGATATTCCCCAGCTTCGTCGGACACACGATTGCCGTCCATGACGGTCGCCGCCACGTTCCCGTGTACGTCACGGAGGACATGGTCGGTCACAAGCTCGGCGAATTCGCGCCGACACGCACATTCCGCGGTCACGCGGGCAGTAAAACATCGAAGTAAGGAGGAAGCCGGAACAACATGAGTGAATTAAAGTCAGCAAACGCGCAGCTTAATTACGCGCGTATCGCGCCGCGCAAGGTCAAGATTGTCTGCGACCTTATTCGCGGCAAGGACACAAAGACCGCCGGCGCAATCCTGAACGCCACGCCGAAGGCAGCGAGCGAGCTTCTCATTAAGCTCCTCAAGAGCGCGGTGGCGAACGCCGAGAACAACCACAATCTCGACCCCGACAAGCTCTACGTCTCGGAAACCTACGCGAATCCCGGTCCCATTCTTAAGAGAATGATGCCGCGGGCGCAGGGACGCGGCGCAAGAATAAACAAGCGCACGTCGCATATCACAATCGTCGTGTCTGAGAAAGAGTAAGGGGGGAATTACCGAAATGGGTCAAAAAGTTCATCCGCACGGTTTCCGTGTCGGCGTTATCAAGGATTGGGATTCTCGCTGGTACGCCCGCCCCGATAAGGTTGGCGACCTGATAGTCGAGGACTACAATATCCGCAAGTACCTGAAGGCGTTGCTGTTCTCCGCCGGTATCCCGCGCATTGAGATTGAGCGCGACAACGCGCGCGTTCGTATCTTTATCCATTGCTCGCGCCCGGGGCAGATTATCGGCAAGGGCGGCGCGGACATCGAAAACCTGCGTCTTAAGATGGAGAAGCGTATCGGCAAGCCCGTCGCGCTGTCCATTATCGAGGTCAAGAACGCGGACTCCAACGCGCAGCTCGTCGCCGAGAGCATCGCTCAAAAGCTCGAGAAGCGCATAGGCTTCCGCCGCGCCATGAAGAACGCGATGCAGCGCGCAATGCGTCTCGGCGTTCGCGGCATTAAGGTCATGGTCGCCGGTCGTCTCGGCGGAGCGGAAATTGCCCGCAGCGAGACGTATCACGAGGGCACAATCCCGCTGCAAACTCTGCGCGCCGACATTGATTACGGCTTCGCGGAGGCGGCGACGACTTACGGCAGAATCGGCGTTAAGGTCTGGATATACAACGGCGAAATCCTGAACCAAACGCTGCGCACCACGCCGCGCACCATGGATACAACCCGTCCCCCGCGTGAGCGGAGCGACAGGCGCGACAATCGTTCGAGCGGCAACCGCGACGGTAACCGTTCGGGCGGCTACAACAACAATAACAGCAACCGCAGCGGCGGCTACAACAACAATCGCTCCGGCGGCACCGGTTCCTCCGGCGGCTCCACGGGCGGCTATAACAATAATCGCAGCGGCGGTTATCAGGGCGGAAGCGGCTCCGGCGGCTCCACGGGCGGTTACAATAACAACCGCAGCTCCGGTTATCAAGGCTCCAACCCGCGCCCCTTGACGCCGAACACCAACACGCGTCCGGCAACTCCGGCGGCACCCGCCGCTCCGGCTCCGGCGCAAACTCCCGACGAAGGAGGCACTAACTAATGCTATTACCGAAAAGAGTTAAGCACCGCAAGCAGCACCGCGGTCGCCTTACGGGCACGGCGCTGCGCGGCAACACCGTAACATACGGCGACTACGGCATTCAGGCGACGGAGCCTGTCTGGATAACCTCGAACCAGATTGAAGCGGCTCGTATCGCGATGACGCGCTACACAAAGCGCGGCGGTAAGGTTTGGATTAAGGTTTTCCCCGACAAGCCCGTTACGCAGAAGCCCGCAGAGACGCGCATGGGCTCCGGTAAAGGCTCGCCCGAGTACTGGGTCGCGGTCGTTAAGCCCGGCAGAGTGCTGTTTGAAATCGCGGGCGTTTCGGAAGAAGCCGCGCGTGAGGCGTGCCGTCTCGCGGGGCACAAGCTACCCTGCAAGACGAAGTTCGTGACGCGCGAGAGCGGCACGGCGCAGGTCATTAAGAACACACGCGAGCAGGACCAAGCCAACGCGGGCGGAGCGGCGCAAGCAGATGAAGTGGCGCAAGCCGATGAAATTTCGGTGCAAGCCGATGTGACCGAGACAGGTGGTGAATAAGATGAAGGCAACCGAGGTTAAGAAGCTGTCCGACACGGAGTTGGACGCGAAGCTCACAGATTTGAAGAAAGATTTGTTCTTCCTGCGTATGCAGCACGCGACAAATCAGCTTGACAATCCGATAAAGATTGCGCAAGTCAAGAAAGACATTGCCCGAGTCAAAACTGTTATTCGCCAGAAACAGCTCGGATTGTAAGGAGGGGACGACATGAGTGAAGAAAGAACTTCAGCAAGAAAGACCAGAACGGGTAAGGTTGTCTCCGACAAGATGGACAAGACAATTGTTGTCGCGGTAGAGGACCGCGTGGCGCACCCGTTGTATAAGAAAATCATCAAGCGGACATATAAGCTCAAAGCACATGACGAGCTGAACGAATGCGGTATCGGCGACCGCGTCCGCGTTATGGAGACCCGCCCGCTGTCAAAAGACAAGCGTTGGCGGCTCGTCGAAATCATTGAGAAAGCGAAGTAAGGAGGCGGCACTATGGTACAGCAGGAATCATATCTTAAGGTCGCCGATAATACCGGCGCGAAAGAGATAAAATGCATTCGCGTGCTCGGCGGCTCTAAGCGCAAGTACGGGAATATCGGCGATGTTATCGTCGCGTCCGTCCGCAAGGCAGCCCCCGGCGGAACGGTTAAAAAGGGCGAGGTTGTTAAGGCGGTCATCGTGCGCACCGCCAAGGGCGTGCACCGCGCGGACGGCACATACGTGCGGTTCGACGAGAATGCCGCCGTGCTAATCCGCGACGACAAGAACCCGCGCGGAACGCGTATCTTTGGGCCCGTGGCCCGCGAGCTGCGCGACAAGGACTATATGAAAATCCTGTCGCTGGCTCCCGAAGTGATATAGGAGGCCGTGTGATGGACATCAGAACAGACGACACCGTAATTGTCCTGTCCGGACGGGACGTGGGCAAGAAGGGCAAGGTGCTATCCGCCGACCCCAAGAGCGGCAAGGTTATAGTGCAGGGCGTGCATGTCGCGCAGCGGCACCAGAAGCCCCGCAAACAGGGGGACCCGGGCGGCATCATCAAAAAAGAGACGCCGATTTACGCGTCCAAGCTCATGCGCGTTTGCCCCAAGTGCGACAAGCCGACGAGGATTGCGCACAAGCTTGTGACAAACGGCGACAAGAAGAAGAGCGTTCGCGTCTGCAAAAAATGCGGCGCGGAAATATAGGGAAGGGAGAGGCTGATTATGTCAAGACTTAAAGTAAAGTACACAGACGACGTCGCTCCCGCCCTGATGAAAAAGTTTCAGTACAAGAGCGTTATGCAGCTGCCTAAGGTAGAAAAAATCGTCATCAACGTCGGCTGCGGAGACGCGCGCGACAACGCAAAGGCGATTGACGCCGTCGTCCGCGACATCTCGACGATTACGGGACAAAAGGCGGTCGTCACCAAGGCGCGCAAGTCCGTCGCGAACTTCAAGCTGCGCGAGGGCATGGCGGTCGGCGTTAAGGTAACGCTGCGGCACGACAAAATGTGGGAGTTTCTCGACAGATTGTTTAACGTCGCGCTGCCGCGCGTGCGTGACTTCCGCGGCATCTCCGCCAACTCGTTTGACGGACGCGGCAACTACGCGCTCGGCATTAAGGAGCAGCTAATCTTCCCCGAAATCGACTACGATAAGATAGAGAAGATTCGCGGCATGGACATCGTCGTCTGCACGACGGCAAACACCGATGAAGAGGCGCGTGAGCTGTTGCAGCTCCTCGGCGCGCCGTTCATTCAGGCATAGGAGGGGGAGACAATATGGCTAAGAAATCCATGAAACTCAAGCAGCAGGCGGTGCCGAAGTTCTCCACTCGCGGCTACAATCGCTGCAAAATCTGCGGCAGACCGCACGCATACCTCCGTAACTACGGCGTATGCCGCATCTGCTTCCGCAATCTCGCCTATCAGGGGCAAATTCCCGGCGTAAAGAAAGCAAGCTGGTAAATCGCGAAGCGATTTACCAACGCGACAAAATCCACAGCACGCACTGAAAGGTCGCCGCGTTCCTAATTGTCAATTATCAATTGTCAATTGTCAATTGCGGTGAAACCTCATTGCGTTAACAGGCGATGCGCCTGTAATATTGAAGGAGGACACAGCTTATGCAAATCACCGACCCCATTGCCGACATGCTGACGCGTATTCGCAACGCAGGTACGGCAAAGCACGCGACGGTTGACATTCCCGCCTCCAACCTGAAGAAGGCAATCGCGGAAATCCTTCTCGCGGAGGGCTATATCAAGAATTATCAGCTCGTCAACGACGGCATTCAGGGCATCATCAAGGTCACCCTGAAATACAACGGCAACGAAAAGGCAATCACCGGTCTGCGCCGCGTGAGCAAGCCGGGTCTGCGCGTATACGCGGGCGCGACTGAGCTGCCGCGCGTCCTGCGCGGACTTGGTATCGCCATCATTTCAACGTCCAGGGGCATCATGACCGACAAAAAGGCTCGCGAAGTCAATGTCGGCGGTGAAGTTCTTGCGTTCGTGTGGTAAGGGGGAAATTATATGTCAAGAATAGGTAAGACCCCCATCGCGCTGCCCGCCGGCGTTCAGCTGAGCGTTGACGAGGGCAACGTCGTTACGGTTCAGGGACCCAAGGGCACTCTGACGCAGGCAATCAGCCCGCTCATAAACGTCGCGGTGGACGGCGCGGTCATCAATGTGACGCGCAAAACCGAAGAGACGCAGGCGCGCAGCCTTCACGGGCTGTCCCGCACGCTTGTCGCGAACATGGTCACGGGCGTGACCGACGGGTTCAAGAAAGAGCTGGACATCAACGGCGTCGGATACCGCGCGACGAAGGACGGCAAAAAGCTCGTCATGAACCTCGGTTACTCGCATCAGGTTATCGTTGAGGAAGCGGACGGCATCGCGATTGACGTTCCCGCGCCGAACAAGGTCGTTATCAGCGGCATTGACAAGCAGGCTGTCGGGCAGTTCGCCGCGGACGTTCGGAAGAAAAGACCGCCCGAGCCTTATAAGGGCAAGGGCATCAAATACGCCAATGAGGTCATTCGCCGCAAAGAAGGCAAGACCGGCGCGAAATAAGGGGAGGTGTGCTGTAAATGATAAAAAGACCGGATACGAACGCACAGCGTTTGAAGCGGCATAAAAGAGTGCGGGCAAAGGTCTCCGGCACGCCGGAGCGTCCCCGCCTGAATGTGTACCGCAGTGAAAAGCATATATACGCGCAGCTTATCGACGACCTCGCGGGCGTTACGCTTGCGAGCGCGTCAAGTCTTGAAAAGGACTTCGACGGCTCCGGCTCCAACAAGGAAGCCGCGAAAAAGGTCGGCGTCGCAATAGCGGAGCGCGGCAAGGCAAAAGGTATCGTGGGTGTTGTGTTCGACCGTGGCGGTTACGTTTACCACGGGCGCGTGCAGGCTCTCGCCGAGGGTGCCCGCGAGGGCGGACTCGAATTTTAACGGGGAGGAGGAAACAACATTATGGCTTATACACCGAATAACACAGGCAACAGCCGTGACAACCGCAACAGCAATCGCCGCGACAACCGCGACGAGATTCAGAGCGAGTTCTCGGAGAAAGTGGTTTCCCTGAACCGCGTTTCAAAGACTGTTAAAGGCGGACGCATCTTCAAGTTCTCCGCGCTCTGCGTGGTGGGGGACGGTAAGGGACGCGTCGGCTTCGGACTGGGCAAGGCGGGCGAGGTTTCGGAGGCTATACGTAAGGGTATTGAGGACGCGAAGAAGCACATCGTCACCATTACAATTACTGGCTCCACCATTCCGCACGAGGTCACGGGCGAGTTCGGCGCGGGCAGAGTTCTGCTCAAGCCGGCACCTCCCGGAACGGGCGTTATCGCCGGCGGCGCGGTTCGCGCCGTGGTAGAGGCGGCGGGCATTTCCGATATACGCACAAAGTGCCTGCGCAGCAATAACCCCGCGAATGTGGTACAGGCGACGATGGTTGGCTTGCGGTCATTGCGCGACGCGGCGCAGGTCGCAAAGGTTCGCGGCAAGACCGTCGAAGAGTTATAGGAGGGTTTGCATTATGGCGAATCTGAAAATCAAGCTCATAAAGAGCTTAAACGGCAGGCACGATAAGCATATCGCGACCGCAAAGTCACTGGGGCTGACCAAAATCGGTCGTGAGAAGACGCAGCCCGACAACCCCCAAACGAGAGGTAAGATAGAGCAAATCAAATATCTTATCTCCGTAACCGAAGAATAAGGAGGGCGTAGTTATGCAAATTCACGAACTTTCTCCCGTGCCGGGCAGTACCCATTCTTCCAAGCGGCGCGGCAGAGGCCCCGGCACCGGCAACGGCAAGACCGGCGGACGCGGTCACAAGGGACAAAAGGCGAGAAGCGGCGGCGGCGTTCGCATCGGGTTTGAAGGCGGTCAGATGCCGCTTGCCCGTCGCGTGCCGAAGCGCGGCTTCCACAACATTTTCGCGAAACCGCCTGAGGCGATAAACGTGCGCGACCTGGAGCTGTTTGACGACGGCGCGGTCGTCAGCGAGGGCGAGCTGCTTGCCGCGGGGGTTATCTCCGGCAACGGCTACGGCGTTAAAATTCTCGCGCAGGGCGAAATCACCAAAAAGCTCACAGTTAAGGCGACGGCGTTTTCCGCGTCGGCGAAGGCAAAGATAGAAGCCGCGGGGGGAAAGGCTGAGGTGGTATAAGTGCTGCAAACAATCCGCAACGCGTGGAGACTGGACGATATTCGCAAGAAGCTCCTGTTTCTGTTCTTTATCGTCTTTCTCTACCGACTCGGCAACGCGGTTACGGTTCCGTACATTGACACCGCGCTGCTCAGCAGCTACTTCACCTCGCGCGGAAACACAATCCTCGGACTGCTGAACACGATGTCCGGCTCCGCGCTGGAGCGCGCGAGTATATTCGCGATGTCGATTCAGCCGTATATCAACGCGAGCATCATCATTCAGCTGCTGACAATCGCGATTCCCGCGCTGGAGCGTCTGCAAAAGGACGGCGGCGAAGAGGGCAAGAACAAGCTCGAGCGCATCACGCGGTACTCCACCGTCGCAATCGCTCTGCTTCAGGGCTACGGCTATTACGTGATTATCAGCTCGAACGGTTTCCTGAATCCCGAGGCTGCATTGACGGCGTGGGCGCCGCTTGTTATCATCGGCTCCTTCATGGCGGGCTCAACCCTGCTCATGTGGATGGGCGAGCAGATAACGGAGTTCGGCGTCGGCAACGGCATCTCGGTCATACTGTTCATCAGCATTGTCTCGCGCTTCCCGTCGCAGGTTGCGAATATCTTCAGCGACATCGGCACGAACCCCGGCAAGTGGTGGATTTACGTCCTCATGCTTATCGGCGCGCTTGCCATCATGGTGCTGATTGTGGTCGTTACGAGCGCGGAGCGGCGTATTCCGATTCACTACGCGAAGAAGGTCGTCGGGCGCAAGTCCTACGGCGGACAGACGACGCATTTGCCCATAAAGGTCAACATGTCGGGCGTTCTGCCGATTATCTTCGCGCAGTCCATGGCTTCCATTCCCGCGACAATCGCGGCGTTCGTCCCGAAGTGGCAAGATGCGGCGTTCATCAAGGCGTTTGACACGACGAGCTGGATTTACATTATCCTGTACTTCGCGCTGATTGTATTCTTCTCGTACTTCTATTCGACGATTCAGTTTAACCCGATTGAAGTCGCGAAGAACCTGCAAAAGAACAGCGGCGTTATCCCCGGTATCCGTCCGGGACGCCCGACGAGCGAGTTTATCCAGCGCGTGCTGACGAAGATTACCCTGTTCGGCGCGATTTACCTCGCGATTATCGCGATAGTGCCGATTATCATCTCAAAGTTCTCCGCGACGGCGGCATCAAGCGGCATTTCCCTCGGCGGTACGTCGATTATCATCGTAATCAGCGTCGCGCTTGAGACGATTAAGCAGCTTGAGGTGCACACGATGCAGCGCGGCTACAAGGGCTTCCTTGAATAAAGGGGTGTGTGGCGTATGAAGCTGATATTATTGGGCGCACCGGGCGCGGGCAAGGGCACGCAGGCGGAGGTTCTCTCGAAAAAGCTCGGCGTGCCGACGATTTCGACGGGTAACATTCTCCGCGCCGCGGTTAAGAACGGCACTCCCATCGGGCTGAAAGCGAAAGCGTTTATGGACGCGGGCGCGCTCGTGCCCGACGAGGTTATCATCGGAATCATGGGCGAGCGGCTGGCGGAGGCGGACTGCGCGGCGGGTTATATACTCGACGGTATGCCGCGCACGCTGCCGCAGGCGGAAGCTCTCGAAGCGGCGGGCGTCGCAATCGACACCGCGCTGTCAATCGAGATTTCCGACGACGAGATTATCGAACGCATGTCGGGCAGACGCTCCTGCCCGTCGTGCGGCGCGACGTTTCATGTTAAGCACGCGCCCCCCAAGGCGGAGGACGTATGCGACACATGCGGCGGCGGCTTAACAATCCGGAAGGACGACGAGCCGGAGCGGTCAAAAACCGTCTGCGCGTGTATCATGAGGAGACGGAACCGCTCAAGGGCTTTTATGCCGAGCGCGGCAAGCTGAAGTCGGTGGATAATCGCCCCGGCGTGGAGGCGACGACCGCCGTTATCTTCGAGACTTTGGGGCTATGAGATGATTAAACTCAAAACCCCGGGTGAAATAGAGAAAATGCGCAAGGCGGGCAAGATTACCGCGGCGGCACTTAACCTCGCGGGTGAACTGATAGCCGTCGGCGTGACGACGCAAAAGATTGATAAGGCGGTACAGCATTTTATTGTATCGCAAGGCGCGACCCCCACTTTCCTGGGCTACGGCGGCTTCCCGGCGAGCATTTGCGTCTCCGTGAATGACGAGATTATCCACGGGATTCCCGGTGTGCGCAAGCTTAAGGACGGCGACGTTGTGAGTATCGACGTGGGCGCGACATACGACGGTTACGTCGGCGACTGCGCCGCGACCTTCATCGTCGGAGACGGCACGGAGGAAGCGCGGCACCTCGTTGACGTGACGCGCGAGAGCTTTTACGCGGGACTGCAACAGGCGCGAGCGGGCAACAGAATCAGCGATATTTCGCGCGCTGTTCAGGAGTATGCTGAAAAGAACGGCTGCTCGGTCGTTCGCGAATACGTCGGGCACGGCGTGGGACGCGACATGCACGAGGCTCCCGAGGTGCCGAACTTCATCGCAAACCCGCGGCGCGGCGGCGACCCGAGACTTGTCCGCGGCATGACAATCGCGATTGAGCCGATGGTTAATCTCGGCGGGCAAGCGATTCGCCAGCTCGCCGACAAGTGGACGATTGTCACGCGGGATGGCAGCTTGTCCGCGCACTATGAGAACACAGTTCTCATTACGGACGGACAGCCCGAGATACTCACGCCGCACAATGTCGGCGTTGCGGTTTCGGTTGCGGCGAACAGCGAGGGTGTATGATTATGGAGAATGGTGATATACGCAACGCGGGTATACAAGTTTCCGATATTGTACAGTCCCTGCGCGGGCACGACGCGGGCGCGAGCTTCTTCGTCGTCGCGGCGGACGATATTTTCGTCTCGCTGGCGGACGGTAAGACGCGAAAGCTGGAAAAGCCGAAACGCAAAAAGCGCAAGCACGTCGCGCTCGTCTCGCGGCGTGACACGAACCTCACGGAAAAGCTGCGCAACGGCGACCGCGTTACAAACGCGGAGCTGCGGCGGGCACTCACGGAGTTTCGCGATTCGTCGGCGATTACGGCAACGGAAGCAGTGGCAAATGGGGAAGAGGGAGGTATGTAAATGGCAAAAGAAGACATGATTGAGCTTGAGGGCACGGTAGTTGAGTCGCTGCCTAATACGATGTTCCAGGTTGACATCGGAAAAGGGCACACGATTCTTGCGCATATCTCCGGCAAGCTCCGAATGAACTTTATCAGAATAGTCCCGGGCGATAAGGTAACGGTGCAAATGTCGCCGTATGACCTGACGCGCGGACGCATTACATGGCGGAGCAAGTAAAATCGCGCGGCGATTTTACAATTAACAAGTAACAATTAACAATGAACAATTGTGGACGCGGGGGACGTTTCTCCCGAAACCCGAGGCAATACACAGAAAGAGGTGTGGTACATGAAAGTCAGACCTTCGGTTAAACCCATGTGTGAAAAATGCAAGGTCATCAAGCGTCACGGCAAGGTTATGGTGATTTGCGAGAACCCCAAGCACAAGCAAAGACAAGGCTAACTTCAATTGACAATTAACAATTGACAATTGACAATTGAAGGACGAAAGACGGGCGGTAACCGCACGCCCTGCGGCTAAGTATGGCGGCAAAAGACTAGCGGACTTACAATGAAAGGACTAGATTAAATGGCGAGAATTGCGGGTATAGACCTACCCAAAGACAAGCGCATCGAAATCGGGCTGACCTATGTGTTCGGCATCGGACGGACGAGCGCGAAGAAAATCCTTGAGGAAACGGGCATCGACCCCTCCACGCGTGTTAAAGCACTGACCGAGGCGGAGGAGACCGCGCTCCGCGAAGTCATCGACAAGCAGTATACCGTTGAGGGCGACCTGCGCCGCACCGTCGCGCTGGACATCAAGCGACTGACCGAAATCGGCAGCTATCGCGGACTTCGCCATCGTCGGGGACTACCCGTTCGCGGGCAGCGGTCCAAGACGAACGCCCGTACCCGCAAGGGTCCGAAGCGGACGATAGCCAATAAGAAGAAGTAAGGGAGGAGCGATATTATGGCAGCACCTAAGGGTAAAAAGGTAAGGACAAGACGCCGCGAACGGAAAAATATTGAACGGGGCGCGGTGCACATCAGTTCCTCCTTCAACAACACAATGGTGACAATCACCGACACGCACGGCAACGCGCTTTCATGGGCGTCCGCCGGCGAAATGGGCTTTAAGGGCAGCCGCAAGAGCACGCCCTTCGCCGCGCAGACCGCCGCCGAAACCGCCGCGAAAGCCGCGATGGAGCACGGACTGAAAACGGTTGAAGTGTTCGTCAAGGGTCCCGGCTCGGGACGTGAGGCGGCGATACGCGCTCTGCAATCGGCGGGGCTTGAAGTGACGATGATTAAGGACGTGACGCCCATACCGCACAACGGTTGCCGCCCGCCCAAACGTCGCAGAGTTTAAGGAGGTAAACGAATATGGCAAGATATACCGATGCGGTTTGCCGCCTGTGCCGCCGCGAGGGGCAGAAGCTGTTCCTCAAGGGCGACCGCTGCTACACAGACAAGTGCGGCGTTTCCCGCCGCGAATACGCGCCCGGAATGCACGGACAGGGGCGCACCAAGGTTTCCGAATACGGCACGCAGCTGCGCGAGAAGCAAAAGGCGAAGCGTTACTACGGCGTGCTTGAGTCGCAGTTCCGCGGCTATTTTGAAATCGCCAGCAAGAAGAAGGGCAAGACGGGCGAAAACCTGCTCTCCCTGCTTGAAACGCGCCTTGACAACACCGTTTACCGTCTCGGCTTTGCGATGAGCCGCGCGGAAGCGCGCCAGCTCGTCCTGCACGGACACTTCACGGTTAACGGGCGCAAGGTTAATATCCCCTCCTATCTCGTAAAGCCCGGCATGACGATTGCGCTTAAAGAGGGCAGCCGCTCTCTTGACAAGTTTAAGAACGTTATCGAAGCGAACGCGTTCCGCAACCCGCCCAAGTGGCTTGAATACGACGCAAATTCCCTGTCCGCGAAGGTCACAGGCGTCCCCGCGCGCGAGGACATCGACCTGCCGGTCGAGGAGCAGCTCATCGTCGAGCTATACTCCAAGTAACCTGACACCCTCATGTTGGAAGGCTGTATTCCGGCTTGATAAGCCGAGATTTGAAGGAGGGTATATATGGTAGAAATTGAACGTCCGCGCATTGAGTGCATTGAAACACCGGGAGAAGAGCACCACGGATTTTATGTTATAGAGCCGCTGGAGCGCGGATACGGCACGACGCTGGGTAACTCATTGCGCAGAATATTGCTGTCGTCGCTCCCCGGCACGGCGGTCACGACCGTTAAATTCGCGGGCGTGCAGCATGAGTTCACAACGATTCCCGGCGTCAAGGAAGATGTGACGGAGATAATCCTTAACATCAAGGGTCTGCTCGCGCGGCTGCACGCGCCCAAGACAAAGACAATTTATCTTGAGGCGGCGGGTGAGGGCGTGGTCACGGCGGGCGACATTACGCCTGACGGCGAGGTTGAGATTCTCAACCCCGACATGCATATCGCAACGCTGTCACGGGACGCGTCCCTGCGGCTTGAGATGACGCTTGACCACGGGCGGGGCTACGTCTCCGCCGAGCGCAACAAGCTCGCGCAGCCGATTATCGGCGTTATCGCGATAGACTCCAACTTCGCGCCCGTGCTCAAGTGCAACTACACGGTTGAGAACACGCGCGTCGGCAACGTGACCGACTTCGACAAGCTTACAATCGAGGTTGTGACGGATAAGACGATTTCCGCGCGGGACGCGCTGAGTCTCGGCGCGCGAATCCTCTGTGACCATTTCGCGCTGTTCACGGATTTGTCCGACACGGCGGGAAGTCGCTCCATCGTCATTGAAAAGACGGACGCGGCGCGCGACAAGGTTCTGGAAATGACGATTGAGGAGCTTGACCTGTCCGTCCGCAGCTTTAACTGCTTAAAGCGCGCGAACATCAACACGGTTGAGGACTTGATTTCAAAGACAGAGGACGAAATGATAAAGGTCAGAAACCTCGGGCGCAAGTCGCTTGAGGAGGTTGTCCATAAGCTTGACCAAATGGGTCTTTCCCTGATGAACGACGACAACGCGTAAAATTAGGCGCGCTGTCAGATTAGATTAACCAATAGGAGGTTTTGACTATGCCCGGCACACGTAAACTCGGCAAGACGACAGACCGCCGTCTTGCGATGCTCCGCCAGCAGGTCACCGATTTCCTCGACACGGGGAGGCTGGTGACAACCGTCACGCGCTGCAAGGAGATTCGACCCCTCGCCGAGAAGATGATTACGCTCGGCAAGAAGAACACGCTCGCCTCGCGCCGTCAGGCGTTGGGATTCATCACGCGTGAGGACGTGGTGACGAAGGTGTTCGCGACGACCGCGCCATCATACTCGGAGCGCAACGGCGGATATACGCGCATCACGCGCGTCGGTCCCCGCCGCGGCGACGCCGCCGAAGTCGCGGTAATAGAACTGGTATAATGAAAAGCCGCCCACTTGGGCGGTCTTTTTATTTTACCACTCCTTGTTCCCCGCGTCCCCCGCAGGGCACCTTTTGCGCGTAACGCCGCGCTCTGCTGTATTAGATTTCTTGTTATTTTTTCATTCTCTATGGAGATTCGCTTGCCCTACGCGGGCGGCGCCCCCTTTCCAATGCGGGAAAGGGGGGGAAAGCGCACTCAAGGGGGCTGCGCCCCCTTGAGAATCCCCTGCTTCTCAGAGCACTAAAGTCTCCAGTCGCTATCGCAAATGATAGGTTCTACAGCGCGGAACAAGTTCAAACATGAGTGCAAGCTCGCTCGCGCGAAGTTGTCAATGTTGCAACGATTTATCCTTGCCAAGTGGCAGCATGCAATCCCCAGTTTATACTTACTGCCCGTAACGCCGCAATTGGTTTGCGCCTAGCTATGGGGGTGATTTTTAAGAGGGGGCTTGCCCCCTCTTAAATGCGCTTTCCCCCCTTTCTCGCATAAGAAAGGGGGTCCCCGCCGGATAGGCGAGCAAATCTCCTTTGAGAATAAACAACA
>JAISKH010000002.1 GCA_031261325.1 Oscillospiraceae bacterium
AATTATCTCCGGGGGCACGTCCGTGCAGGAATCGACAACTATGGCGATTTTATTCTTGTTCATGCAATTCTCCAATCGGGAATATAAGTTAATTCAGACATCGACATAGTATCACACGCCGACGTGGAATACAAGCAAATTTGTGTGCTTGGGCGTAATATATTTGCGATATTTCTATAGTATATGCGAATAAATGCCGCCGCTCGTAATTTTCGCGTATTTTTGTGCTCAAGCTATTGACAAGGCACGACATTTAGTATAAAATACCTCTTAACTTAATATTTTAGCTTCCGCGTCGCCCGAATTTGCGGTTTATGTTTACAATTTTTTCGGCGGCAGGACATGGAATGGGGTGCGAATCCCCGCGAGAGGGTCACTGTGATTCCCGCGCCTTAGGCTCGGGATAAGTCAGATACATGGCGGACGCTATAACTGCCTGCCTACTCCGGGCGAGTTCTGAAGCGAAGCTTTTTTTGCTTGCTTTGACTGATTTTCAATTGCGCTCGGAGTTTATCCCGAGCGCGATTTTTATTTGCGCGCAAATTACACGAAAGGTGAGATTGACGATGAAAGTACACAGACGCGTAACCGCGCTGCTCCTCGCGCTGACCGCTTTGCCGCTCATGTCGGTTCGGGGCGCGTATGACGTTGCCGCAATCTCGCTGAAAACCGCGTCTTACATCGCGCTGGCGGTTCCCGCGCCGACCTGCGACGGCGGGGCGGAATGGGCGGTTCTCGCCCTCGCGCGAACGGGTTACGCCGTGCCCGACGGGTACTTTGACGGCTATTATAATGATGTTGCGAAATTCCTGCGCGCGCACGGCGGCGTGCTTAGTGACCGCAAATATACCGAGTATTCGCGCGTTATACTCGCGCTCGCTTCGGCGGGTTACGACCCGCGCGACGTTGCGGGGTATGACCTGACGCTCCCGCTGGGCGACTTCGACAAGACCGTTTCGCAGGGGATTAACGGCGCGGCTTGGGCGCTAATCGCGCTCGACGCTTCGGGCTTGCCGATTCCCGCGAATCGCGCCGCAAAGACGCAAGCGACGCGCGAGCTGTACATTGCAGAAATACTGCGCCGCCAATTGCCCGACGGGCGGTTCAACTTGACGGGCGACGCGGCGACAGCCGCGAATCAGCCGCCGGACCCCGACGTTACGGGCATGGCGGTGCAGGCTCTCGCGCCGTACCGCGATACGCCGGAGGTTGCAAGGGCGATTGACCGCGCGATTGCGTTTCTGTCAAAGGTGCAGAACGACGACGGCGGCTATACGAGCCGTGAGGCGGCAAATTCCGAGAGCGCGGCGCAGGTTTTGCTCGCGCTGTCGGCAGTCGGCATTTCGCCGAGCGACAAGCGGTTTACCAAGAACGGCGTTACCTTGCTTGACGCGCTGCTCGCCTACGGCAATGACGACGGCAGCTTCAACCACCTGCAAACAGGCACGACTACGCTTATGACGGCGGAACAGGCGTTAATCGCGCTCGACAGCGTGCGGCGCGCGGAAAGCGGACGCGTCGGCACCTTTAATTTCAGCGACGTGCCCGCCCGCAAAGCTCCGCAGGATACTTCGGGTTCGACCGCGCGGCACAAGGACGTTACGCGCCAACCCGTGACCGTGAGCGGCGCGACGTTTGCGGACGTGCGCGGGTTGCCCTGTCAGGCGGCTGTTGAGGCTCTCGCGGCGCGCGGCATTGTTAACGGCAAAACGCCGACGGGCTTCAGCCCCGACGACACGATGACACGCGCGGAATTCGCCGTCATTACGGCGCGCGCGCTCGGGCTACCGTCGCCGCCGCCCAAGCTTGTTGACCCGTTTGCGGACGTGCGCGCGGGACATTGGTTCCACAGCGGCGTGAATACCGCGTATATATACGGCATTGTCAAGGGCGTGAGCGCGAACGCTTTTAACCCCGACGGGATTATTACGCGCGAGGAAGCCGCCGTCATGGTGGCGCGCGCCGCGAAGCTCTGCGGCATAGACACCGACCGCGCGGGGAGCGAGATTACGCTCACGCTCGCGCTTTTTGACGATTACCGCGCCGTTTCCGATTGGGCGCGCGAGTCGCTTGCGTTCTGTTACAGTTCGGGCGTGCTGTCTGACGACGCGATGGAGATTATGCCGTCGTCGCCCGCGCCGCGCGGCGATGTCGCCGTCATGGTGTACAACGTTCTGCGGCTTGGTGACTTGCTGTAGCGAGTCGCCCGCGTTATTCCGCTTACTTTCGGGTTTGCCCACGCCGTTCAGGTTTGGCGATTTGCGCCGCCGACGGCGACCGCAAACATGTTAATTCCTCTCCACTCGGCGCGACAAAAGCTTGTCGCGCCACTTTTTTCGCCCGCACTCCCCTATTGAAAATCCGCGTCCTCAAAGCATTTTTTCAGCTTTTCCAACGCTTTTTTCTCGATGCGCGACACATATGACCGCGATATGCCGCACTCCTTGGCAATTTCGCGCTGCGTGCCCGCGCGCCGCCCGCCAAGCCCGTACCGCATGGCGATAATCTCCGCTTCACGCGGCGTAAGCCCCTCCGCGATGTAACGCGCAAGACGCTCGCGCGTTTCCCGCGCGCTGATGTTGTCAAGCATGTCGTCCGGCACGCTCACGATGTCCATCAGCGACAGGCTGTTGCCGTCCGTGTCCGTGTCAATCGAGTCGGACAGCGACACGTCGCCCGCCATCTTTTTCTGCGTCCGAAAGTACATGAGTATCTCGTTCTGTATGCAGCGGCTGGCGTAAGTCGCGAGCCGCGCGTTTTTGTCCGGTTTGAACGTCGAGATGCCCTTAATCAGCCCGACTGTGCCGATTTGAATCAGGTCGTCCTGGTCCTCAACCTTGGTGTAATATTTCTTCATGATGTGCGCCACCAGTCTCAGGTTGCGCTCGATTAGTACGCCGCGCGCCTGCTCGTCGCCCTCGGCGAGCCGCTTCAGGTAATGCTGCTCCTCCTCGGGGGAAAGCGGCTTCGGGAATGAGCCGCCGCCGTCGGACATGCGCAGCATAAGGAACGGGCTGGTCAAAAACAGCGCGAGCGCGAAGGAAACCATAAGCAACACCTCTTATTTCAGGAATTGCTAAAGTTTATTCGCGCTCAATTTGTCCGTATTCGCGGGTTTTCAGTTTAGGTTGCGGCGTACCGCGCGGCGTATTCGCGCACGGTGTTGTACCACTTTTCGTGTCGAAACGCAGTCCGCACCTCCGCCATGTCAAAGTAATAGCCCGCCATGAGGTTTTGAATTATCGCTTCCGCCACAAGGCATTCGCGCAGGAAATCGTCCGCGAGCATGGCGGCGACGTCGGTGTTCAGCTTCTCGCTTACGCCCTCAATCGCGTAACGGTAAATCGGGTTTTGCTCGCCGAGCAGGAACCCGACGCGGCGCAGAGCGTCCACGCCCTCGCGCATGTCCTTAGCGTTTAGCTTTCCCTTGAAACGGAGCGCCTGAGCGCCGCCGCTCAGTATGCTGTCAATCGTCGTCTCAAGCGCGGCGGCAAGCTCCGGCAGGATTGCCGTGTCGGGCAGCGTTTCGCCGCGCTCCCACTTGGAAACGGCTTGAAACGAGATTTGCAGTCGCTCGCCAAGCTCGTTCTGCGTTAATCCTTTCGCGCGGCGCAGCGCGGCAATGTGCGCGCCGACCTTGTTGGTGTCTATCGCCATTGTGCAGTTCCTCCCTAAAATAAATTAACCGCGGTTCTGCTGTAATCATACAGCAAATACCGCGCGTTTCAATAACCGCACACGTTAGCCGCGGGGGTTATCGCTCAACCGCCGATTGAATCACAGCCGCGTTTTCCTTGAATATATGCCGCCGATGTGCTTATGCTTGGATATATCCGACGATGCGTGGCGGCGCAGAATCGACAAGCGCAACGCGGAATATCATTGCGGCGACTACTTATATGTTGAGGACAGTCTCGTTGAGACCTGCCTAAAGCATTGGGAACAGCCCGAGCTGTGGGAAATTGATTTGTGGCTTGACTGAAATTCACGGCATTATGTCGATAATCTCAAGTCCCTGCTGCGCGGCGTATCTGCGCGTGTACATCGTGCCGCCGAACTTGCCGTCGTACACTACTATAATCATCGACGACCTGTCAACCATGTAGCGGTTGCGCTTTTTCATGCAGTCGTATGTATACTGCTTTGAAACGAGCGTCTCAAGGTTGCAGCGGCTGACCAGCGCGAAGTAGCGGTTGCGCAAGCCCTCCGCCCAGTTCGTCGCCTGTCCCTCACAGGGGATTGCCGCCTCAATCGTAACGTCGGGCTTCTCCTCCCGCAAGCGCAGTAGCTGTTCGCAAAAATACATGTCGCTGCCGCACGCCATGCCGACGATAAAGTGCCGTATCCCCGAGACGTAGACGGCTTCCGCAAGGTCGTACAGCTTGCCCTTCAGTACGCGGCACCTCTCGTCGTCCTCGTCATAACCCCACGGGAGCTTTTCCGGTCGGTACCCGGAGAAGCAGCATGTCACGGCGCGCGCGGCTCTTACCCTTTGCATATCATCACCTCATATCCTGATGAACACATTTTACCCGCAATTTTCCCGTTTGTCAAAGGTGAATTGACAAATATTGTATAAATTTCGCCTGTTGACAAGTTATATGCCGCGTGCTACAATGGACAGGACATTTGAATATGGGTCTTCGGGGCAGGGTGACGGCAGACGTAACCAAGCGAGTTTGTTGTAATTCCCGACCGGCGGTGATGCGGCTGTTAAGCCGACGAGTTCCGCGAGCGCTTGCGCGCATGAATCGGTGAGATTCCGATACCGACAGTATAGTCTGGAAGGAAGAAGATTATTTCGCACCTTGGAAGGCCGCGCGTCGGGACTTAACGTCTCGGTCGCAAGTTTTCGGGTGTGATTTTTATTTTTGGAGGTACCGACCATGCAACCCAAAACCCGACACGCAGGCAGCGTAAATCTCCGCGTAATGACCGTTTGCGCAATGCTCTCCGCCGTTTCCGCCGTACTTATGTTTCTGGATTTCCCCTTACCGATTTTCCCGAGCTTCCTGAAATTCGACTTCTCAGACCTGCCAGCTTTGATTGGCGCGTTCTCGTTCGGACCTATCGCGGGTATCGCGATTGAGCTGATTAAGAATGTATTCCATCTGCTCCGCACCTCGACGGGTGGAATTGGCGAGCTTGCGAACTTCGTCGTCGGTTGCGCGCTCGTCGTCCCCGCCGGTCTCGTCTACCAACGCCGCAAATCGCGCAGCGGCGCGGTCATCGGCATCGTCGTCGGCATTGTCGTCATGGCGGTCGGCGCGGCGTTCATGAACTTCTTCGTGCTTCTGCCGTTCTTCGCGCAGTTCTTCGCAAAGAGCGTAGATGAGGGCATCGCCGCCATCGTTCAGATGTGCGCCAAGCTCATTCCCGCGGTGGACAGCAAGTTTGACGTTGTGCTGCTCTCCGTGGTGCCGTTCAACCTGATGAAAGGCGTTGTTATTTGTCTTATGACATTTTTGTTGTACAAGCACCTGTCGCGACTCATTCACGGGAGGAAATAATGTGGGTGCCGCCTTTGGCGGCACTCTCATTGTTCCCCCCGTCCCGCCGCGCGGCACTTTTGCGCGTTGCACTCGCCCGCCTGAAAAGACGTTTCGCGCGTCGGCGCGGGCGAGTTCCGTGTCCTACGCGGACGGCGCCCCCTTTCTTACGCAAGAAAGGG
>JAISKH010000009.1 GCA_031261325.1 Oscillospiraceae bacterium
ATGGAGAAAATGGCGCATTTTAACCGCGAAGTCATCCCCGAGCGCCGGATGCACGCCAAGGGCTGGGGCGCGTACGGCACGTTTTCCGTGACGGGCGACATTTCCCAATATACAAAAGCGAAAGTGCTGCAGCCGGGGACGGTTACGGAGACCTTTACGCGCTTTTCCACCGTGGCCGGCGAGCGGGGCGCGGCGGACTGCGAACGCGACATTCGCGGCGTGGCGACAAAGTTTTATACCGCCGAGGGCAACTGGGATTTGGTGGGGAATAACACGCCGACGTTCTTTATCCGCGATGTGCATGACTTTTCCGACCTGAACCGCGCCGTTAAGCGCGACCCGCGCACGGGACGGCGTTCCGCGCAGAGCAACTGGGACTTCTGGACGCTGCTGCCCGAAACGTTTCACCAGCGCACAATCGTCATGAGCGACAGAGGCATTCCCGCGTCGTTCCGCAACATGCACTTCTTCGGTGAGCACACGTTCTCGCTGTACAACGCGGCGAACGAGCGCGTGTGGTGCAAGTTCCATTTCATCACGCAGCAGGGGATTAAGAACCTGACGAACGAGGAAGCGGGGCAGATTAACGCCGTTGACCGCGAGTTCCACGGCAAGGATTTGTTCGACGCAATCGAAAAGGGCGACTTCCCGCGTTGGACGGTTTCGATACAGGTCATGACGGAGGAGCAGGCGAAGAGCCACTACGAAAACCCGTTTGACATCACAAAAATCTGGCGGCACAAGGAGTTCCCGCTGATAGAAGTCGGCGTGCTCGAGTTGAACCGCAACCCCGAGAACTACTACGCCGAGGTCGAGCAGAGCGCGTTCACACCGGCGCACGTCGTGCCGGGCATCGGCTTCTCGCCCGATAAGTTCCTGCAAGGCAGACTGTTCGCCTACGGCGACGCGCAACGCTATCGCTTGGGCGTGAACTACAACCACATTCCCGTGAACCGCGCAAAGGTTGAGGTCAACGAGTACCACCGCGACGGGCAAATGCGCACCGACGGAAACTATGGGCGCGCGCCGGGCTACACGCCGAACAGCGAGGGTTATTGGTCGGCGCAGCCAGAGGTTGCGGAGCCGCCGCTGCCGCTTGAGGGCGCGATGTGGCGCTTTGACCCGAAGGACGACCCAACCGACGACAACTTCAAGGCGGGCGGCGACCTGTGGCGTTTACTCGCCGAGGACAAAAAGGCGATTCTAGTCGCGAACACCGCGGGGGACATCGCGTCCGTCACGGACAACGTGAAGTACCGCCACGCCGTGCATTGCCAGCTTGCCGACGCGGAATACGGCGAGCGCATCACGGCGGCGATTGGGCTTGACTACGATAAGGTCAAGGAGCTTGCGAAGCTCGACAACAACGGTCTGATTGAAGCGACCACGTAAGTTTCGCGCATAGAACGCACAAATATGCCGCTCCGTTTGATTAACGGAGCGGCATTTAATTTTGCGCCTATTGCGTCACATATTCCGCGCCGCGAGTTTCAAGCACCGTCAGCGAGCTTAACGCGAGTCGCAGGTATGTAAACCCGCCCTCGTCGTATTCCTCCAAAACGCCGACGACCTCAACCCAATCGTCGGGCTGCGGATACTCGTTGTCCCAGATGACCTCAAAGCCGCAACTCCCGTCGGAGCCGCAGCAGCCGGGACCGTAACGAAACACCGAATAGTACGTCACGCCCGTGCCCTCGGAGGTGTATTCGTAGAAAATGCCCTCATACTTTATGGTTTTGCCGAGATAATCCTCCGTGTTGATATAAACGTCGTTCGACTGCGCGACAAACATTTTCTCTTTAATCTCAATAACATCGCTGTCTCTCGCGGCAGCCACCTCGTCCATTTCGGGGAAGAAGTCGTAGGTTGCAGGCGTGGCGGTTGCAGTCACGGCGGACGTTGGCGCGCTGTTTTGGATAACGTTCAGCGCGGGAGTGCCGTTGCCGTTCTTCGCGGTTTGGTTCACGGGCGCTTTAGCCTGACAACCCGACAGCGCGATTAGCAGTAGCGCGGCGATTAGCAGCAGGTTCACTTTTTTCATTTCTTAATCCTCCCGATAGTTAAATTTGTTGCCCAAAACAGCAGGAACGCGACGATGTTCACGATGACGACGCTTGCGCCCGTCGGCGTTGCGTAGACGTAACTGATTACCACGCCGATAAAGAAGCAGATTACCGACACAAAGGCGGAGCAAACCGTCACAGTCTTGAACTTTTTGCAGACGCGCATTGACGTGAGCGCGGGGAAAATGGTGAGACTCGAAATCAACAGCGAACCCATCATTCTCATTCCGAGCACAATGGTTATCGCGGTCAAAAACGCGATAATCATGTTGTAAAGCCCTGTTTTCACGCCCGTCGCCTTTGCGAAATTCTCGTCAAAGGTTACGGCGAAAATCTTGTTGTAGAATAGCAGGAACAGCGCAAGAACCACGGCGGCGAGCGCGATTGACAAATTTACGTCGCTCTTGCTCATAGCCAAGATGCTGCCGAACAGATAGTTGCACACGTCCGTGTTCATTCCCGTCGTCAGCGAGATGACGACGACGCCGATTGCGAGCGAGCTTGTGGAAATCAGCGCGATTGCCGCATCGCCTTTAATCTTGCTGTTCTCGCTGATTCGCAGCAGCAGGAACGCCGCCGCAACAACAATCGGGATTGAAACCGTCAGCGGAGCGGCGTTCATCGCCGTCGCAATCGCGAGCGTTCCGAAGCCGACATGCGACAGCCCGTCACCCATCATCGAGTACCGCTTAAGCACGAGACTTACGCCGAGCAGCGCGGCGCACAATGACACGAGCAGCCCGACAACGACGGCGCGGACGAGAAACATGTACGAGAACATTTCGAGCAGTAAGTCAATCACTATACGCACCTCCGACGAATAATTTCCCCGTCTCCGAGTTCAGGTAGTCGGCGGTAGTGCCGAAAAACAGCTGCTTTTTCCGCAGGTGCAGGATATGGCTCGCGTATTTAACCGCGCTCGTAATGTCGTGCGACACGATAATAACGGTCAAGCCGCCGCGATTGAGCTTCGCAATCAGCTCGTAAAAATCAGCGGTCGCCGTCGGGTCAAGCCCCGCCGTCGGTTCGTCAAGCAACAACAGCTTTTTCGTCGCGACGAGCGCGCGGGCGAGCAGTACGCGCTGCTGCTGACCGCCGGAAAGCTCGCGGTAGCAGCGGTTACGCAAGCTCTCAATGCCGAGCAAGCGCAAGTTCTCGTCTACCACCGACTTGTCGCGACGCGAATAAAACGGCGCAATTCCGCGCGCGCCCATTCTGCCGGACAGCACAACCTCGTGCGCGCTTGCGGGAAAGTCCTTCTGCGCGGCGGTCTGCTGCGGCAAGTAGCCTATTTCGGCGGGAAGCAAGCCGTCACCCGTCAGAACGCTGCCCGATTGCGGTCTTTTCAGCCGCAGTAAGCCTTTAATCAGCGTGCTTTTGCCGGAGCCGTTTTCCCCGACGACGCAGAGATAGTCGCCGCTGTTGACCGTGAAATTCAGTCCGCTGACGGCGGTGTTGCCCTCATAGCCGAAGGCGGCGTTCTGACAAGCGATTACCATTTTAGTTCAAAGCCTCCCTCAACGCGTCCGAGTTTTGCGTCATAATGTCAAGGTACGTTACGCCGCTCTCGAAATCCGCCTTGCTGATATTGTGCGCGGCGTGCAGTTCAAGCACTTTCGCGCCCGTCGCTTCGGCGAGTGTGTCGGCGATTTTCGCGTTCGACAGCTCAATGTGGAACACGACGGGAATTTGCTCCGCGCGAACCTTGTCGATTAGGAACGCGACGGTCGCCGCGCTCGCTTCCGTCTCGGTTGAGCAACCGGGGAACGCCGCGAAATAGTCCAAGCCGTAAGCGTCCGCGAAGTAACGGAACGGGAATCGGTCGCCGAACACGAGCGTCTTACGCGTCGCTCCGTCAACCACGGCTCGGAATTTCCCGTCAAGCTCGTCAAGCTCGGCGAGATACGCCGCTGTGTTTGCTTTGTAAGCGTCGGCGCGAGTCGGGTCAACGGCGCAAAACGTGTCCGATAACTTCTGCGCGATGAGCTTTGCGTTGCGCGGCGAAGTCCAGACGTGCTCGTCATATTCGGGTTCCTCGCTCTCGGGCTCGCCGCTTTCTTCTTGCATACCCTCGACGACTTCCTCCTCGACGACCTCCACGCAGTCCATTAGCGTGACGATTTTCATTTTCGATGTGTCCATTGAATCGAGCACGTTGTTCACCCAATCGTCGCTCTCGCCGCCGACATAAATGAACACATCGGCGTTCTGAATCGTTATTATGTCACGCGGAGTAGGCTCAAAGCTGTGACTTTCGCTCGCGGGCGGAAGTAGCATTGTAACGTCCGCGTTGTCGCCCGCGACTTGCCGCGCGAAGTCGAACGGAGCGAATATTGTCGCGACAACGCTGAGTTTATCGGTGTTTTCGTTGTTTGCCGGCTTGCTTTTCGCTGCGCAACCTGCGAATATGGCGATTATGAGCAGTAGCGCAAGCGCGATGGAAATGTACTTTTTCATTGATAACCTCCAAATTTGTGTTTTGAGCGCAAAAACGCAAGGAAAGAATGCGCCGAAACATGCGCAAAACTCCCTTGCGTGGAGATTATCTAGTTGTTCAGTCTTACTTTTAAGCCGATAAGTGTGTTCTCTGCAATGCCGAACCGCGCGAACTTCAACATCAGCAGAGCGGCATACAGCACTCCTAATGAAAATGCGGAAATTGCGACGGCTGTTGATATGGTTTTTAACAGGTTTTCGGCAGCGACAATATGTGCGCACGCGCCGCAACTGCCATTCACGCCGTTATTGTCGTGCTCATGGTTCGCGTGAGTGAGGATAAACGTGGACGAAAGCGCAAGCGCGGCAATGAAAAACACGCAAAATAGCGCGGCGAGTAAACGCGCTATTTTGTGCCGTTTGATATATCGAGAAGTTGTATTACAGCACATAACCGCGCCTCCTTTTGCAACAAATTTTATATATTTACACAGTCCTTGCACTTCCCGTAAAGCACAGTTTTAACGGGGTCAATACGAAACTCGTGTGTTTTCAGAATGTGACTCTCAAACTCGCCGACGCTGTGGCAATCTAAGCGGTACAGCTTTCCGCAACGCTCGCATTTCAAATGAAAACTATCGCTTTCAGGCTCGTCAACATACTGATAACACGCGCCCGAGATGCCGTCAACGACGAGTTTGCGCACTTTACCGCGCTGTTCGAGCTTTTCGATATGCCGATAAATCGTTGTAACGCCAATCGGAATCTCATTATCCGCGAAGTAATCGGCGATTTGCTCCACAGTCGTATGCGTATCGCCGCGCGCCGCAAAATATGACAGAACGGCCTCACCCTGCTTGGTGTTGTAGCCTTTTGGTCTGCTCAATCTCCCGCCACCTCCGACAATCTGAAAGTGTTTTTCATTTTAGCATTGATTGCGATGATTGTCAAGGGGCAAATTGAAAATAGTTTTCATTTTTATGTTCGGGTGTCAATGATCGGTGAAAG